>CAYNWX010000129.1:0-8395 GCA_964401005.1 uncultured Natronohydrobacter sp.
GCCATGTCGGCATCTCGCTGGATGAAACCAGCAACGAAGATGTTCTGCTGCGGGTTCTGCGCGTATTCGGGATTGACGGTCTGCCAAAGCCTTTGGGCAATTTGGGCTTTGCCGAGAGCTTTCTGCGCCGGTCGGATTACCTGACGCACCCGATCTTTCACATGAACCGCGCCGAAACCGAGATGATGCGCTACATGCGCCGGCTGAGTGATCGCGATCTGGCGCTGGACCGCGCGATGATCCCGCTGGGGTCTTGCACCATGAAGCTGAACGCGGCGGCAGAGATGATGCCGCTGTCCTGGCCGGAATTTTCCAGCCTGCATCCGTTCTGCCCGCCCGATCAGGCGGCAGGCTATGCAGAGGCTATTTCCGACCTGAAAGCGAAACTGTGCGAGATCACGGGCTATGACGATATGTCCATGCAGCCCAATTCCGGCGCGCAGGGCGAATATGCGGGGCTGTTGACCATTCAGGCCTATCACCGCGCGCGCGGCGACACGGGCCGTGACATCTGCCTGATCCCGATGTCGGCGCATGGCACGAACCCCGCCAGCGCGCAGATGTGCGGCATGCAGGTAGTTGTGGTGCAATCCGCGCCCAATGGCGATGTGGATCTGGACGATTTCCGCGCGAAAGCCGCGAAAGCGGGCAACCGTTTGGCCGCCTGCATGATCACATACCCCTCCACCCATGGCGTGTTTGAAGAAACCGTCTGCGAAGTGTGCCGCATCACCCATGACCACGGGGGCCAGGTCTATATCGACGGGGCGAACCTGAACGCGATGGTGGGGCTTGTGAAACCGGGCGAGATTGGCGGCGATGTATCCCACCTGAACCTGCACAAGACCTTTGCCATCCCGCATGGTGGTGGTGGTCCCGGCATGGGCCCGATTGGCGTAAAGGCGCATCTGGCGCCGTTCCTGCCCGGCCATCCCGAAACCGGTGGGGCCGAAGGACCAGTTTCCGCCGCGCCCTATGGGTCGGCGTCAATCCTGCTGATTAGCTGGGCCTATTGCCTGATGATGGGCGGGGCAGGGCTGACTCAGGCCACCCGCGTGGCCATCCTGAACGCGAACTACATCGCGGCGCGGTTGCGCGGGGCCTATGATATTTTGTTCATGGGCAACAAGGGCCGCATCGCGCATGAATGCATCCTTGACACACGGCCATTTGCCGATGTGGGCGTGACGGTCGATGACATTGCCAAACGGCTGATCGACAACGGCTTTCACGCGCCGACAATGAGCTGGCCGGTTGCTGGCACCCTGATGGTAGAGCCGACAGAATCGGAAACCAAGGCCGAAATCGACCGCTTTATCACGGCACTTCTGGCAATCCGCGACGAAATTCGCGCGGTCGAACGCGGCGAGATCACGCCAGAGGCCAGCCCCCTGCGCCACGCGCCCCACACGGTCGAAGACCTTATCGCCGACTGGGACCGCGCCTATACGCGCGAGGCAGGTTGTTTCCCCCCTGCCAGCTTCCGGGGCGACAAATACTGGCCGCCCGTGGGCCGCGTGGACAACGTGTTCGGCGACCGCAACCTTGTCTGCACTTGCCCGCCGGTCGAAAGCTACGCGCAAGCGGCGGAATGACCCCAAAGCCCCGGCCCGCAAGCCGGGGCTTTTGTCTTGCCCCCGTCACGTGATGCAGGCACAAATGCCGCGCGACTGTCGCAGGTAACTTAGTTGGAGTATGAACGATGGGGCTTTGGTCCTTTGCAAAATCCGCAGGTAAGAAATTGTTCGGCGTGGGCGCGGCAGAAGCTGCAACACCTGACCCCGAGGCACTGAAAGCCGAAATCGCCGATCTGGGGCTGGACGCGACGGGCGTTGAGATAAAGGTCGAGGGGGATAAGGTCGTCGTCGAAGGCAATGCCGTCAGCGCCGAGATGAAGGAAAAGATCATCCTTGCGGTCGGCAATGTCGAAGGCGTGGCAGAGGTTGAAGCCGAGGATGACGACGTCGCCCCGGTCTTTCATACCGTGGCCAAGGGCGACACGCTGTCGGCTATCGCCAAAAAGACTCTGGGCAATGCCAACCGCTACCCCGAGATTTTCGAGGCCAACCGCCCGATGCTGACCCACCCGGATAAAATCTATCCCGGTCAAGTTCTGCGTATTCCGCAATAAGCCTAAAGGCCCGGTTATTCCGGGCCTTTATTCCATGCTGTAGGGCAGGACATGACGGTGGTCATGGTCCACCCGCAGCCGCCGCTCGAGTGGCGGTACGGACCGTTGGTGGCAATCCTCGCGCTCGCAGATGCGGCAGGAAATGCCGATCGGGTCGAACCCGCCGCTCCGGTCCATGCCATCGGCATAGACCAACGCATCGGCATGGTCGACCTCGCAGCCCAACCCAATGGCGTAGCGGCGCACCGGCGCGTGGAACGACCCGCCGCCCTTGGAAATGGCAATCGACAGGCAGAAATAACGCACCCCGTCCGGAGTTTCGGCCATCTGGCGGAGAAAGCGGCCAGGCGTTTCGAACGCGCGGTGCACGTTCCACAAGGGGCAGGCACCCCCGAAGCGCGCGAATTGCAGCCGCGTGGCCGAGTGGCGCTTGGTGATCGTGCCCGCTTGGTCCACCCGCACGAAGAAGAACGGCACGCCCTTGGCGCCGGGGCGCTGCAAGGTCGAGAGCCTGTGCGCCACCTGCTCCAAAGATGCGCCGAACTGGTCGGCCAAGGTTTCCAGATCGTGCCGACAGCTTTGCGCAGCCGCCAGAAACCGCCGGTAAGGCAGCAAGGCCGCGCCCGCGAAGTAATTGGCCAGCCCGATCTTGGCAATCGCGCGCGATTCGTCTGATTGAAAGCGCGCAAGGTCGAGCGTGGCCTCCAGCAGGTCCGATTGCGTCAGCAGCGCGACTTGGTGCAAAAGCTGGAACGCCTGCGTGGCAGGGCTCGCCTTGGCAGAGATTTCCAGAATGCCGCTGGCCGGATCAAACCGCCGCAACGGTGCGCCGCGCACCATGCGCAGGGTAATCTTCTGGCGCGCAAGCATGGCCGTGGCGTGCTCGGCCATGTCCAGCACCGGTCCGGCTTGGGCGGCGAAATGCTCGGCGGCGCGGTCCACGGCATCTATGTAATTGTCGCAATAATGGAAGAAATCGCGCACCTCTTCCCACGGGCTAAGGCGAAGGGAACTGTCTTCACGGCCCAACGCCTCATCCAGCGCGCCAAGCTGTTCTTGGGCTTGCCGGTAGGCGCGGTGCAGGTCCAGAAATGCGCGCGCAAAGCCCGACGCATTGGCCCCCACCAAGCGCAAATCGGGCAGCGAAGGCGTGGCATTGGCGAAAAGCGGGTCGGCCAAGGCTTCGCGTAGGTCCGACACAAGCCGTTCGCTGTCGCCTGCAGATAATTCCGTGACATCCAGCCCGAATTCGCGCGCCAGCGCCAGCACCACCGATGTGGAAAGCGGGCGGTTGTTATTCTCCATCTGGTTCAGATAGGGCAGGGATACGCCCAGCTTGGCGGCGAAATCTTTCTGCGTTAGCCCGATCTGGGTGCGAATCTCGCGCAGCTTCGCGCCAGCATAAAGCTTTTGTTGCGCCATTGGGCACCTTTTGCAAAACCTGCCAAATGGTTTGCAAAGTCACGCGGGTCGGTCAAGCCCCAATCGCGCGGGCGCGGGCGATGACATACAGAATGCTGCCCACCGCCAGCCCGGTCGTGACGAACAGCATCACGATCAGCGGTTCCGCCCCGCTGCCCGGTTGCAGCAGCACCCCTGCGAGCGCTGACAAAGCCGCACCCGCGCCGATCATGATCGCACCGCCAATACCGCTGGCCGACCCCGCCAGATGCGGGCGCACCGACATCATCCCCGAGGTGGCCGAGGGCAGGATCATCCCGTTGCCAAGGCCGACGAAGATGAAGCAGCCGAAGAAGACCCATTCGCTGCGCAAGCCACCGAAATAGAGCAGCGACAGAAGCGCCATCCCCGCGAAATTGATCAGCGCACCGATCAGGATCATCCGGTCTATGCCAACGCGCGCCGCAAAGCGGCCAGAGGCGAAATTGCCCGCCGCATAGCCCAAAGCTGGCGCGCCGAAGAACAGGCCCAAGACCGACGGCGACATGGCAAAGACCTGCGCGCCCACGAAGGGCGCGCCGCCCAGATAGGCGAAGAACGCACCAGAGGCGAAGGACGAGGTCGCGCAATAGCCCCAGAACCGGCGCGAGCGCATCAGTTCCGGCATTTCGGCGAATTGTGCGCGGAAGGTGCCGCTGCCACCGGCTCGCGTTTCGCCCATGTCGCGCCAGCTCAGCGCCAGCACAGCTATACCTGCGACCAGCATCAGCCCGAAACTGCCGCGCCAGCCAAAGGCTTCGTCCAGCAGGCCACCCAAGGCTGGGGCCAGCATGGGCACCACGGCCATGCCCATGGTCACGTAGCCAATGCGCGATGCCGCGTCGCCTTCGCCCAATACGTCGCGGATCGCGGTGCGCGACAGCACGATGCCCGTGACCACGGCGGCTTGCAGCATGCGAAACAACAAGAACACGACCACGTTCGGGGCAAGCAATGTGCCGATCGTGGCCAGAACAAACACCCAAAGGGCTACAAGCATGACCGGGCGGCGCCCATAGCGGTCCGACAGCGCACCGATGAACACCTGCAACACCGCGTTGACCGCCAAATAAAGCGACACCGACAATTGCACCACTGCGTAATCGGTCTGGAAATTGGCTGCCATGCTGGGAAGCGATGGCAGGAACACGTTCATCGCTAGCGCGGCAATGGCCGATTGCGCGACCAGCGTGGCCACATGAGGCGGGGTTGTGCGGTCCAGAAAACGGGCCTGAGGGCTGGGCATGATGCACCTGTCTTGGTGTTGAACATGTTCACTAAGCGCGCTTTTGCTGGATTTCAAGCGCTGACATCTCCACCCGGTTTTGCAAATTTGCCAAGGGCTTTGCAGACAGTTTTGCAAATTATCAAAACTGTCCTTTTCAACCC
The DNA here is from genome assembly GCA_964401005.1 of uncultured Natronohydrobacter sp. GTDB lineage: Bacteria > Pseudomonadota > Alphaproteobacteria > Rhodobacterales > Rhodobacteraceae > Roseinatronobacter. The sequence goes on from CAYNWX010000129.1 coordinate 4,961, forward strand.
TGTTTTGCGCAAGTATGTTGCGCCAAACCGATCTGCCGCCAAGGAGGGGGAGCGCATGAAGGATATCCTGCAACAGCTAGAAGCGCAGCGCCAAGAGGCCCGTATGGGCGGGGGCGAAAAGCGCATCGCGGCGCAGCATTCCAAGGGCAAGCTGACCGCACGCGAGCGGATCGAGTTGTTGCTGGACGAAGGCAGTTTCGAGGAATTCGACATGTTCGTGGCGCATCGCTGCGTCGATTTCGGGATGCAGGCCAGCCGCCCGATGGGTGATGGCGTCGTGACCGGCTGGGGCACGATCAATGGCCGTGTGGTCTATGTGTTTTCGCAGGATTTCACCGTTATGGGCGGGTCGGTGTCGGAAACCCATGCCGCGAAAATCTGCAAGATCATGGATATGGCCATCCAGAACGGCGCGCCGGTCATTGGCCTGAACGATTCTGGAGGTGCGCGCATTCAGGAAGGGGTCGCGTCGCTTGCGGCCTATGGCGACGTGTTCCAGCGCAATATCACCGCGTCAGGCGTGGTGCCCCAGATCAGCGTGATCATGGGGCCTTGCGCGGGTGGCGCGGTCTATTCCCCGGCGATGACCGATTTCATCTTCATGGTGAAGGACAGCTCTTACATGTTCGTCACCGGCCCGGATGTGGTGAAAACCGTGACGAATGAACATGTGACCGCCGAAGAACTGGGCGGCGCACTGACGCATACGCGCAAATCCTCGGTCGCGGATGCAGCCTTTGAGAATGACGTGGAAGCGCTGATCGAAGTGCGCCGCTTGGTGGACCTTCTGCCGCTGAATAACCGCGAAAAGCCGCCTGTCCGCCCGTTTTTTGACGATCCCGCGCGCTTGGAGCCAAGCCTAGACACGTTGATCCCCGACAACCCGAACACGCCCTATGACATGAAGGAATTGATCCTAAAAGTCGCGGATGAAGGCGATTTCTTCGAGATTCAGGCGGAATTCGCCAAGAACATTATCACCGGCTTCATCCGTCTGGAAGGGCGCACCGTGGGCGTGGTCGCCAATCAGCCGATGGTTCTGGCGGGCTGTCTGGACATCGATTCCAGCCGCAAGGGAGCGCGCTTTGTGCGCTTTTGCGACGCGTTCGAAATTCCGATCCTGACGCTAGTGGATGTGCCGGGCTTCCTGCCGGGCACCGGGCAGGAATATGCGGGCGTCATCAAACATGGCGCGAAGCTGCTTTACGCTTATGGCGAAGCGACGGTTCCGAAAGTGACCGTCATCACCCGCAAAGCCTATGGTGGCGCTTATGTGGTGATGGCATCCAAGCATTTGAAGGCAGACATCAACTACGCATGGCCCACGGCAGAGATTGCGGTGATGGGTGCGAAAGGCGCGGTTGAGATCCTGTATCGCTCAGAATTGGGTGATGCGGAAAAGACCTCCGCGCATATTGCAGAATATGAAGAACGCTTCGCAAATCCTTTCGTTGCCGCGGAAAATGGCTTTATCGACGAGGTCATCATGCCGCAATCCACCCGCAAGAGGGTCGCGCGCGCTTTCGCGTCTTTGCGCAACAAGGCAGATAGAATGCCTTGGAAAAAGCACGACAATATTCCGCTGTAAGGAGCGCGCGCGATGTTGCTTCCCTTGGCCTGCCTTGCCTTCATCTCGGACTCGAATGTGCCCGAACAATGGTTGCGCCTGCCCTCCGGGGCCGGTGCCATCCCGCTGGACCTGATCTTGGAGGAGGAGGTCCAGCGGGTGCGGATGATCGGGCAGGGGCTGGCCCAAGATGTGGCAGGGTATCAGCGCGACCCACAGCGCCTGTTTGATGACATGCTCAATATTTGCACCCGCCATCTGGCGTCGAGTTCAGTGCCAGAGGGCACGAATGTGGTCGTCACGCTGATGGACAAGGAAGTGCAATTCGGCCTGAGCGATCCAACCGTGATCCAGTATTTCGAGTCGTTCGTTATTCAGGGCGGCGTTTGCGCTCTGGACGATGCCGAGTTCCTTCACTGAGATGCCGCATACCCCCGCAAATGATGCAGTTGCGCCACAAGCGCCCGTCCCGATTGAATTTTCGTGGCCAGCGAATCGGTTTCAGGATATGCTGAAAGCGCGGCGTTCGCTTTGCGGGGCCGTAACCCAAGAAGCGTGGCAGCGCCAAATCAAGAAACCGCGCCACGCAAACATGAGCAGGAGAAATTCATGTCCAAACTCGTTCTTGCTGCCGGCATGGTGGCAGTTGTCTCGCTTGGCGCTTGCGCGAAGCACTCTGGCAAAACCGAAACCGTCTATGCCGAGCCGATCCCGGCCCCGGTTTATGTCGAGCCGGTCGCGACCAAGAAATACTGATTTCAAACGTGACAATCGGTGCCCGAAGCAGGGGGTAGCCCTTGCTTCGGTGCCGCGCTTCTTGACGTCGCCCCGCACAAAGTTTGTGCCGGGGTTGTTCGTTGTTTCCAAATCCTTGTGGCCAAGCGATGTTTTGTCGTCTAAGTTACTGGCGAGGGGTTGCTGCCGCGCCCTCGTCCTTCAAGCACCGGGGGGAATTTGCCCGGTCGATCGACACGACAGGAGATGCGCATGTCGAAATTTGTTATCCTCACTGCCTTTGGGGCAACCCTTGTCCTTGGCGCCTGCTCGAAGCACCACGCCGCACCAGAGCCGGTTCCGGCCCCGGTCATGGTCGAGCCTGTATCGCCCAAGAAATACTGATCTAAGCCGGATCATGGCCCCGGCGCTGCGCGCGCCGGTGGCCCGTCTGCCCCTTTCAACACTCAAGGGGGCAACATGCTGAAGCATCGTGGTTTTCCCGGTCGCCTTCCCAGCACCGATTTTCAATTCACCATCCGCCGCGCAAACCCCAAGGGCGTTACTCCGCTGTCCAAGCGCCAGCGGTTCGCGGATCGGCGCGCCTCTGACAAGCGCGCGGATGAAGGGTTCCTTGGTGCCCTGATCGCGCATTTCGGGGACCAACCGTTCGAGCGCGGCAATCTGGATGCGGGGCGTCTGTCGTGGCTGTTCGGCCGCGAAGTTGTCCCCGCCGAAGAGCCTTTCGACATGGCCAGCTACGACGCGCTGTTGCGGGTCGATATGCGCGTGGCCCAAGCCAATTTCCCCCAGCTTTTCGATGGGTCGAGCGAGTTTGCCTTCGACACATGGGATGAGTGACTCCATGACCCGCCCGCAGTTTCAACCAACGAGGACCGCATGTTCAAAAAGATCCTGATCGCCAACCGGGGTGAAATCGCCTGCCGTGTTATCAAGACCGCCCGCAAGATGGGGATTGCCACGGTTGCGGTTTATTCCGACGCGGACCGCCACGCTTTGCATGTCCAGATGGCGGATGAGGCGATCCATATCGGCCCGGCACCTGCGAACCAGTCCTATATCGTGATCGAGCGTGTGATGGAGGCGATCCGCCAATCGGGCGCGGAAGCGGTCCATCCGGGCTACGGTTTTCT
>CAYNWX010000130.1:0-8613 GCA_964401005.1 uncultured Natronohydrobacter sp.
CTTGGGTATTCCGGGGTCCGGGACCACGGCCATTCTGCTGGGCGCGCTTTTGGCGCTGAACGTCACACCGGGGCCACGGCTGATGATCGACACGCCAGATGTGTTCTGGGCGGTCATCATCTCGATGTATATCGGCAATCTGGTGCTCTTGATCCTGAACCTGCCGCTGATCCCCTATATTGCCAAAATCCTGACCATTCCGCGTACTTTCCTGATCCCATTCATCCTGTTCTTCACGCTGATGGGCAGCTATCTGGGGCAGAACAATTCCACGGAATTGCTCATCCTCGTGGGCTTTGGCGTGATAGCCACCATTCTGCGCTTTGCCGATTATCCGCTGGCACCGCTGTTGATCGGCTTCATCCTTGGCACGATGCTGGAAGACAACTTCGCCCGCGCGATGCAGCTTTATCGCGGCTTCGGTTTTATCCTTGAACGCCCGATGACGCTGGGTCTGCTCGTGCTGGCGCTGGTTCTGGTGCTCTTGCCCAGCTACCGGGGCTACCGCGCCCGCAAACGCGCCGAGGGCGTGGCCGATGGCGACTGACCCGCTGGCGGGCACAACGGTTCTCGACCTGACGAATGTGCTGGCCGGACCGTTTGCCTGCCACCAGCTTGCCCATCTTGGGGCTGATGTCATCAAGGTAGAGGCCGTGGAACGCGGCGATCTGGCCCGCAATCTTGGCGCCGACCCAGCGCTGTCTGCGCGCGGCATGGGCATCAGCTTTCTGGCGCAGAATGCGGGCAAACGCTCAATCACGCTGAACCTGAAAGACGTGCGCGGGAAAGAGGCACTGCGCCGCCTTGTGCGCCGGGCCGATGTGCTGGTCGAGAACTTCCGCCCCGGTGTGATGGACCGGCTGGGGTTGGGCTATGACGTGCTGAAGGCAGAAAACCCCGCGCTGATCTATTGCGCCATCTCGGGCTTTGGGCAGACCGGGCCATGGGCCGCGCGCCCGGCCTATGACCAGATCGTGCAAGGTGTGTCAGGCGTCATGTCCGTAACCGGCGATGCAGACGGCACCCCAACCCGTGTGGGCTACCCGTTGGCCGATACGGTGGGCGGGCTGACCGCGGCCATGACCATCTGCGCCGCGCTCAACGCATCGCCCCGTGGCGCGTTCATCGACGTGCCGATGGTCGATGCGGTGTTGGCGACGATGGGCTGGGTCGTCTCGAACCATCTGATCGGCGGCGTTACACCAGAGCGGCAGGGGAACGAGAACCCGACATCTGCCCCATCTGGCGCGTTTCAATGCGCCGATGGTTTGCTCAACATCGCCGCAAACAAGGACGAGCAATGGCATTTGCTCGCCCGTCATCTGGGCCGCGCTGACCTGCTGGAGCATCCCGATTTCGCCACGCGCGAGGATCGCAAGCGCAACCGCCTGCGCCTGCGCGCCGAGTTGGAAACTGTGCTGACCACCCGCCCCGCCGCGGCATGGGCGGATGAGTTGAACGCCATCGGCGTGCCTGCGGGCGCGGTCATGTCGGTGCCCGACATTCTGGCAGACCCGCAGATCACCACGCGCGACCTGCTCGCGCGGTTCGAGGATGCCCCCGGTGTGGGTCGCGCAATTGACGTCATGCGCATCGGCGCACTGATCGACGGCATGCGCCCTTCTGTCGCTACACCGCCGCCCGCCCTGGGCGCAGATAGTGACGCGATCCTTGACGCGTTGGGCTACAGCAAGGCCGAAATTGCAACCCTGCGGGCAGAGGGCGTGACATGACAGACGGCAAAGACGTGGCCGATTGGTGGCGCACCGCGATCATCGACATGGAACCGGGGCGCATCCACCTGCGCGGCCAGCCGGTGCAAGACCTGATCGGGAACATGGGCTTTGCCGAAATGATATGGCTGATGGTCATGGGCGAGCAGATTTCCGGCCCCCGCGCCGCGCTGTTTGAAGCCGCTCTTGTCGCCGCCGTTGACCACGGCCCGCAAGCCCCCTCCATCGCCGCTGCGCGCATGGCGGCGACCTGTGGCGTGGGGCTGCAATCTGCCATGGCGACGGGGCTGAACATGTTGGGCGATGTACATGGCGGTGCAGGCGAACAGGCGGTCGCGCTTTACGGTCAGGCGCTAGATGCAGGGACACAGAACCTACCCCAAACGCTCGACACATGGCGCAACGCGCATGGCCGCTACCTGCCGGGCTTTGGCCACCGCTTTCACAAACCCGTGGACCCGCGTGCGCCCCGCTTGCTGGCACTCGTTGATGACGCGGCCACACAAGGTGCTGTCAGCGGAGCCTTCGCGCGCATCGCTCGCGCAATCGAGGCGCATCTGGCCACGGAACGCGGCAAGCCCGTGCCCATGAACATCGACGGAGCAACAGCGGTCATCTACGCTGAACTGGGTTGCCCGCCGCCTTTGGCGCGCGGCTTTTTCGGCTTGTCACGCAGCGTCGGGCTATTGGCCCATGCGTGGGAGCAAACGCAACAAGGCGGGCGCAACAAGGGGCCAACCCCGCCCGCTTACAGGTGGACCTATGATCCGGACAAGTAACGCAGCCGCGCAAACGGCGCTGACGCTTGCTATCGGCGCGGCAGGCGCAACGCTGTTCTGGGCCATCGGTTTTCCCGCCTATGTCCTGACAGGGCCAGCCGCCGCCGTGTCGGTCGCGACACTACTGGGTGCACGAACCCAAATCCCAAACCTGCTGCGCGACGCGGTTTTCGTGCTGATTGGCCTTTCCATTGGCAGCACTGTGACACCAGAGGTCTTGTCAACTGCGCTTGCATGGCCCTTTTCACTTGCCGTGTTGACGGTCACGCTCTGTGCCATCGTCTTTGTCGCGCGCGCAGTTCTGGTGCGAGGTTTTGGCTACACGCGCACCACAGCCTCACTTGCTGCAATGCCCGGCCATCTCAGTTTCGTGCTGTCGCTTTCAACCGATCTCAAGGCCGATGTTCCAAAAATCGCCCTTGTCCAGACCATGCGAGTGCTTCTGCTGACATTGATTGTGCCAGTGCTCATCATGCTATGGGGTGTCGAAGGCACCAGCAGGTTGGCACAATCGGCGGAGATCACACCATCGTCTTTGATTATCTTGTTCCCAAGCGCAATCGCTCTTGGTCTTGTGTTCAAACTGTTGCGGGTGCCTGCCCCGCTACTGATCGGGGCCATGGTAATCTCGGCCATTGGCCATGGCAGCAACCTGACGCCGGGCATAATGCCACCAGCCCTGACAACTATGGCCTTCATTTGCATGGGTGCACTGATTGGCACCCGCTTTCGCGGCTTCGACCGGCGAGAGCTTCCCGAAGCCCTGGTGGCAGGCACGGCGACGACGGTCATTGCCTGCAGCGTTGCGGCGATCGGCGCGCTGATCGCTGCACAAGTGGTAGACCTCCCGGCCGCGGCATTGCTTCTGGCCTTTGCCCCGGGAGGCGTTGAGATCATGGCGGCCCTTGCTATAGAAACTGGGCTCGAACCCGCCCTTGTCGCAGCACATCACGTCTTCCGTCTTTTTGCACTTGGCCTCATCATCCCATTTTTGGTGCGCTGATCTGGAAATGCGCCGAAGCGCGTGTGGTGCCTGATCCCAAGCTGTCCCGGTCGTTTCACGCCATCGTGACACGCCTTCATGCAACACTCCGGCGCTTTCATGCGTATGGTATTGAAATGTTACTCAAACCTCGGAGTCCCCGATATGCGGCTGACGACCCTAGTTGCCACGCTGTTCGCAGCGTTCTTCACCGCCCTGCCTGCCATGGCACAAACCCAGACTGCACTGGTTGCGGGGGGCTGTTTCTGGTGCGTCGAGGCTGATTTTCGGCGCGTTGAGGGCGTGACCGATGTGCGCGTGGGCTTTGCAGGTGGCAGCCAACCTAACCCCGCCTACGAGGATGTCGCGCGTGGGCGCACCGACCATCTGGAAGTGACGCAGATCACCTTTGATGCGGGTCAGATCAGCTACCGTCAGGTGCTGGACCTGTTCTTGCGCTCGATAGACCCGTTCGATGCGGGCGGGCAGTTCTGTGATCGTGGCATGCAGTATTCCACCGCTATTTTTGCTACGCCCGACCAGCAACCGATCGCACAAGCGGCAATCGCGGCGGCAGAGGCGGAACTGGGTAAATCCATTGTAACGCCCGTGCGTGACATAGCACCTTTCTACTTGGCCGAGGATTACCACCAGAACTATGCCAATAGCGAAGAACGCACGCTAACGCGCTTCGGTTGGATCGCCCGCAAAGACGCCTATAAAAACTACCGCAACGCCTGTGGGCGCGACGCGCAGGTGCGCCGTATCTGGGGCAGCGACGCGCCTTTTGTGGGTGGCTAACCGGCCAAGACAGCGTCAATCTGGGCACGGTTAGGCATAGCGCTCGCCGTGCCTTTTTGCCCAACTTGCAAACCTGATGCGGCGGCAGCAAAGCGCATGGCATCTTGCGGTAGCATCACTTCATCCAGCGCGGCCGCCAGCGCACCGGTGAAACAATCGCCCGCACCCGTGGTATCGACCACACACGCAGCCATGGCGGGCACATGAATTTCAGGCGTGCCGCGCGCGTGCCAGCTTGCGCCCTCTGCGCCCTTCGTCACGATCACGGTCTCGACCGGCAAATCCTCGAATGCCACACCAAGACTATCTTGCAATTGCGCGGCCTCTACCGCGTTCACGATCAGCATGTTGGTGAAGGGCAGCACCGCTTGCACCGCAGCCGCGTCAAAGGGGGCTGCGGAATAGATCACCTCCATCCCCAAGCCCATGCCATATTCCGCAATCTCGGCCGCATGCGCCACCTCGTTCTGGATCAGCAACAGATCGCCAATCTCTGCGGCCCCAAGTGCTGCCTTTGCCGCGTCCAAATCCAGCGCCCGATTCGCACCAGGATGAATGACGATACTGTTCTCGCCGCCCGGCTCCAAAAGGATAATCGCGTGGCCCGTGGCCTCTGCCACAACTTGCACGCCCGAAACGTCCACCCCGAAAGCGGCAAGCTGCGCCTGAGCCCCACCCGGCCCAACGGCCCCGATATGGCGAACCACCGCACCTGCCCGCGCGGCGGCAACCGATTGATTCGCGCCTTTCCCGCCCAGTTCTATGTGGTAGGCGGTCGCGGCCAGCGTCTCTCCGGGCGCCAGACGGTGGGGCAGCGTGTAGATGTGGTCCAGATTGATGGACCCGTAGCAATAAACCGTCATCTCAACACTCCGCTTTAAGAACAGACCTGCCCTTGCGCGCGCAAAACTGCTTCCTCGGCGCGCAGCCGGTCCAGCACGGCGCGCTCTGCGGCCATATCCACCGACAAACGCCGCGCCGCGCGCGGTTGTTGGACATTATCGGTGCACAGCAATTCGGGCGAGCCGCAGAGCCGCACCAGAGTTTTGCCATCCTGCGCGGGTTGCACACGGTAGCCGCGCGCAATCGCGCGTTCGCGCTCTGTGATCTCGGCCATCACCCGTCCCAGCCGCCCATCGCAGTGCTGTGGCGTGGCGCAACCAGCCAAAAGCAACATCATTCCGAAAGCAATTCTTTTCATGCCCGCCCCTTAGCACATCCGGGCATCTTGCGCAGAAAATTCCGCCAGCCCTTTTTTCTATCCGCTATCGGGCATACATCTTGGCCAACCGTCAAGGAGCGCGCATGTCTTTCACGCCAAACCCCGTCTTGGAATTTCTGTTAACCCGCAGGTCTCGCCCTGCCAAAGTGCTGCGCGAACCAGCACCTGACCGGGCAGAGCTAGAGGTGCTGCTTCAAGCCGCCGCGCGTGTGCCCGACCATGGAAAGCTGGAGCCGTGGCGCTTTATCGTGTTGCAGCAACCTGCGGGCAACCGTGTGGCCGCGCAGATCATGGATTATGCCGCCGCCAACGGGCTGGATGGTGAGAAACCGGCGCGCGCCTTTCTGGACAGCCCACTTTGCGTGGCTGTGATAGCCAGCCCCAAACCGTCTGAAAAAATCCCCGAAATCGAGCAAACCCTGTCGACGGGTGCGGTCTGCCTTGCGCTGGTGAACGCGGCGCTGGCCTCGGGCTGGGGTGCAAGCTGGCTATCAGGCTGGCCCGCGCATAACGCGCACCTGATGCAATCCATCTTAGGCATCGCCCCGCAGGAATGGGTCGCGGGCTTTGTCCATATCGGGACAACAGATTTCGCCCCGCCCGACCGCCCACGGCCCGACCTTGCGGCCGTCACCGAATGGATAAGCGCGTGATCCTGTCTGCTTATGCAAATGCCATAGGCCAACTTCGGGACCCGGCCTTTCGCCGCGTGATTTGGTTTGGCGTGGCGCTGGCAGTGGCGCTGTTGTTCTTCATGTATGGGCTGTTGCTGCTGGTTGTGCAGGTCTTTGTTCCCGGCACGCTAACGCTGCCCATCGCGGGCGAGGTGTCTGGCCTGCAAACGCTTCTGTCCATCGGGTCGCTGTTTTTCATGCTGGGCCTGTCGATCTTCCTGATGGCACCCGTGGCCTCTGCCTTTACCGGGTTGTTCTTGGAAGATGTGGCCAGCGCCGTAGAACACCGCCACTATCCAGGCCTGAGCGCGCCCAACCCCGTGCCAATGGCCACAGCCGCGATGGACTCACTCCGCTATTTCGGCGTGCTGGTGGGCCTGAACCTGCTGGGGATGATCGTCTTCGTCTTTTCCGGCGGGCTTGGTTTTGTTGTGTTCTGGGGCATCAACGCCTATTTACTGGCACGCGAATATTTTACCATGGTCGCGCTGCGCCGCCACAGTGTGGCAGAGGCCCACGCGCTGCGCCGCAAACACAACATTCGCCTGTGGTTCGCTGGGCTCTGGCTGGCTGTTCCGCTGTCCATCCCCTTCGTGAACCTGCTGATGCCGGTGATCGGGTCAGCCGCCTTCACCCATATCTACCACCGCACACAGGGGCGCAAACCGGGCGCTAACCCGGGCGGGTAACCCGTTCGATCATGTCCATGGTGATCACTCCAGACAGGATAATCCCGGCAATAATCACAAACAGGCCCGTGGCCCAGATGGTCACAAGGCGCGCGATTTTCCACATTTGCGCATCCTCGGGGGCCGACGAATGTGTGCCGGGCACGACATCGCCCGCCTCGCCTTGGGTGCGGGTCCACAAGGGCAGCACGATGAACAAGGTCAGAAACCAGATCATCGCGTACAGCACGATTGCGGACATAATGCTCATTACACCTGCTCCAGCTCGACCAAGCAGCCGTTGAAGTCTTTCGGGTGCAAGAACAGAACCGGCTTGCCATGTGCGCCGATCTTCGGCTCTCCGGTGCCCAACACCCGCGCGCCATCGGCTTTCAGCTTGTCACGGGCGGCGATAATATCATCCACCTCGTAGCAGACATGGTGGATGCCGCCCGACGGGTTCTTGTCCAGAAACCCCTGAATCGGGCTGCCTTCGCCCAACGGATACAGCAATTCAATCTTGGTATTCGGTAGGGTGATGAACACCACGGTCACGCCGTGATCCGGCTCATCCTGCGGCGCGCCTACATCGGCGCCCAAAGTGTTGCGATACTGCTCCGCCGCGGCCTGCAAATCCGGCACGGCAATGGCGACATGGTTCAGGCGTCCGATCATGAAATATCCTCCGTTTTCCCACATATGCGGCATGCCCGGCCCCTCTGGCAAGCCAAACCGGGGGTGACACGCGGCCGCAACCCCGGCGCTTAACCCGATCTTAGGCAATCGGCGCTTCACTAAGAGTCTGCCATGGAGGGATGCCATGAACACCGAATCGACAACCACGCTCAGCCCCGGCTTGCCCCCGGTGCAACCCTATCAGCACGGCGGCACGCTGCTGCTGGTCGAAGACAGCCGCCTGACCGCCGACACAGTGCGCCTGTTGTTTCGCGGCGCGGCCGGGCGGCTGCGCCGGGCTGACAGCCTGCGCAGCGCGCGGCGGCATATGTCGCTTTACACGCCAGATGCCGCGATTGTTGACCTTGGCCTGCCCGATGGGTCCGGGCTGGACCTGATTGCAGATTTGGCACGGCGCAGGCCGCGCACCGGCCTGATCATCGCCACATCCGGCGATCCGGAGATGGAGGAAGACGCGTTCCTTGCCGGGGCCGACCGGTTTCTGCCCAAACCTTTCGGCAGCGGTGCCGCCTTCACCCAAATGCTTGCGCCGGTATTCTTCGGCTTGCGCCGCAGTATGGCGCCGGATCAAGGTCCGACGCAAGCGGCTCTGCGCGATGATCTGTATCTGGCGCTGGACCTGCTGAACGGCGCTGCCGCGCAACCCGCCTATGCCGGGCAGTTTATTGCGCAACTAGCTTGCATGACGGGCGATTTCGCCTTGGAGCGCGCGGTGCAAGCGGGCGAGCGCGCGCAGATCGTGGCCCTGTTGCGCAACCGCCTGAGGGCGCTACCGCTGATCTGAGCCACGGAAAACGGCTGCCCCGCCACCGCGACGCTGCCCGTTCCCTGTGCAATTTGCGCGCTTAATCCTTTGGGGCCAGCCGCAAACCCAGATCGCGCAATTGCTCGTTCGTCGGGTCCGAAGGCGCGTTCAGCAGCAAATCCTCGGCGCGCTGGTTCATCGGGAACATGATGACCTGGCGAATATTCGCCTCTCCCGCCAGCAGCATCACGATGCGGTCAATGCCCGCCGCGCAGCCACCATGCGGCGGCGCGCCGTAGTCAAAGGCGTCCAG
>CAYNWX010000131.1:0-10165 GCA_964401005.1 uncultured Natronohydrobacter sp.
CCGTCGATGCGCGCCAGCGCCGTGTCGGTCAGGATGCGCACGCCGTGCTGTTCATGCAGCGCATGGACCGCTTCGGCGGTTTCTGCTGCTGCCACCCGCGCCAGAATGCGCGGGGCCATTTCCAGCACGGTCACGTCCAGCCCACGCTTGGCGGCCACAGCCGCCGCCTCTAGCCCGATATAGCCACCGCCCACGATGACCGCGCGCGCGCCCTCCCGGAACTCGGACGCCATCGCATCGACATCGGCCAAGCCGCGCACGGTATAGACACCTGGCAACGCCCCGCCAATGCTGGCGGGCAAGCGGCGTGGACTGGACCCGGTTGTCAGTGCCAGCGCATCATAGGGCAACACTTCATCGCCCAGATACACATGCTTCGCGGCCCGGTCCACACCCGTTACCCGCGCATCCGTGCGCAGGGCAATTCCCTGATCCGCGTAAAAACTTTCCGGCCGCAGGAACAACCGCTCCAGCGCCATATCGCCCAGCAGATAGGCCTTGGACAAGGGCGGGCGTTGATAAGGCGGCACGGGTTCTTCGCCCAGAAGCGTGATCACGCCGCCGAACCCCTTGGCCCGCAGGCGCGCCACCAGCGATGCGCCCGCCTGCCCCGCGCCCACAACAACAATTCTGTCCATCCTGCCTCTGCCCCTCTGGCCCAAACCGTGCTGAACCCTATATCGGTGGGAAAGCGAAACACAACCAACAGAGGGATGGAAGATGACCGTAACAGTCGGAGAGACGCTGCCAGAAGCAACACTGTCGCGCCTTGGGGCAGAGGGACCGGAAAAAGTTGAGCTATCCAGCCTGACCAAAGGTCGCAAGGTAGTGATTTTTGCCGTGCCGGGCGCGTTCACACCTACCTGCCATTCTGCGCATGTGCCCAGCTTTATCCGCACAAAGGACCAGTTCATGACAAAGGGCGTGGACGAAATTATCTGCGTTTCGGTCAACGATCCGTTCGTGATGAAGGCTTGGGGCGAAGCAACCGGCGCGACAGAGGCCGGGTTGACGTTGCTTGCTGACGGCACCGGCGCCTACACAGCCGCCCTTGGCCTGAGTTTCGACGCGCCGCCCGTAGGCCTGATGGGCCGCTCGAAGCGCTACGCGATGTTGGTCGAGGATGGCGTTGTCACAGTCTTCCATCCCGAAGAAAGCCCGGGCACCTGCGAAATTTCAGGTGGCGAGGCGCTGCTGGCGGCTCTGTAATGGCGGATGGCGGGGCGCTTTCGGTCACGCTTATCTCGTCGCTTAACGAGATTGCGGCGCAGGATTGGGATGCCTGCGCCTGCTCAGAGGCCGCATCAGGCCGCCCCGCCGACCCTTTCACCACCTATCGCTTTCTACACGCGCTCGAAGCGTCGCGCTCCGTTGGCACCGGCACGGGGTGGGAACCACGCTACATAACCGTGGAACAAGACGGGGCGGTGATCGCGGTTGCCCCGCATTATGTGAAGTCGCATTCCCAAGGCGAATACATCTTCGACCATGCGTTTGCGCAGGCCTATTCACGGGCGGGCGGAAGTTACTATCCCAAGCTGCAAATTGCCGTGCCGTTCACGCCTGCGACGGGCAGGCGTTTCCTGTGCAGGCCGGGCTTTGAAGCGGCAGGGACCGCCGCAATTTTACAAGCCATGGCGCAGGTGGCGCGGGACAATCGGCTGTCCTCGGCTCATGTCACCTTTTGCACGGCAGAGGAAGCCGCGCGCGGAACCGAACACGGGTTTCTGCACCGCGTGACCGAACAATTCCATTGGGAAAACCAACGCTATGCGACGTTCGAAGATTTTCTGAACGCCCTATCCTCGCGCAAGCGCAAGACCATCCGCAAGGAACGCGCCACGGCACAGGGCTTCGGCGGCGAGATCCGCGCCTATACCGGCGACGCTCTGCGCCCGGAGCATTGGGATGCGTTTTGGGAATTCTACCAAGATACCGGCGCGCGCAAATGGGGCACGCCGTATCTGACGCGACGTTTTTTCAACATTGTTCAAGACACCATGCGCGACGACGTGCTTTTGGTGCTGGCCGAGCGCGATGGCACACCGATCGCGGGCGCGCTGAACTTCATCGGGCGTGACTGCCTTTATGGTCGCTATTGGGGCTGCACCGACGATCATTCCTGCCTGCATTTTGAATTGTGCTATTATCAGGCCATGGATTTCGCCATAGACCACGGCTTGGCGCGGGTCGAAGCGGGCGCGCAAGGCACCCACAAGCTGGCGCGCGGCTATATACCCAGCGAGGTGCATTCTTTGCACCATTTTCCCGAACCGGGCTTTCATCAGGCGGTGGCACGCTACCTGCGCGAGGAGCGTGCGGCGATAGATTACGAGATGTCGGCGCTGGCGAATTACGCGCCCTTCCGCAAAACCTAAGAGGATTTCATGACTGACAAACTGACTGACCGCAGTGCAATAGAGCCACTTTTGGCCAAGGGTTGGACCTTGACCGAGGGGCGGGATGCGCTGGAAAAAACGTATACCTTCGCCAATTTCATCGAAGCCTTCGGCTGGATGACCCGCGCGGCCATCATGGCCGAGAAGATGAACCATCATCCCGAATGGTTCAATGTTTACAAAACCGTGCGGGTCACCCTGACCACGCATGACGCCGGGGGCCTAAGCGATCTGGACGTGACCTTGGCACAGGCAATGGACCGGCTGGCAGACTAAGTTCCCCCTCGCCAAAGGGGTCGTTTCGGCCTATCGCGGGGCCATGGATGATTACACGATTTTCATGGCCTGCCTGCCGGGTTTCGAACCGCTTCTATTGGCAGAGGCGCAAGCGCTTGGCTTGCGCGGCGCGAAGGCCATGGCGGGCGGTGTCGAGGTTTCTGGCGGCATGGCAGAGGTAGCCCGCGCCAACCGCGAGAGCCGTATCGCCAGCCGGGTGCTGTTGCGCATTGGCGAGTTTCGCGCGCTGCATCTGGCGCAGTTGGACAAGCGCGCGCGCAAGCTGTCTTGGGCCGATTGGCTGCGCGCCGATGTGCCAGTGCGCGTCGAAGCCAGTTGCATCCGTTCACGAATCTACCATCAGAAGGCGGCGGCGCAGCGGATCGAGACGGCGATTGCAGATGCGGTCGGCGCGCCCATCTCGGCCACGGATGGCCTGCGCGTGATGCTGCGGATCGACGATGATCTGGCGACCATCTCGCTCGATACGTCGGGCGAGGGACTGCACAAGCGCGGGTTCAAACAGTTTACCGGCAAAGCGCCCCTGCGCGAAACGATGGCCGCCGCGTTCCTGCGGCAGATGGGCTTTGACGGCAGCCAAGCGGTGCTGGACCCGATGTGCGGGTCGGGCACCTTCGCGCTGGAAGCCGCAGATATCGCCGCAGGGCTGGCACCGGGCCGCGCGCGCAGCTTTACATTCGAGCACTTCGCCGCCGCCAAAAACTTGCCTGCCAAGTCAACGCCCCCCCGACACGCCGAGCGGTGCTATTTCGGCTTTGACCGCGACCAGGGCGCAATCCAAGGCGCGCGCGCCAATGCAGAGCGTGCCGGTCTGTCGGACTGGACCGAATTCACCTGCCAACCCGTCAGCGCGATGGCCCGCCCTGATTGTGCACCGGGGCTGGTGATGGTTAATCCGCCCTATGGCGGGCGCATCGGCAATATCGGGCAGCTTTATGGGCTGTATGCCAGCTTGGGCAAAGTTCTGGCTGAACAGTTTGCAGGCTGGCGCGTGGGGCTGGTCACGACAGAGGCCAAGCTTGCCCATGCCACGGGCCTGAAGCTGGATGCAGGCGCGCCGATCCCGCATGGAGGGATGAAGATCCGGCTTTTCCAGTCTGCTCCGCTTTGAACCACGCTGCCAAGACGCTTGGCTAACCACCTAAATGGGGTCGAACAGCAGAACTGCGCCAAGCGCCAAAGCCAACAGCACAAGCGTTTCGATCACCACAATCGCCATGTGCCCCGGCCCAACCGCGCTGAGGGCCTTGAGCGAGGTTTTGACACCCAGCGCGGCAATTGCTGTCACAAGGCAGATGCGCGACAAGGTGTTAACCTGATCGACCAACAGGGTGGGCAGCTCCATGATACTGCCAAACCCCACCAGCACCAGAAACAGCACCATGAACCATGGTAGAAGCGCCACGCGCCCCTCTCCCTGCCCGGCCCCACTGGCGCGCAGCACCAGACCGATGACAATCAGGACAACCGGCAGCATGGCCACGCGGAACAGCTTGGTAATGGTTGCCGTTTCACCGGCCGAGTCGGACACGGTAAAACCCGCGCCGACCACTTGCGCCACATCGTGGATCGTGGCCCCGATCAGGAACCCTTGTTCCACCTCGGTAAAGCCAAGCGCGCTGAAGAGCATGGGATAGATCACCATGGCCACGGTAGACAAAGCCGTCACCACCATCACGGTAAACAAAGTGTTGCGCTCGGTCTTGTCGTTATGCGGGATAACGGCGGCGATGGCCAAAGCAGCGGACGCCCCGCAAATGGCTACAGACCCGCCGGTCAACAGCGCGAACCGCCATTGCCGTTTGAACAAGGGGGCCGCAATGAACCCGGTGGCGACGGTCGCGGCGATCAGCCCGACAAGCAGCGCCGCGCCTGACAGGCCGATCTGCGCCAGATCTTCCAGCGCAATGCGGATGCCCAGAAGGCCCACCCCCAGCCGCAGCACGAATTTCGCGGCGAAATCGACGCCAGCGCGGCACGGGCCGCTTTCATGCATGAAATTGAACGCCATCCCCAAAAGCAGCGCAAACAGCATGACCGGCGCGCCGTAATGCGCGCCCAGAAAGCTGGCGGCGGCAGCGATGGTGGCACTCAGCATCAGCCCCGGCAAAAGTGGCTTCGCCCGGGCGGGCAGGTCTGTCAGCTTGGGCATATTGGTGGTCCGCATGAAAAAGGGGCGCACGAATGGCGCGCCCCCGTTTGGCTTTTGCCCCGATCAGGCCGAACGATACAGCTTGGTCATCGAGAATTCGCGGTGACCAAGGGCTTCAGCACAGGTCAGGCGACCATTGGCGGTGCGCTTGATCATCTCGATCAGCGAGTCCCCGGCTTGGTCAATGGTCATGTCGCGGCGCAGAACGCCCGTCACGTCCACGTCGATATGTTCGGACATGGTGCGCAGCGTGCGCGGGTTGCCCGAAATCTTGATGACCGGCACAATCGGGTTGCCGACCACGTTGCCCTGCCCCGTTGGGAAGGTGTGGATGACATAGCCCGCCGCGGCCATCAGCGTGACGCATTCCGCCGCTGCCGAAGATGTGTCCATGAAATAAAGCCCCGCGCCCTTCGCCGGTGCTTCTGCCGGTTCCAGCACGTCGATATAGGTCGACGTGCGACCGATCTTTTCCAGATTGCCCAGCGCCTTTTCCTCGATGGTCGACAGACCACCCAGAATGTTGCCCTTGGTCGGCTGGCTGTCGGACAGGTCGGACGTCTTGAACTGCTCGATCACGTCATCCTGGTACGCCTGCCATGTTTTCATGAACTTGGCTGCCGCTTCCGGGTTCGCCGCGCGCTTTTCGCAGATATGCTCTGCGCCGGTGATTTCCGAGGTTTCGCCGAACACACCATACAGGCCATGCGGCAACAGCTTGTCATACATATTGCCCACGGTCGGGCAGGATGACAGGCCGGTGGTCGTGTCGGATTCGCCGCATTTGGTGGACACCCACAGGTCGGTTACGGGGCAATCCTCTTTCTGCAATTCGGTTGCCCATTGCACGTATTCCTTGGCCTTCCAGCTTGCGCGGCGAATGGTCTCAAAATCGCCGTTCTGCTCGATCCAGAAGCCTTCAACCGGCTTCCCAGTCTTGGCAATGCCATCAACGATGATCTTGGTCCATTCCGGTTCAATCCCGATGACGACCACAGCGGCCACGTTCGGGTTGGCCCCGGTGCCGATGATGGTGCGGAAATGCAGGTCCAGATCCTCGCCGAACTGCAAACGGCCATATGCATGCGGAATGGCCATCGTGCCTTTGACGTTGTTCGCAACGGCTTCGCAGGCCGCGTTGGAAATGTCGTCCACCGGCAGGATCAGGACGTGGTTGCGCACGCCCACGCGCCCGTTTTCGCGGCGCCATGCCTTGACCGTATCTTGTGAAAAATCGAATGCCATGATCGGTCCCCCTTACCAGCGTTTGGTTTTCATGTTGTGAGTATGGACATGTCCGCCAATTTCGGCGCTGCCCACCATGCGGCCAATGTCTTCGCCGTATTTGATGACGGTATCGCCCTCGGCCAGATCCTTCAGCGCGACCTTGTGGCCGATAGGAATATCGGCCTTGGCGGTCAGGCGGAAATCAGAGTTATCCTCGGTGCAAACGCAGAGCATGTCGGTGCCGGCGGTCAGCCCCTCGACCACGACGACGCCGACATTGTCGACCTTGTCATGGACAAGAAGTTGGGGGTGGGTGTTGGCTTTCATTGTCCTCTCTCCCTTTTAGATGAGGTGTTCAGCCACGGGCGAGGCCCGTGAGCGTGTCGTAAAGCTGTTGCGGTATCTCGATCTGGTGAGCGCGGCCCCTGCGCTCGGCCATGCGCCGGGCACCGGGCAGGCGCGCGCCCTCCTGTGCCTCTATGGCTGTAAACATAGCTTCGGCGCGGTCCGCGAAGCCGGCCGCAAAACGCGCGGGGTCCAGCACAAGGATGAAATGCGCAAGGTTTGGGGCTGGCCCCTTGTCGTCAAAGAGCGAGCTGGCTTCATATGCAAAATGCGCCCCCGCAAGCCCGGCGGTCAACAATTCGACCATCAATGCAAGCGCCGCGCCTTTGGCCCCGCCCGACGGCACCATTGTGCCCGCCATAGCGGCATCGGCATCTGTGGTCGGGTTCCCATCCACATCCAGCGCCCAGCCTTCGGGAATGGGGTCGCCCGCCTTTTGCGCCAGCATCACCTTGCCGCGTGCGACATGGCTTAGCGACAGGTCGATCAGCAGCGGATCGCCCATTGCGCGCGGTGCGGCAAAGGCGATGGGGTTCGTGCCGTAAAGCGGCTTGTTGCCGCCCCAAGGGGCCATTGCGGCGGGTGCATTGGCGAAGGCCAGCGCGATCAGCCCCTCGCGGGCGAAAGGCTCGACCGCCTGCCCCGCGACCCCGAAATGGTGCGAACGGGTCACGCTGACCACAGCCACCCCCAGTTCGCGCACCACGTCGCGGGCCGCCTGTGCGCCCGCATCTATCGCCGCGAAGGCCAGCCCGAAACCTGCATCAACCCGGATAACCGCGCCGTCACGTTCGACCTTCGGGGCGGCATCTGCCACCACCTTGCCCGCCACCATCTGTGCCGCGTAGAACGGCGCGCGGGCCAAACCGTGCGAGGGCAGCCCTTCTTGCTCTGCCATGACAAGCGCCTGCGCAGCAGGATCTGCCAGATGCACCGGCATACCCGCATTTGCAAACACATCCACCACCAATTGGCGCGCATCTGCAAGGCTGATCGTGGTCTTGGTCATAGGGAGGCGTTCCGATTCTCGTGCCGTCATTCTCTGGCTTCACTTCTATATAGTTTATATGATAAAGTAAGGTCAATGCCCTTACCGCTTTTCCGTTGGGTTTTCCGCATTTAGCGGGTAAATACATGAAATCGTTTTGTTCGGAGGTGTCCATGTCCTTGCGCCCAGTGTCCCAGCCGCTTCACCAGCAGTTGCGTGACCTGATGCTGGCGCGCATCGAATCCGGCGAATGGTCGCCCGGCACCTTCTTGCCATCGGAAACACGGCTGGCCGAGGAATACGGCGTGGCTGTCGGCACATTGCGCAAGGCATTGCTGGACATGGCCGCCGAAGGGCTGGTGCAGCGCAGGCAGGGCAAAGGCACGGTCGTCTCCAGCCATGACAGCGACGCGGTGCTGTTTCGCTTCTTCAACCTGCGGCGTGCTGATGGCACCACCTTTCAGCCAGAAAGCCGCGTTCTTGGCCGGACTTGTCGTCTTGCACAGCCAGAAGAGGCGCAGGCTTTGGGGCTACGCACAGGTTCAAAGGTTGTCTGCATTACCCGTGTGCGAGATGGCGAAGGGGAACCACTGATCTACGAGCATATCCTGCTTGATGCAGAACGTTTCGGGCGCTTGGTGTCTGCGCCCGATCCGCTGCCAAATACGCTTTACCAGCTTTACCAAACCGAATTCGGAGCCAGCGTTTTTCGCGCTCTGGAACAGGTGACCGCCGTGGCAGCCGACCCCGATTGCGCCAAAGAATTGGGCTGCGCGCCCGCAGCGCCCGTTCTGCGTGTGCGCAGGGTTGCGGTGGATTACAATGACAGGCCGCTAGAGTTGCGCATCTCTTACATCAATACGAGCGCAATCCATTACCATGCCGAAATCTGACCAAGTGATATATGTCGATGCCGATGCCTGCCCAGTGAAAGCAGAGGTCGAGCGCGTCGGCACACGGCACCGTGCGCGGATGGTGATTGTCTCTAACGGGGGTATTCGCCCCTCGCAAAACCCGTTGGTCCAGACAATCATCGTCAGCGCAGGGGCGGATGAGGCAGATAAATGGATCGCAGACCGCGCCGAAGCGGGCGATGTGGTCGTAACGTCTGACATTCCATTGGCCGCGAAATGTGTGGCTGCAGGGGCGCAAGTGTTGCGCCATGATGGGTCCGAATTGACCGAAGCGAATATCGGCAGCGTTTTGGCCACGCGAGACCTGATGGCCGATGTCCGCGCCGCAGACCCGTTCCACCAAGGTCGCGGGCGCAGCTTTTCCAAGGCCGACCGCGCGCGGTTTCTGGATGCGCTGGAACGGGCCATGCAGCGGGCGAAGCGGGTTTAAGCGCCCTCAGATGACCTGCAACACGATCTTGGCGGCATCCACGCGGCCTGCATCCAGATCGGCAAAGGCTTGCGCGCCATCATCCAGCGCGCGGGTTTCCACCCAACCCAATGCGCCCAGTGCCCCGGCCCCAAGTGCTGCCAAGGCATCGGCAAAGTCTTGCGGCGTGTAGCAATAAGACCCGGTCACGCAGATTTCCTGGAGCGTAATGCGACGAATGTCGTAGCCATCCTGCCCCGGCAAAAGCCCCACATGCACGATTACCCCGCCGGGCCGGACAAGGCGCGAAGCATCGGCGCGGGTGGCCGCAGCGCCCACCGCGTCGATGATCAAATCGAACGCATCCGCACCAGGGTCAAAGCTGATGGGGTCGAAGGTGTCTATCCCCGCCTCTGGCGCAAGCGTTGCGCGCCGCCCGGCATGGGGTTCGGCCACATGAATGCTGGCCGCGCCCATGTGGCGGGCAACCAGTGCGGCAGCAACGCCGATCGCGCCCGCACCTTGCACAAGCACACGCGGGGCCGCTTGACCCAAACGCTCAAGCCCAATGCGCACCGCGTGCCATGACACCGCGACGGGTTCGGCCAAGGCCGCGTCGCGCATGGACAACCCGTCGGGAATTGGCAACAGGTTGCGCTCTGGGATGGTCACATATTCCGCAAACGCACCGGGGCGCGGCGGCATGGAGATGATCGCGCGCGTGGGCGACAAGTGCGGACGGCCTGCCAGCGCCGCCGGACAACTAGGGTCCACCACCAGCGGGTTGATCGCCACGGCCTGCCCTTTGCGTGGGCCATCGGCCACGATGCCCGCCGCTTCATGGCCCAGCACCAAGGGCGCGGGACGGCGGTCGTCATACCCGTGATAGGCGTGCATGTCGGACCCGCAAATGCCAACGGCATGGACCGCGACCAAAACCTCGCCCGCAGCGGGCACCGGCGCAGGCAGCTCGGTCAATTCCATCTGGTTCGGCCCGGTATAAAGTAGCGCGCGCATGGCCTGTCCTTATTTCGCGGTAAAGCCGCCATCAACGAAAAGTGTCTGGCCGGTAATGTAGCCAGACGCGTCAGAGCACAGGAACACGGTCGCGCCGTGCAAATCTTCCAGCCTGCCGTTGCGGCCTATCGCCGTGCGTGCGGCATTGGCGGCGGCTAGGTCCGGGTTGCCGAAAACGGGTGCTGTCAATGGCGTCGGGAAAAATCCCGGCGCGATGGCGTTGCAGGTGATGCCTTGGGCGGAAAACTCTTCGGCCATGGCACGGGTCAGTTGCACCACGCCGCCCTTGGCCGCCCCGTAAGGCGCGGAATTGCCAAAAGCGCGCACCGATTGCAATGACGCGATATTCAGCACCCGCCCCCAACCGCGCGCGGCCATGCCCGGCGCCAAGTGCTGCACCAGCAGGAAAGGCGCGCG
>CAYNWX010000132.1:0-3873 GCA_964401005.1 uncultured Natronohydrobacter sp.
TCTGGCGTGTCGATCATCAGCCGTGGCCCCGGTGTGACGTTCAGCGCCAAAAGCGCGCCCAGCAGAATGGCCGTGGTCCCGGACCCCGGAATACCCAAGGTCAGCAGCGGCACGAAAGACCCGGTGCAAGCCGCGTTATTGGCGGTTTCCGGCGCGGCGAGCCCCTTGATCGACCCTTTGCCGAATTCGGCCTGCTCTTCCTTGGTGGCGATGTTGCGCTCTACCGCGTAGCCAAGGAAGCTTGCTATGGTCGCGCCCGCGCCGGGCAGAACCCCGATGAAGAACCCCTGCAAGGATTGCCGCCCGATCACGGGGGCGATGGATTTCGCTTCGGCGCGGGTAATGCGCAGATTGTCGATCTTGCCGCTATCGCCGGTCGCTGCGCGCGAGGGGTTCATGACCAAGAACAAGGCTTCGGGCAGTGCGAACATGGCCATGGCCAGCGTGATGAAGGAAAAGCCCGATTGCAGGTCCATCATCCCAAAGGTGAAGCGCGGCATGTTCGACAGCGCCCCTTCGCCCACGGTGCCAAGGATCAGGCCCAGAATGGTCATCATCAGTGCCTTGGCGACTTGGCCGGTGCCTGCAAATGCCGCGATGGCCGATAGTCCCAACACCATCAGCGCGAAATATTCCGCCGAATGGAACAGAAGCGCCACGGATGACAAAGCAGGCGCGAAGATCATCAGCAGGATTGCGCCAATCGTGCCGCCCGCGAAACTGGCAATGGCGGCGATGGTCAGCGCTTTTCCCGCTTGGCCCTTGCGCGCCATCGGGTAGCCGTCGAAAGCAGAGGCGACTGTCCCCGCCACCCCCGGCGCGTTGAGCAAGATGGAACTGGTCGAGCCGCCGAAGATCGCGCCGTAATAGACGCCCGACAGCAGGATCAGCGCCGCCGTGGGGTCGCCGATGCCGATGGCGATGGGGATCATGATGGCGATGATGGACATTGGCCCCAGACCCGGCAACATGCCGATCAGGGTGCCGATCAGGCAGCCCAAGACCACCATCATCAGGTTGAACGGGGAAATCGCGGCGGTCAGGCCAATCAGCAAACCTTCAAGCATTGCATCGTCCCCTTACATGAACATGGCGGGCCAAGGGCGCAGGAAGATACCCAACACCTCTTGCACCAGATACCAGATGGACCCTACAGCAATGCCCGCGACCGGCAGTAGGATGTGAAAGCGCCGCTCTCCCAAAAGGACCGACCCAAGCACCAGAAAGCCGATGGTCGAGGTCACAAAGCCCAAAGGCCGCAGAGTTAGGGCATAAACGACCATCAGCACCAGAAGGGCGATAGCTTGCCCGATGTGATAATCGCCAAGCCGCGTCAGGTCGATTGCGCCGTCCTTGGCGGGCTTGTCCGCAGCCGCTTTCGGCGTGAACAGCACGATCAGGCCCACGATCAGGCCCAAAATGGTCAGGATCTTGGGGAAGGTGGACGGCCAGATGGGATTGCGCCGCAAAATCGGCGGAAGCGTATCGTCCATGGTGAAGAATGCCGCGTAGCCATACACGCATACAAGCGCGATGAAGCCAAGCGCGATCCAACGATCGAGCGCCATCGGGTGGTCCCCCTTGTCAATGTTCTGAAACTGGTGCGGCTGGCCCGGTATGGGGCCAGCCGCGTATGGGCTAAACGATTACAGGAAGCCCAATTCGCGCATCAGGTCGCCCAGCTGCTTTTCCTGTGCTTCCAGAAAAGACACGAACTCGGCGCCGGGGCGGTGGATATTGACCAGACCCATGCGCGCGCGGACGGTTTCCCACTCGGGGGTTTCCATCATCTTGGCCAGCATGTCTTGATACGCGGTCAGTTGCTCTTCCGGCAGGCCGGGGGCGGCGAAAAACCCGCGCCAGTTGACGAATTGCGCGTCGATGCCTTGTTCGGCAAAGGTGGGGGCTGCATCATATGCGGGCACGCGCTCTGGCGCGGTCACACCAAGAACACGCACTTCGCCCTGTTCGGCCAGCGCGATGGCTTCGGAAAACCCGGTCGACAGCGCGTCAATCTCGCCCGAGAGCAATCCCGCCATGGCTTCGCCGCCCGCGTCATAACCAATGTAGTTGAAGGCGGTCGGGTCTTCGCCCGCGCCTTGCATCACGATGGCCGCGACAAGATGGTCCATGCCGCCGGGAACAGACCCGCCGCCGATTGCGAAATCCATCGGCGCTTCGCGGTAGCTTGCCAGCGCGTCTTCCATGGTCTGTAGCGGGCTGTCGGCGGACACGACAAGCGCCGCGTAATCGCCTACGGTGCCAGCCACCATGGTCAGGTCACGAAAGCTTTGCGCGATTTCGCCGGTCAGTGCGCGGATCACGATAGGGGTTGAATTAACCATCAGCGTGCCGTGGCTGGAGGCCGCGTTCTCGATCAGGTTCGCAATGGCGACACCGCCACCGCCGCCCGACATGTTTTCATAGGTTGCCGTGCCAACCAGCCCGGAAGCAACAAGCGCTTCGCCGGTGCCACGCGCAGTGCCGTCCCAGCCGCCACCTGCCCCACCGGGGACAAGGAAATGCACGGAATCCATCATTTTATGGCCGCCCGCATGTGCGGTTCCAGCCAGTGCCATGGTTGCGGTTGCCGCTGCGATTACCGCGCGACGGGTCCACCCAAAGGTTGTCATTTGTCTCTCTCTCCCGTTTGACAGGCGGTCCTCCACCGCCCATGGTCTTTTCCAAAGCACAAAAACCTGACAGAAGCCTGACACTGCTCACGGGCGCGTTATCGAAACGGGGAAGGACATGCGCTACCTGTTGGTCGAGGACAACGCGGAACTGGCCGATGCTGTTGTCAAACGGCTGTCGTTGGATGGCCATGCCATAGACCATGCCGCGACCTTGGCCGAAGCCGAAGATTGCTTGGCCACCGCGCGCTACGACCTGATCTTGCTGGATGTCATGTTGCCAGATGGCGACGGGCGCGATTTTCTGGCCCGCAGCCGCGCGCATCTGGAAACCCCGGTCATCGTGCTGACGGCGCGGGCGCAGGTTTCGGACCGGGTGGGTGCGCTGGATCAGGGTGCGGATGATTATATCACCAAACCCTTCGACTTTTCCGAATTAGAGGCGCGCTGCCGTGCCGTGCTGCGCCGCCGGGGTGGGTCTGCGCGCAACCAGATCAGCTTGGGTGCGGCCCTGTTTGACCCTTTGGCGGGCACCTTGCACCATGACGGCGTTACGGTCGACCTGCGGAATCGAGAGATCCGTCTGCTTGAGGTGTTCGCGCGCCATCCCGGTCGGATATTGTCGAAAACGCAGGTCATGGACCACCTGTTTTCCTACGATGCCGAAGTGACTGAAAACGCGATAGAGGTCTATGTCGGACGCTTGCGCCGCCGCATAGATGGCATGGGGCTGCGTATAGAAACCGTGCGGGGCTTGGGCTACCGGATGGACACGGACGGGGCTTAAGGGCGAGTATGCAACTGACAGCCTCTATCGGACAACGTTTGACGCTGCTTCTGGCAGGGGTCGCAGCGCTGTTGTCCTTGCTCAGTTGGGGTATGGTCAGCAGCCTTGCAACAGAGGCTGCTGCCCGGACGCAAGACAACGTTCTAGCCGCATCGACCACGACGATTGCAGAAACCCTGCGCAGCGAACAAGGAGAGCTGAGGCTGGAATTGCCATATGCTGCCTTTGCCATGCTGGGCGCAATCAGTGAGGACCGCGTGTTTTATCGCGTATCGGCTGGAGAGCGCGATCTTACGGGATATTCCGATCTGCCACCTGCTAGCTCTGGACCCATCGGGCAGATCGTTTTTGACACGGGTCAGTTCAGTGGCGAGACAATTCGCATGGCTTCGCTGACACGGCTCGTCGGGGCTGGGGCGGATCCGTTGGCCGTGACTGTAACGGTCGCGCAAA
>CAYNWX010000133.1:0-9628 GCA_964401005.1 uncultured Natronohydrobacter sp.
AAAGGAAACCCCATGTCCTACGATCTGATCGTCATCGGCTCTGGCCCCGGCGGCTATGTCTGCGCCATCCGCGCGGCCCAGCTTGGCCTGAAAGTGGCCTGCGTTGAAGGGCGCGAGACCTTGGGCGGCACCTGCCTGAACGTTGGCTGTATTCCTTCCAAGGCGCTGTTGCATGCCACGCATCAGCTGCATGAGGCCGAGCATAATTTCGACACGATGGGGCTGACCGGCGCGAAGCCCAAGGTCGATTGGAAAAAAATGCAAGGCTACAAGGCGGATACCATCGCGCAGAACACCAAGGGCATCGAGTTTCTGTTCAAGAAAAACAAGGTGGATTGGCTGAAGGGCTGGGCATCGATCCCCGCGCCGGGCAAGGTTCAGGTCGGTGATAGCGTGCATGACACGAAAAAGATCGTCATCGCCTCTGGGTCCGAAAGCAGCCCGCTGCCGGGGGTCGAGGTGGATGAGAAGGTCATCGTTACCTCTACCGGCGCGCTGGAGCTGGGCAAGATCCCGAAAAAGCTGGTGGTGATCGGCGCGGGC
The DNA here is from genome assembly GCA_964401005.1 of uncultured Natronohydrobacter sp. Lineage (GTDB taxonomy): Bacteria > Pseudomonadota > Alphaproteobacteria > Rhodobacterales > Rhodobacteraceae > Roseinatronobacter. Next base: position 544 of record CAYNWX010000133.1, read on the forward strand.
GTGATCGGGCTGGAAATGGGGTCCGTCTATGCGCGTCTGGGGGCCGAGGTGACGGTGGTCGAATACCTAGACCGCATCATCCCCGGCAATGACGCCGAAGTCGCTAAAACCTTCCAGCGGTTGCTGGGCAAACAGGGCATGACCTTCATCCTTGGGGCTGCGGTGCAATCCGCGAGCGCTGCAAAGTCGAAAGCGACCGTCACCTACAAGCTGCGCAAGGATGACAGCGAGCATTCGCTCGAAGCCGATGCGGTGCTGCTGGCCACGGGCCGCCGCCCCTATACCGACGGGCTGGGGCTGGAAGCATTGGGCGTCCAGATGACCAAGCGCGGCCAGATCGCGACCGACAGCCATTACAAGACCAGCGTCGATGGCATCTATGCCATTGGCGACGCCATCGAAGGCCCGATGCTGGCGCATAAGGCCGAGGATGAGGGCATGGCCGTGGCCGAAGTGCTGGCGGGCCAAGCGGGGCATGTCAATTACGGCGTTATCCCCGGTGTGATCTATACATGGCCAGAGGTGGCTTCCGTGGGTGAAACCGAGGAGTCGCTGAAAGAGCAGGGCCGTGCTTACAAGGTCGGCAAGTTCAGCTTCATGGGCAATGGCCGCGCGAAAGCGAATTTCGCAGCCGATGGCTTCGTGAAAATCTTGGCGGATAAGGACACCGACCGCATCTTGGGCGCGCATATCATCGGGCCATATGCGGGCGATCTGATCCATGAAATCTGCGTGGCGATGGAATTTGGCGCGGCGGCAGAGGATTTGGCACGCACCTGCCACGCGCATCCGACTTATTCGGAAGCGGTGCGCGAAGCTGCACTTGCCTGCGGTGACGGCGCAATTCACGCCTGATCTGACGGGCCGGATTTGCAAAAGCCGCGCGCTTGTCTCGCGCGGCTTTTCGCGTTTTAGCGCACGCCGATCCCCAGCTGCATAAGCGTGCGGCGCACGGGGGCGGCGGAATACATCACGTTCAGGGCAGCGGCGCGCGCATCACGCAAGGGCTGCGCCGCGATCATAGAGGCGCGGTTCAGCATGCCCACACCCGCCACGCGCAGTGCGACATCGGGATAGCGCTGGCGCGTATAGGCGGCAAGGGGGGCGGCCTCTCCCAGATTGTCCGGTTTCATCAGCCGAGTCAGCGCCGTCAGGTCCGCAAGCGACATGTTCAATCCCTGCGCCCCGATAGGCGGGACCACATGCGCAGCTTCCGCCATCAGCGCCGTGCGCTGGCCGTGGAAGCGGTCGGCAATCTGGCTGATGATCGGCCAGATGGTGCGGCGAGATGCCAGCTTCAACTGACCGAACATCCCGCAAGAACGGCGGTTCATCTCGCGCTCGAACGCGGCTTCGGGCAGGGCAGCAAGGCGGGTGGCCTCGGCCCCGGTTTCCATCCAGACAATGGCTGAACAAGGTTTGCCATCGCGGTCGGGCAGCGGCACGAAAGTAAAGGGCCCGCCCGAGCGGTGAATTTCGGTCGAGACATTTTCATGCGGCACCGGGTGCGTGACCGCAAAGGCCAGTGCCTTTTGCCCAAAGCGCGTGGTCCGCACGCCGATACCCAAGGCCTGCCGCATAGGCGAATTGCGCCCGTCAGCGGCCACCAGCAACCGCGCTTCAACCGATGTGCCATCGCTTAAGCCTACGATGGCAGCGCTTTCGCGGGTGGTCAGTCGGCGTGTGCCGATGCCGGGGCGGAAGGTGACATTGGGAAGTTCTTCCAGCCGTGCCACGCATTCACGGCGCAGCAGCCAGTTTGGCAAGTTCCAGCCAAAGGGCTGGTCAGAAATATCGGCGGCGTTGAAATCATGGCTAACGCGCGGTTCCGGTACGTCACCACCCGCATCGACAATGCGCATCACCTGCAAGGGGGTCGCATAGGCTTGAAAGCGGTCCCAAAGGCCTGCGAGCGTCAGCACCTCGACCGAAGGCTGCAAAAACGCCGTGGTGCGCAGGTCCGAAGCCGGGTCTGCCTCTGCCACCACGGGCGGTGCCGGGTCCACGCACAACACCGTGTAACCTTGCGACCCGAATGCAGCAGCGGCTGTCAAACCTGCAATGCCGCCACCCGATACGACAATGTCAAAACGCGCCCGCATGTATGATCTCCCATCCTTTTGGGAAAACATACAGCGCGCGCGTTAAAGGGCAATGCGGCAGCTTGCCCGATTACATGCCTTCGGTAACGATCCGCACCAGAACCACGACCACGCCAAGGGCTGCGGGCACCATGACAGCGACCAAACCGGCCAGACCGAAGATCGCGGCAGCGGTGCCGAGGATGGTCAAGAACACCGCGATGGCAGCCCAGATCACGGTCGCGCTGTTCCTGTTCTTCGGTGCGACAGTGGTTTTGCCAGCGTCAAGGGTCATGGTCATTGGTGCATTCCTCCTGAATAATTTGGCACAGAAATATGTTTTTCCGTTCCATGACGCAGCATGGCAGATTGTCGCGCGGCACAAGCGCGCACCCAGATTTCACGAGCGTGCGAGTTGCGCCAAAAATCCTGATAAATCAGTGGTGTGATGGTGAATATGCGGCGCTTCTTCCGGCTGGGGCGCGACATGCACGGTGCGAAGTCCCATCGCATGGGGCGCGGCCAAATTGCGGGTGTCGTCTTCGAACATGGCGGCGGCTTTGGGGTTTAGCCCGTCGCGGGCAAACACCTTGGCAAAGGCGTCTGCCTCTGGCTTTGGCCGGTAATCGGCATGCTCCACGCCGTATAGGGCCGCGAATAGCCCGTCCAGCCCGCGCGCTTCCAAAACCCGCTGCGCATAGGGGGCAGAGCCATTGGTATAGACGATCTTGCGCCCTGGAAGCGCTGCGATGCGCGCGCGCAGGTCCGGGTCGGGCGAGAGCACTGAAAAGTCGATGTCATGCACCTCGACCATGTAGGGTTCGGGGTCCAAATCATGCTCACGCATTAACCCCGCCAATGTGGTGCCATAGCGCTGCCAGTAATCGTGGCGCAGGCGGTTTGCCTCTGCACGCTCCAGCCCAAGTGCTTGCATGATATACGCCGTCATGCGCCGGTCGATCTGGTCGAACAGGCCCATATGCGGCGGGTACAGGGTGTTGTCCAGGTCGAACACCCAAGTTTGGACATGGCTGAAAAACGCGGCAGGCATGGCGGGGACAATAGCCGCCCCGCGCCCGCTGGCAAGGATTGCGGCTTGTCTTTCCCGCGAAAGCACTGTTTTCTTTCACGATACCACCAAAGGCCCGACGCATGACCGATACCAAACCCATCAAAGATGCCTATACCATGATCCTCGAAGCCATTGATGTCGGCGTCTACAAACCCGGTGACCGCTTGGTGGAATCGGAACTGGCGGATCGGTTCGGCGTGTCGCGCACCCCGATCCGAGAGGCGCTGCAACGGCTAGAAACCCAGTCGCTGCTGACGCGCGATGGGCGGTCGCTGATCGTGGCGTCACTGGACCACAACCAATTGGCCGAACTTTACGTCGTGCGCTCGGAACTGGAAGGGCTGGCCGCGCGTCTGGCCGCGCGCCACGCCACAGATGAGGAGGTGCGCTTGCTGCGCGCCATGGTCGAGGAAGACGCCGCCCTGATCGTAGACCCGCAAGCTATGAGTCGGGCCAACCGGCGCTTTCACAAGCAAATTCATCTGGCCTCGCACAACCGCTACCTTGTCCAACAGCTTGACCTTGTGCATCGCTCGATGGCGCTTTTGGCCAGCACGTCGATCTCTGTTCCCGGGCGGGGTCAGCGCACGCTGGAAGAGCATGGCCTGATTGTCGAGTCGATTGCCGCAGGCGATGGTGACGCTGCCTACAAGGCCCTGAAAGACCATATCTCGCGCGCGTTCGAGACGCGATTGCGCCAAGATTCCACCGCCGCGGACCGGTTTTCGCTTTAACCAAGCGGCATGGCCTGCGCCGTGCCTGTGATCCGCGCTTCGTGCAACAAAGCGGTCATCACCATGACATGATCGGCCGGGTGCCAGCCTGCGTCGTGATGGCGGCGGGCATGGTCCATCTCGGCCTCGCGCTGCACCAACGCGTTTTGCGCGGCGCCGGGCGCGGGCAGGGGTTGACCAAGGGGTAGGCCCAGCACACGGCCCAAGTGGCGCGCGCGGTCATATTGCGTCAAGCCATGACGTGCCGCCACAACCAAGAGGCGAGGGCGAATTGTCGTCTGTAGGCCAAAGGTCGTCTGGGTCACCTTATCCTCCGTTCAGGCGCTAGCCCAGAGAATGCCACATCTTTCAGCCTGTTGCGTTTCCGTGCAGACGCAGCGCGCGCTGCCTTCAACGGCATTTAGGGATTTGGCGACATCTTGGTCCGATCCGGCCGTGATTAACCGTCTGGTAGGAAAAACAACTATAGGCTGCAAATCGAAAAGGAGCACGGCGCGGCATGTCTGTTCGAAACCGCGTGGAATCCGGTTGCGCCGGCGCTGTCGGTGTGACCTTTCCCGAATGGGTGCCCTCGGGTGCACGGCTCTACCTGTCACACACGGCGACCGGGTTGTCACTGCGTGCCTTGGCGCGCCATTCCGGGTGCCATGCTTCGACTGTCATGCGGCAAGTGCGCAGGTTTGAAAACCGGCGCGATGATCCCTTGGTCGACAATGCCCTCAGCCGACTGGACAGGGCACTACGCGAGGCTGCCCCCGATACCTCAAGCATGGAGAATGCCGCGATGGCACAATCTTCCCCCCGCTGCTTTCAAGATGCCGCACCCGTTTTTTCGACCGATGATCTGTTGCATCTGCTGGCCAAGCTGGAACGCCCCGGCACCCATCTGATCGTAGCGCCCGACATGCCCAAGGCGGTCATCATGTGTGACGGTCAAGGCGGCAGCGCCGAGCGTCTGGCGGTGGTCGACCGCGCCATGGCAGAAATGTTGGCGCTCAAGGGCTGGATCACCTGCCGCCGAGAGGGTCGGGTGCTAAGCTATGTTCTAAGCTCTGAAGGACTGGCCGCGCTGCGCGACCATGCCGAGGACGAACCCCAAGCGTCCCGTCGCGCCCGGTATGGCACACTCGAAACCCCGATCGCGGTCTTGGCGCGGCGGCGCGACAAATCCGGCACCCCGTTTCTGGTGCCCGAATTGGTTCAGGCCGCCGACCGCCTGCGCGAGGATTTCGTGATGGCGCAGCTTGACACACTCGACCTTATGCCCGCAGAGCGCTTGGTCCGCGCAATGTCCGAGCGCATTCAAGCGGGCCCGAATATCGCGCCCCCCGGCACGCGCGCCGCGCGCCGCCGCGTGCTGGGCGCGCTGCTTGATCTTGGGCCGGGCCTGTCGGATATGGTTTTGCGCGTTTGTTGCCATCTGGAGGGGGTGGAAAGCGCTGAACAGGCGATGGGCTGGTGCGCACGTTCGGGCAAGATCGTGCTGCGCATCGGTCTACAGCGGCTGAAGCTACATTACGACCGCCTTGGCGCGGATGAAATGCTGATCGGCTAAGCCGTAGCCTTGTCGAAGTTTTCCTGCGCGGCCACCCACATCGCTTCGGCGCGGTCCATGGCGTCCATCACCTCGGCATATTTGGCCTGCCAGACCCGCAGATCGCCCGCGCGCTCATCTTCATAGATGGCCGGGTCTGCCAGTTTTTTGGCTAGCTTGTCGCGCATCTCTTCCAGTTTGGCAATGCGCGCTTCGGCGCGGCTGACCTCTTGGCGCAGGGTCGCAATCTCGTCGCGGCTGGCGCGCTTGGGCTTTGGCGCGGGGGCTTTGGCGGGTTTGTCATCGCCCGCCAGAAGCGTGGCGCGGTAGCTGTCCAGATCGCCGTCATAAGGGCGCACATTGCCGTCCTTGACCAGCCACAACCGGTCCGCGACCAGCGACAGCAGATGCATGTCATGGCTGACAAGGATCACCGCGCCGGTATAAGTGGTCAGGGCTTCGACCAAAGCTTCGCGGGACTCAATATCAAGGTGGTTGGTCGGCTCGTCCAGAATCAGCATATGCGGCGCGTCGAGCGTTGCCAGCAGCAGCGACAGCCGCGCTTTTTGCCCGCCCGATAGCTTGCGCACGATGGTTTCGGCTTGCTCTGCCATCAGCCCGAACCCGGCCAACCGCGCGCGTAGGCGCGGCGGTGCCTCATGCGGGCGCTCGCGCTGCAAATGCTGCAAGGGCGTCTCATTCAGCTCCAGCTCGTCCACTTGGTGCTGCGCGAAATACCCCACGCGCAGCTTGGTCGCGCGTGTCAGGGTGCCGTTGCCCGCAAGCTTCCCGGCCAGCAGTTTTGAGAGCGTGGACTTCCCCTCGCCATTGCGGCCCAACAGCGCGATGCGGTCGTCTTGGTCAATACGCAGGTCCAAGCCCCGCAGCACGGGCGGGCCGTCATAGCCCACGCTTGCCCCTTCCAGCCGCAGAATGGGCGGCGACAATTCCTCGGGTTCCGGAAAGCTGAACACATGGCGCGCGGCCTCTGCGGGCGGCGTGATGGGCGACAGCTTTTCCAGCATCTTCAACCGCGATTGCGCCTGTTTCGCCTTGGTGGCTTGCGCGCGGAAGCGGTCGACGAATTTTTGCATATGGGCGCGTTTCGCGGCGACCTTGTCGGCCTCTGCGGCCAGTGCCGCGCGGCGTTCGGCACGCAGTTTGGCAAACCCGTCATAGCCGCCGGTATAGAGCGTCAGCTTGCGGTCTTCCAAATGCAGGATATGGCCCACCGCGCGGTTCAAAAGCCCCCGGTCATGGCTGATAATCAGCACCGTATGCGGGTAGCGCATCAGGTAGCCTTCCAGCCACAGCGCGCCTTCAAGGTCCAGATAGTTGGTCGGTTCGTCCAGCAACAGAAGGTCAGGTTGCGCGAACAGAACCCCCGCAAGTGCCACGCGCATCCGCCAGCCGCCCGAGAAATCGGAACAGGGGCGTTGTTGCGCCTCTGCGTCAAAGCCAAGGCCCTTCAGAATGGCACTCGCGCGGCCTTCGGCCGACCATGCATCGATATCGGCCAACCGGGTTTGCACGGCGGCAATACGCTCTGGGTCGGTCGCGGTTTCGGCTTCGGCTATCAAGCTTGCGCGCTCGGTATCGGCTTCCAGAACCGTGTCCAGCAACGAGGTGGACGACGACGGCACTTCCTGCGCCACGCCCCCGATCTTGGCGCGGGCGGGCAATTCGATCTTGCCGCCTTCCAGCGGAAATTCGCCGCGCAGAATACGGAACAAGGTGGTTTTCCCCGCCCCGTTGCGTCCGACAATGCCCACTTTGTGGCCAGTGGGAATAGTGGCAGAGGCCCCTTCGAACAAAGGGTTGCCCTGCATGGCGAAGGTAATGTTGTCGATCCTGAGCATGGCGCTGCATTGCCTGACAACCCAAGAAGGGTCAAGAAACGAATCAACTTGACCGACTGCGAAAGCTGGCCAACACTGACGCGGTTCAAACCATCATGCGGAGATTGCCCAATGCGCGCGTATGTTCTGGCACTGTTTTTCCTGACAATACCCTTCATTGCGAAAGCACAACAATTCGATGGCTATCAGGCGTTCGAAATACTGACCCAGGCAGAGCGACGCTTTTCCGGCGGTTCCGTCAGTTATTTCAAGCCTGACGGCACCTTCGTTTTCACCCATTCAAACGGCTATCGCGAAGAAGGCACTTATACGATCACACAAAGCGGCGTGGTGCGTGTGAACGATACGGCCAATCGCAAGAAATATCAGTTCGTGATCGGTCGCAAGGGAGAAGATCTTTACTTCACCTACCGTAGCGGGCCAGGACGCGGAAAGACCTACACATTCCAGTAAAGCGAAATCGTTCCGAAGGGCCGCCCCAAGGAGCAGCGGCCCTTCTTGAAGTGCGGTCTTATCCGGCGCTTGACATCAGCGCCGACAGATTGCCCCGGTGTTGATGCATCACCAGCCGGTTCAGCGCGTTGACATAGGCTTTGGCGCTGGCGACCACTGTGTCGGTGTCCGAAGACTGGCCGGAATAGACGATCCCGTCACGCGCCAGCCGCACGCTGACCGTGGCCTGTGCGTCGGTGCCTTCGGTCACGGCATGCACCTGATACAGCTCCAGCCGCGCGTCATGCGGGAACAGCATTTTCACCGCGTTGAAGGTCGCATCCACCGGGCCATCGCCGGTGGCATCGACGAATTTCTCCTCGCCGCCCACCAGCATTGTCAGTTCCGCTTCCTGCGGGCCATCGGTGCCGCAGATCACCCGCAAACGCTTGATTTGCAGATAGGCGTCCTCATCCGACAGGCTGGCTTCTGCCATCAGCGCGATCAGGTCGTCGTCATAGACCTCTTTCTTGCGGTCGGCCAAGGCCTTGAACCGCACGAACACATCCTTCAACTGGTTGTCGCCCAGCTCATAGCCCAGTTCCGACAGCTTCGCGCGCAACGCCGCGCGGCCCGAATGCTTGCCCATCACAAGGTTGGTGGCGGCCAAGCCAATATCCTCGGGGCGCATGATCTCGAAGGTTTCTTTGTTCTTCAGCATCCCGTCCTGATGGATGCCGGATTCATGCGCAAAGGCGTTCTTGCCGACCACGGCCTTGTTATACTGCACCGGAAAGCCCGACACTGCCGCGACCATGCGCGACAGGCCCATGATCTTCGTGGTGTCGATACCCGTGCGGTAGGGCAGGATGTCGCCGCGCACGCGCAGCGCCATGACCACCTCTTCCAGTGCCGTGTTGCCCGCGCGCTCGCCCAGGCCGTTGATCGTGCATTCGACCTGACGCGCGCCAGCTTCCACGGCGGCCAAAGCATTGGCGGTCGCCATGCCAAGGTCATTGTGGCAATGCGTGGCGAAAGTGACCGCATTGGCACCCGGCACACGTTCCAGCAGCATCGCGATCAACTCGGCGCTTTCGCGCGGATAGGTATAGCCCACCGTGTCGGGAATGTTGATCGTGGTGGCCCCCGCCTTGATCGCTGTTTCAACCACGCGGCACAGGAAATCATGCTCGGTGCGGGTGGCGTCCATGGGCGACCATTGCACATCATCGCACAGGTTGCGCGCATGGGTAACGGTGTCATGGATGCGCGCCACCATCCCGTCCATATCCAGCGCCGTGATGTCGCGGTGCAGGGGCGAGGTGCCGATGAAGGTGTGAATACGCCCGCGCGGCGCGTGTTTCACAGCCTCC
>CAYNWX010000134.1:0-14173 GCA_964401005.1 uncultured Natronohydrobacter sp.
GCGCAGGTGCCGTTGGAGGTTCAGCCGGGACAGGCGTAGGACCAGGCCGCGCAACCTTGGTCGCAGAAGCAGGGCCAGGCTGAAACCAAACCGTTGCACAGGCAGAGCATTGCACTTCTGTGCCGTCCGGGGGCAGCACCGACGCATCAACCTCGTATTGCGCAGCGCAATTTGGACAAACCAGACGCATCGACACTCCTACAGGTTGCCAATCTGCCATTGGCGCATACTCCTATATGTTGTAGCAAGCCTACAGGCATGTTCCAACAAGGATTAACGAATTTTGCCCCTTCGCCGCCGCTTCCCCAGTCCCCACGTCGAAACACCGTGCCCCAGATGATAGAATTTCGTGACGTGACCCATGATTATGGTGGTGGGGCTTTGTTCGAAAGTGTGTCTGTTGCCTTGGAACCGGGCAGTTTTCACTTTCTGACCGGCCCGTCTGGCGCGGGCAAAAGCACCTTCCTGAAACTGTGCTATGGAGAGTTGTTGCCCAGCCGGGGCAGCGTGATGGTAGATGGCACCGACTTGCGCGCCATGACCCGTGATGATCTGGCGGAAATGCGGGGGTCTATCGGGGTTGTGCATCAGGATTGCCAATTTCTGGACCATCTGAGCATTCGCGCCAATGTCGGGCTGCCCCTGACGGCTACGGGCCGCCCGGTGCAAGACCATGACATTTCCGACCTGCTGTATTGGGTGGGCTTACGCGCCCAAGCCGATGCATTGCCGCCCACATTGTCGGGGGGCGAGCGGCAACGCGCGGCACTGGCGCGGGCGGTGATCGCCGCCCCGCGCGTGCTTTTGGCAGATGAACCCACGGGCAATCTGGATTGGGATATGTCGCAACGGCTGCTGTCGCTGATGATCGAACTGAACCGCATGGGAACAGCCATTCTGATCGCTACGCATGATATGAACTTGATCCGCACTGCCAAATCGCAAGTCTCGGCGCGGGTTTTGCGTATTGCCGGGCAGCGTTTGCAAAGCGCGGGGGCCGATCTGTGAGCACGATTTCCGATCAGGTCGTGCCGCGCACGGGCCACAGCGCGTGGCTTGTCTGGGTCGGTGCGGCATCCATGGCATTCTTGGCGGTATTTGCATTGGCACTGACCATGTCAGCCGCGCGATTGGCGCAAAGCTGGACCGACGCCTTGGCACAAAGTGCGACCATCCGTATCTCGGCCCCATCGGCCGAGTTAGATGGCCAAACGGCGGCGGTTCTGGAAGTGCTGCGCACCACGCCCGGTATTGAAGATGCACGGATCATGACGCCTGACGAACAAGGCGCGCTTCTGTCGGTCTGGCTGGGGCCTGACCTGCCTCTCGACACACTGCCCTTGCCGCGCATGATCGAAGTTTGGGAAACACCGGATGGCCCCGACCGCCAAGGGCTGCGCCTGCGGTTAAGCGCCGAAGCTCCCGGTGCGATTTACGACGATCACACGCAATGGCGCAGACCACTGATCGACGCGGCCAGCCGGTTGCGGGCGCTGTCGCTGCTGGCACTGGCCATTATCGGCGCGGTCACGGGGGTTATCATTGCGTTGGCGGCCAGCGCAGCGCTCGCGTCGAACGCGCAAGTGATCCGGGTCTTGCGTTTGGTCGGCGCGCGCGACCGGTTCATTGCGCGCGCTTTCGTGCGGCGGATGACACGGCGCGCGGCACTTGGCGCGGCACTTGGCACTGCGCTTGGCATGGTCTCGCTGCTGGGCTTGCCTTCGTTCGGTCCAGAGGCCACAAGCGGCTTGGGCTTTCAGGGCTTGGGGTGGCTGGTGCCGCTGGTCGTGCCGGTCCTGATTGCCGGGGTGGCCCTGCTGGCAGCGGCGGCAACCGCCATGAGAGTTTTGCGCGGAGTTACCTGATGCGTCTTGCCATCCAATATGCCCGATCCTTCGTCTTTATCGTGCAAATGTATATTGCCATGGCCGCGGTCGCGCTGGCCTTTGCGCCCTTTGCCGCTTTTCGGCGCGAGATGGCGCTGAAAGCGTGCCACACCTATTGCCGCTACGTACGCTGGACCGCCGAATGGATGGTCGGGCTGCATGTCGATATTCGGGGCGAGATCCCGGATTACGCCGCGCTGATCGCGGCAAAGCACCAAAGCTTTTTCGACATTATCCTGATTTTCGGGGCGCTTCCGAACCCGCGTTTCGTGATGAAAAAGCAGCTGATGCGCACACCGTTCCTGGGCTGGTATGCTAAGTGGCTGGGCTGCATCCCGGTTGATCGTGGCAAAGGAGGTGCTGCAGTGCGCGACATGCTGGCGCGGGTCGAACAGGGCCGCGAGATTGCGGGTCAGATCATTATCTACCCCCAAGGCACGCGCGTCGCACCCGGCGTCAGCAAACCCTACAAAATCGGCTCTGCCGTGCTCTACGGCCAACTTGGGGAACCCTGCGTGCCCGTGGCCACCAATGTCGGGCTATTCTGGCCCAAACGCAGCATGTTGCGCAAACAGGGGACAGCCGTGGTAGAGTTTCTGCAACCGATACGGCCGGGCGAGGACCTGCGCGACTTTTTGACCACGTTGGAACAAGTGGTGGAAACACGATCCAACGCGTTGATGGCCGATGCTGGCTTCACGCCTTCGATCAAAGCCAGATTATAGGTTGGAGATAGTGCGTCCTGCGCCCAAGACGCTGCCAAACAACCCCAAAATGCGCTGTGCGGTCGTGTTGCCCGCCTGTGTCGCCAACACAACGTCACCGTCTTGCAAGTTGAATTGGTCGGCCGCGAAAAGCGTATCTGCTTTGGTCAGGTTCAAGCTGAACACAATTTTTTCCTTCGGCGGGCCACCCGCACGCCCAACGACCGACTTGGGATAGCGACGCAAGACCAAAAGACCGCGCGGATCGGCACGGTTGTCGGCGATCCCACCAATCAATGAAACGGCACGAAGCGCGCTCAAATCCTCTGTCTCAAACCCGATGACCTGCTGCGTTCCCGTTGCCCCAAGAGCCGTGAACTTGCGCCCGTCTTCAACGATCACAACACGATCGCCCCCGATAAGGGCCGCGTCCAGTTCTGGTTTCGACAGAATATCGGCATAGGGCATACGGTAGACGGTATTGCCCCTGGTGATCAGAACCTGTGGATTTGACAAAGCATCTTTCGGTCCACCGGCGGCGCTTACTAGGTTCAAAACAGTCAGATTGCGCTCTTCCAACGGAAACGTGCCCGGTGCTGCGACACCCCCCAGCATATCGACAGAGTTGCGGCGGCCAATGTCAGTGTCCAACTGCACCTGAGCAGATGGAATAATTCCGGCGAGTTGTTCTTCAATACGGGCGCGCGCACTGTCTGTGCGAAGGCCAGCAACGTGAACTTCGCCAACATAAGGCAGGTTGATATGACCAGACTGCGTCACAATCAGATTTGGGATATCAGCAAATCGCTGACCCGCACTTGTTAAGAGTGAGCTTTCCTCTGCCGTCCACACACGCAATGACAAAATATCGCCCGCTGCAATGCGCTGGCTGGTCAGGCCGCCGCCACGACTGGGCCAATGCCGAGCAGGGCGCGTGTCGCTGACAGGCCAAGTCGCAAAGGTCTTGAGGTTGTCAGAGGTTACCTCGACCACGCTGAACAGAGCGTCTACGTCACCCTCCCCTGTATCGCCGCCCGATATAACCTCGCTCTTGCGGGGCGCGTCACGCGCCACAGAGCACGCAGAAAGGACGATCGCAGGGCCGCTGACCAAAAAGGCCCGGCGCGAAATCTGGGTCATTTAATACCTGCCATTTTGGCAATGATACGGGCAGCAACGCGCAGTCTACCTTCCCCAAGGCAATTTCTGGCATCACGGATCGAGCGTCACAATACCGTTTGGACTTGCCGGGTCAACCGGAATACCAAGTTGGAACGCGGGCCATGCGCACTGTGCTATCTGCATGCAACACCAACCATATTTCGGCAGCAAGAGCACAGCCCAAACACCCCTGTTGTGGAAGCCGCACAATAGCGCGCTACGACCCATGCGCCACGAGTGTTGAAATGCCTGACAATCCTGAAAAGATCACAGCGCGCGCAACAGCGCCGGGGTGGGCCAACCATCGGCAGGCAAACCAAGCTGCGCTTGGATATCTTGCACGGCGGCACGGGTGTTCGCGCCCAAAATGCCGTCCACCGCGCCCACATCGAACCCGCGTGCAGCCAGCCTCTGCTGCAAATCGCGCATCTGGTCTTGGTTCAGCCCGGTTTCGGGGTTTCCGGCCTGATAGACCGGCGCGCCCGTCAGCCGGGTCGCAAAATAGGCAGCCGTGGTGACGTAGATGAAGCTTTGGTTCCATTCGAACAGCGTGGTGAAATTGTCGAACACCATGAAGGCCGGGCCGCGATGGCCCTGCGGCACGATGATCGAGGCTTGCAGATTGCCCGAAGGCAGGCTGCCATGGGTGGGCCGGATGCCAATGTTCTGCCAGTCGGACACGCTCATCCGGGTGCGCAGGCCGGTTTGGGTCAGATCCAGCCCTTGCGGCAGTGCGACCTCGTGCATCCACGGCTCATTCGCGCGCCAGCCCTTGGCTTGCAACATGGACGCGCCCGACATGATCGAATCCGCCGGAGAGGTTTTCAGCGTGATCTGCCCGTCGCCATCGCCATCAACCGCGTGGTTAATGATGTCCGAGGGTAGTTTTTGCACCATCCCGATCTCGCCCGCCCAAGCGCCGGTCATGGTGCGTGGGTCCAGATCACCCCGGCGGTGCATTTCCAGCGCTGCGAAAACCTGCGGGCGGAACAATTCGGGACGACGGCAATCATGCGCCAGTGTGACCAGCGCATTGACCGTATTAAAATCGCCCTGCACCGCGCCGAAATCAGTCTCGAACGCCCAGAAGGACAGCAATATGCCGGGGTTCACCCCGAATTGGCGCTGTGCCGCGTCGAACACGGCACGGTAGCGGTCGTAATTGCGCAACCCGTTGTTCAGCCGGTTTTGCGAGATCAGCGCGCGCGAGAAATCCAGAAACGGGCGCTGGAAGATTCCCTGCCGCCGGTCAGCATTGATGACCGACTGATCCCGGCTCACATTGGCGAAAAACCTGTCCACCAGCGCGCGGTCATATCCCATGCTGACCGCTTCGGTTTTCAGACCGCCAATAAAGCTGCCGAAATCACCGCCGCAGCTTTGGGCCTGAGCCTGACCTGTCGTCATCGCGACCAGAACTGCAACCAATTTGAAAACCCGCATACTGACCTCTTGCTGAACCTGCGCAATCGTTAACCCTTGCGCAGCGCCTTGAAAACAACTTGCACCCTAGGGCGCCGACTGCCGGTAGTGATAGCGCGCAACCTGTTGCATTCCCGCACGTTCATACAGGGCGCGGGCCGGGGCATTTGCCTCTGTTACCGCCAATGCCAACCATGCAGCCCCCTGCTCCTGCGCCCAATCAGCGGCCCCTTGCAACATGGTGCGCGCGGCCCCTTGGCGGCGGTAATTGGGCGCAATTTCCATGGCGTGAAGCATGGCGACACCATCATGAATGGCACAGAAGCCGCACCCCACCACCCGGTCGGCCAAGCGCGCCAAAAAAGCGGTCTTGGGTACCGGGGCGCGGCCCATTACGTCAATGCGCTCGGGGCCGATGCCACCTTCGGCCCAGATGTCGCGCATGATCTCCAGCGGCTCCCAAATGTCGAACAGGCTGACATGGGGCGGCTTTTCTGCCAGATCGGCCACGGGCGCGGCATAGATCAGCGTTGGGTCCACCAGCGCATAGCCCAAGCCTGCCAGATCGGCATCGAGCGTAGCTTGATCCGGGCGCAGCATGGCCAGCGGGCCGTGCGGCATGAGCGCGGCCAAGTCCTCAGCCCGTGCATCTGCGCTTGCCGTTGCGGCCGACACGCGCTTGCCGCCGCCCGCGCCGTTGCGCAACGTCCAGCCATTTTGGTGCCATATGCGTGCAGGCGGCCATGTGGCAGCAAGGGCCAAAAAGCAGGCATCCGGGCCGATCATGCAACGGCCTCTGGGAAATGCGCACAAAGCGCGACCATCGCCGCATCGACCATAGCCTTGTCGGCCCCGCGCACGACCACGTTTACACCGAACGCCCCGTCACGCTGGAACGGGTAGCTGCCAATCGACACGTCTGGATGCGCTTGCGCCAGGTCCGACAGCGGGCCTGCGATCTCACCCTCTCCGCGATTGATGCACAATGTCTGGCTGTAAAGCGCCGCACCCCCCTGCAACCCCGGCAAAACCGACGCGACCATGGCCTGAAACACCGCGGGCACCCCGGCCATGACATACACATTTCCAATGGTAAATCCGGGCGCAGAAGACACCGGATTGTCGATCAGGCTTGCCCCGTCGGGAATACGCGCCATGCGCAGGCGGGCGGCGTTCAGCTCCAGCCCCGTGCGCTGATAATGCGCGACCAGAATGGCGCGCGCATCCTCGCGCACATCAATGCTAACGCCAAACGCCGCGGCCACCGCATCGGCGGTAATGTCGTCATGCGTGGGGCCGATGCCGCCAGAGGTGAAAACGTGGTCATAATCAGCGCGCAACGCGTTCAGCGCCGCGATGATCCGGTCGGATTTATCCGACACGATCCGCACCTCTTCCAGATCAATGCCGACCCGCGTCAATTCGCCCGCGAGGTAATGCATATTGGCATCGCGCGTGCGGCCTGACAGGATTTCATCGCCGATAACAAGCATGGCGGCTTTCGGGTTTGGCATGGGCGCTCCTGCAACTGGTCTGGCCAATGTATAGAAGGGCGCTGCGCTGGTTTCAAACCTTCTTCAGTGGTTCAGAAGCTGGCCAAGGAACAGCTTGGCGCGTTCGCTTCGCGGGGCGTTGAAAAATTGTTCTGGCGGCGCGATCTCGACAATCTCGCCTTCATCCATGAATACCACACGGTCCGCCACGCGGCGGGCAAAGCCCATTTCATGCGTGACCACGATCATGGTCATGCCGTCGCGCGCCAACCCTTCCATCACCTCTAGCACGCCTGCAATCATTTCGGGATCAAGCGCCGATGTCGGTTCGTCAAACAGCATGATGCGCGGCTGCATGCATAGCGCCCGCGCAATGGCCACGCGCTGCTGCTGCCCGCCCGAAAGCTGCGGCGGGTATTTGTCGGCCTGTTCGGCAATGCGTACCTTGTCCAGATATACCATCGCCAGCTTGCGCGCGGCGGCCCGGTCCATGCCGCGATTGCGGATTGGGCCAAGCGTCAGGTTTTCCAGAATTGTCATATGCGGGAACAGGTTGAAACTTTGGAACACCATGCCGACCTCGCGCCGGATGGCTTCAATGCCTTTCATGCCCGGCCGCACCTCTTGGCCCGCCACGCGGATGGTGCCTTGCTGATGCTCTTCCAACTGGTTGATGCAGCGAATGAGTGTCGATTTGCCAGACCCGGACGGGCCGCAGATGACGACCTTCTCACCCTCTGCAACTGTCAGATGAATGTCATGCAATGCCGAGAAATCGTCATACCATTTGCTCAGGCCGGAAATCTCGACCAGCGGGGTTGGGGGCATAAGATAGGCTCCTAGCGGCGGGCGCGGTTTGCGCGGCGCTCCAGCCGGGCGAAGATGAAGGCGAACAGATAGCACAGCGCGAAATACATCGCGGCGACCAAGATCCACGTTTCAAACACACGGCTGGTGGTGGCGGCAACTTCCGAAGCCAGAAAGGTCAGTTCCTGCACAGAAATCAGCGAAATAATCGCGCTGTCCTTGATCAGCGTGATGAATTGGCCCGCGAGCGGCGGCAAGATTTTGCGAATGGCTTGCGGAAAGATGATGTCGCGTAACAGGTTGCTGCGCGACAGCCCAATCGCGCGCCCGGCTTCCCATTGGCCGCGGTCGATGGACTGGATGCCCGCCCGTACGATTTCGGTGATATAGGCGGCCTCGAACAGCGCAAGGCAGATCAGGCCGGACAGAAAGTTGGTGAACAGCGCGGGTTCGCCAAAGGCGAAGCGAAAGAAAGCGTTATCCACCCAAGGGCTGTTGCGGTCGATATTGTCCATCCCCAAAGCCGGGAACAGTTGGCTGGAGATGAAGAAATAGAAGATGAAGATGAACACCAAGGGCGGGATGTTGCGGATCAACTCTACATAGGTGCGGCTGATGATCCGCAGCGCCAGCGTGTCGCAGGTGCGCCAATAGCCCATGACCAGCCCGATGATCGCGGCAAAGATCGTGCCCCAAAAGGCCAGACGAATGGTGGTAAACAAGCCTTGCAACAACAGGTTGCTGACCCAAGCGCCAGTTTCCGCGTCAAACCGGACTACAAAGCCAAGCACGCGCGACCAGTCCCAATCATAGACCAGCACGGAATTGACCCGCCACGCCACGAACAAAACCGCCCCTACGACAAGACCGAACAGGGCCATGTCGAGCACCGTCAAACGACGGCGCGGTGCGGGGGGTGGTGGGGAGCGGCGGGTCAAAGCGTTTGCTTACTCGGTCGCGACGCTGTCGATCCAAGCCTGCTGGCCAGAGAACCAGTAATCATGGCGCTCTTCCAGCCAGCCATTCGACTGGTTGACCAGAATCCAGTTCGAGAAGAAGTTCAGCGCATCCGGGTCACCCTTGCGCAGCGCAAATGCTTCGTTGCCGCGCGACAAGAAGGCCCCGTCAAAGGCCAGCTCGATCGTGTCGGGGTTCGCTTCGACCCAGAAAGCAGGTTCCGGCGCGCTGGCCACGATGGCATGCGCATTGCCGTTCAGCACCTCTTGCAGGGCTTGGGCATTATCGTCGAATTGCAGGATATTGGCGCGCGGGAAATTGGCGGCCAGCACGTCGCAGCCCACCACGCCGCGGCGGCAGACAAGATTGACCGAGGCGTCGTCGAAATCCGACATCTCGTCGAAATCGGCAGTCAGGGCCAGGTTCGCGGCCAGTTGGTTGCCGGAATTCGCATAGGGAGCGGTAAAGTTCACGGTCAGGTTCCGCTGCGGCGTGATCGACATGCCGCCGATGATGACGTCGAACTTGCCCGCCAGAAGTGCCGGGATGATGCCCGACCACTGGGTCGGCACGAACTCGATCTCGACGCCCATATCTTCGGCCAGCTTGGTGGCCACGTCAATTTCAAAGCCGATCAGCTCGCCTTCGGTGCTGCGCATGGCCCAAGGCACGAAGGTGGACATGCCAACGACCAGCGTGCCGCGTTCCTGGATGGTGTCCAGCACGCTTTCTTGCGCATGGGCGGCCGAGGACAGCACCGCACCCAGCGCCATCGTGGCCGCGATTGTCATGGTTTTCATGGATGGAAAGGTCATATGTTTACTCTCTGGTTGGTTAACGTTTGGGTTTGTTCAGGTAGTGCTCGAACAAGGTGATCGCGAAAGACAGGCTTACTGTCAGGGCCAGATAGATCCCGGCAACAAGGAACCAAACCTCAAAAGCCATGAAGGTGTTGGATACAAGGTTCAGCCCTTGCGTGGTCAGTTCCGCCAGCGCGATCACGCTGACAATGGCGGAATGCTTGATCGTGGAAATCAGCAACCCCGTCAGCGGCGGCAGCACCAGCGGCATGGATTGCGGCACGATGATGTAGCGATATTTGTCCCACGCGGTCAGGCCCACGGCATCGGCGGCCTCGTATTGGCCACGATCTATGCCGCGCAGGCCACCGCGTATAATCTCTGCAGCGAAGGCCCCTTCGTAAAACGCAAGACACAGCACCCCTGCCCAGAAGCGGTCGATCCCGATGATCGGGGCAAGCACGAAGTAAACAAGGAACAACTGCACCAGCAGCGGCGTGTTGCGGATGGCTTCCAGATAAACCTTGGCCAGAACCCGCGCGGCATAGGATTGCGACAGCCGCGCCAGCGCGGTCAGGAACCCGATGATCACGGCCAAAGCGCCCGCAATCGCCGCAATCTCGATGGTCAGGATCAGGCCGCGCACCAAGGGGCCCCAGATAATTTCGCCGTCGATCACGCGGTAGAAGAAGGGTTCAACCCGGAACCATTGCCAGCGGTAATCCATGGCGTCGATCCCGCGCCAGACCAGCCAGCCCAGCGCCGCAAACACGAACAACGCCTGCGCGACCTGCCAGACCACCCCCGCGCTGCGCGATGCGTTGAAACCGACTGGCGGCCTGTTCCGGTTTGATGCCAAAGCCCTGTTCATCCCGTTCGGCCGAACTGTCACGTCAAGCTTACAGTAACCCGATTTGCGGCTTAACCGCCACCCGGAATATGGCCCTACATAAGATGAATTTTAGATGCGTCTATTTTCCGCGCCGTGAAATACGGCCTAGTCCCAGCCCATCTTGGCCAGATAGCCCTCTATCAAGGGCGTGTCGGAAGGGTTGTTCAACTCCCAGAACACTGCACCGGGGGCAGACACTTCGACCACGCGCACGGGGTGGCCGTTTTCCAGAAAACGCAATTGTTCCAGCCCTTCAAGGGTTTCCAGCGGGCCAATGTCCCAATCCATAAAGGCATCCAGCGCTGCCCGCCGGTAGGCGTATAGCCCGACATGGTGGAACACCGGCACCACGCCATCCACCACGCCACGACCATTTGTGAAGGGAATCACCTCTTTCGAGAAATAGAGCGCGTGGCCCAAGCGGTTCGCCACCACGGTGGTCGCGCCCACACGCCCGGCAGCGCGGTCGGCGATGAAGTTTTGCACCGCTTCCGAATCGCAGCGCAAGATGGGCGTCGC
This sequence comes from uncultured Natronohydrobacter sp., assembly GCA_964401005.1. Taxonomy (GTDB): domain Bacteria; phylum Pseudomonadota; class Alphaproteobacteria; order Rhodobacterales; family Rhodobacteraceae; genus Roseinatronobacter. Next base: position 10,642 of record CAYNWX010000134.1, read on the forward strand.
AATGCCGCAATCAGGGTCATCGCGCATGGCCTGCACAAGCGCGGTCAGGAAATGCGGCGGCGTCAGGGGCGCGTCGCCTTGCAGGTTGATGATGATCTCGGCATCCAACCCGGCATTCTGCACCGCTTCAGCCACGCGTTCGGTGCCGTTTCGGCAGCTCTCGGCGGTCATGATAACGTCAGCCCCGATGCGCGCGGCCTCTTCTGCGATGCGGCTGTCATCTGTCGCCACATAAAGCGTGGCCTGCAGGCCCATATCCGCCACAGCCGCGCGCCCGGCCTCGACCGAGCGTTCCAGCAGCGTTTTCACCTGCCCAGATGCCCCGCGCAACGGCGCAAGCGGCTTGGCCGGAAACCGGGTAGAGGCGTAGCGCGCCGGGATGATGATGGCAATTTGGCTCATACCGCCATGCCCTTGGCCAACCCATCGAAGGCGCGAAGCTGCGCGATCAGCCCTTCCATCTGGTCCACCGGGATCATGTTAGGCCCGTCTGATGGCGCATTGTCCGGGTCTTGATGTGACTCAATAAACAGCGCCGACACGCCCACCGCACAGGCCGCGCGTGCCAGCACCGGCGCGAATTCGCGCTGCCCGCCGCTTGTCACCCCCTGCCCGCCGGGTTGCTGCACCGAATGCGTGGCGTCGAACACCACGGGGTAGCCCGTTTGCGCCATTATCGGCAGACCACGAAAATCACTGACCAGCGTGTTATAGCCAAACGACGTGCCCCGGTCGCACAGCATGATCCGCGCATTCCCGGTGGACGCGATCTTTTCGGCCACATTGCCCATGTCCCACGGCGCAAGGAACTGGCCCTTTTTCACGTTGATCGCCGCCCCGGTTTCGCCTGCCGCCAGTAGAAGATCGGTCTGGCGGCATAGGAAAGCCGGAATTTGCAGCACATCGCAAGCTTGGGCGGCAGGCGCACATTGGCGCGCGTCGTGCACATCGGTCAGGACCGGGCAGCCATATTCGTCGCGGATCTTCGACAGAATCGACAGCCCCTCGTCCATCCCCAAGCCGCGCTTGGTGTTGATGGACGACCGGTTCGCCTTGTCGTAGCTGGCCTTGAAGATGAACTTTGTGCCCGTAGGCGCGCAGGCCGCTGCAATACGCTCTGCCATCATGCGGGCATGATCCAGGCTTTCCAACTGGCAAGGCCCGGTGATCAGGGCAAACGGATGTGCGCCGCCAATGTCAATATCGCCAATTGTTACAATCCGTGCAGTGCTCATGGGTCTGATCCTTTGCCGCTTGCCCCGTTTTGTGGCGCAGGGCAGCGCTTGTCCAGCCCAGAGTGGGGCTCGGATCAGTCTTGCAAAAAGCGGCTTTCGAAATTCAACCGAATGAAGCTGCGGTAACTGTCGAAATGAAACCATGCCACATCGCGGTGCGGTTTAATGAACTCGACCCCCAGCGCGCGGCCCTGCACATAGTGTTCTTCTGCATCCAAAGCGGTAGAGGGGCGTAATGTGCCAAAATGCTCTGGCATGGCAGTCATAAACCCATCAATGGCGCGCGCTTGTAGCGCTCGGGCATCCTCGACCACCTGAGTGGCGAATTCCGCGTCGACAATGCTCTCTCTCAACCAGCCTAGCAGGGCGCAGCGATAGGTTTTGCCCGGCTGGCGCGGCGCATCAGCGCTTGCGGGAAAGATAGAGCCATCCATGCATAATTGGCAGCGTGCACAGATATCAATCTCTGCGGTGTCGGCAGGCGTCACCTCTGCGGGCTGCGGGGCAGGGTCTGGCAGCTCTGCGCTGAAATCCATTGCGTCGAAATGCGCGGCAAATTCTGACTTATACCATTCCGCAAGCGGGCGCCCTTCGACGCCACCGTTATGGTAAGTGTCCGTCCAGGCAATTGTCTTGGCAGGGCGGGTCATATGCAGGGTTGTCATCTCTCTCACTCCGGTCGGGTCAAGCGGCATCGGCCAGCGGGGCGATCTCGCGCGCGACCTCTTCGAACATAGGAAGCAGCGGCGCGGTCAAGCGGCTGCGATCGGCAAAGAACATGGCCACTTGGCACAATTGCAGCGCGAAATCGGGGTGCAGACCGACATCGTCGCGTGCCACGACCTTGCGCTTGGATTTCCACCCGCGCTTGGCGACTTCGGATTGCATGAGCTGCAAACGCTGCAAGGCGTGAAACACCGTATAGAGCGACAGATAATCCAACCAATCCTCACGCGAACCGGGGGTGTCCGGGTCATAGGCGTCGCGCACCATGTCGAACATGGTGGGCGCGTCTAGCGGCCAGCTTTCATCGGCAATCAGCCAAGCGAAATCCTCTGCCCCGTGGCGCAGCCCGCAATATTCGAAATCGAACCAGCGTAGCTTGCCAGCGTCGTCCAGCGCGGCGTTGCCAGAGCGGCAATCCCATTTTACGAATTGGCGCGGGGCGACCATCAGCGTGTCGAACACCTCGAACCGGTTGAAGCCTTTGCCAATCTTGGCACCCTGCTTTTCCAGCTTGCGAACCGCGTTGACAACGCGTGTGACCCAAGCCTTGGTGGACCCGAGGGGTGGCATGTATTTGTGCATCTCAGCTTTGCGCGCATTTCGATGGATGTCGAATAGCGCATCGACTGCTTTTGCCGCGATTTGCTGCCGGGCAACACCGCTTTCTTCGAACATCGCGACATTCAGGCGGCGCTGGCCGGCATCGCTTTGGAACAAGACATCGTCAGTCAAACCCAAGCAGCGCGGCATTGCTTCGCAAATGGCCCCCAATTTGCGCAACGCGAAGGCTTCGACACGGGTGCGGCGGAAATCATCCCTGCAAGACGCGATGGCCGTCACCTCGCCCAGATGAATGCGGTAGCTGGCGCGATAGCTTCCACCCGGTGTGCTGATCCGGGTTAAGCGGTCTCCGAACAAGCCGCGAGCCGCATCGTGAACCCGGCGAAATCGTGCCGCATCCTCTTTGTCCATCCTCATCTCGGCAATAGTTGTTTCAATATCCATCTGGCACCTCGATTGCGCTTATCCGGCCAAGGAAACATGTAAAGATGGCAATAACGGGACATCAGCACTGCATAGATGGTCAATGAAAAACGCCCGGTGCGCAGGGCACCGGGCGGTTGTCTTCATTCAGATCGGCTTAGCACCAGTTGGAGTCGTCTTCGTCTTCATACTCTTCGTCTTCGGGATGCTCTTCATTTTCAGCATCGCCCGTGCTGAGCTGAGCAAGAAGGTCGTCATCTTCGCTCATCGGCTCCAGAGAAAGGTTGCCATCCTCGTCTTCAACCAGAGTGTAGTCGTAATAGGCCTCGTTGCCATCGGCATCGGTACCCACCAGCGTGACCTGATAGATCTCGCCAACTTCGACACCCTTCTCTTCCAGATCGGCCAAGACTTGGGCTTCGGCCTCTTCCAGTGGAAGCTCTGCGAAAGATGTGCCTTCTGGCAATTCAACCTCGACCACTTGTGCCCAGCCTTCGGGCTACAATTCGCTGGTAGACCCGTCTTCATTGACCGTGCTGTAGAAGAATTTCATCTTTGCAATGTCGTCGCCGTTGTCATCCGAGCCG
>CAYNWX010000135.1:0-7131 GCA_964401005.1 uncultured Natronohydrobacter sp.
TGCTGCTGGATACAATCCTGTCCAAGGACGCACCCGAGCGGCTGGTTCTGTCAAGCACGCGCTTTTTGTCGCCCTTACCCAGTGCCGTGCGCCGCGCGCAGTTTTGCCCGATGGCAGAACCTCGTGTTGCGGGGCTACGAACCCTGTTTCGCGACCACAACGTTAGCTTTTACATGGCTATTCGCAACCCTGCCTCTTTTTTGCCTGCGCTCATAGATTCAGTAAATGAGGAACAGGCCGCAATCATAACGGGTGATCTAGAGCCCACCAAGCTGCGCTGGTCAGACCTGATCCACACGATCCGGACCCAGTTCCCGGAAGCACCCATCACCGTCTGGTGCGATGAGGATACTCCTTTCATCTGGGAAGATGTTCTTAAACTTGTATCTGGTCATCAAGACACAACCTCACTCACGCATGTTTATGCATGGTTCGACAACGTCTTGGTAGATGGTGGTGCCGCCAAGTTGGCCACCTATATGGACAACGCGCCGCCGATGGATCGTAGCCAGCGACAGCGCGTTATTGCGGCGTTCCTCGACAAATTCTGCGATGAAGCAAAGATCGATGTAGATGTGTCAGCCATTGGTTGGAGCGAAGACATGGTCGATCTGCTGTCAGAGCTTTACGACAACGATGTAGAGACGATCGCCACGATGGACGGTGTCACGCTGCTGCAACCCTGAAGCGTGGCTTACACCATCCCAAGTGCGGCCTTGTAGACCTCCAGAACTGCTTCTTCCTCGGCGATCTCGTCGGGCTTGCGCTTGCGCAGCGCGATGATCTTACGAAGCACCTTGGTGTCGTAGCCACGACCCTTCGCCTCTGCCATCACCTCTTTTTGCTGGTCGGCTATATCGGCCTTTTCAGCTTCCAGATGCTCATAGCGCTCAATGAATTGACGCAATTCTTCTGCGGTGACGTTATAGGCATCGGCGGACATATCGGACATGGGTCTGGGCCTTTCGAGTGGCTCTTGAAATTGCTCTGACGCGGTCTTGCCCAATCGAAGCCGCGCGCGCAAGGGGCAAGCATGCCACGCAAGCAGGCGATTTTGCGCCTGCGAAATAGTTTCCATTTGAAACAAGCGGTCGCTCTGCTACCTTCGGTGAAACCTAGAAAAGGCCACATGATGCCCGATAAGAAAGCCAAGGAACTCCGCAAATACGAGAAATCGCTTCCGATTTCGCTGTTGCGCGCGCGCGAGGCTACCACCCGTTACTTCAAGCCTTACATCGATTGCCACGACCTGACCATGCCGCAATGGCGCGTGTTGCGCGCATTGGCCGAAGAAGAGGGCCTTGATGCGCGCACGCTTTCCGAGCGTTGCGTGATCTTGCCGCCCTCTTTGACACGAATTTTCCGTAGCCTGACGCAGCGCGGGTTGATCAGCCAAGTTGAATGCACCGATGCCCGCCGCCACCGCGTGATGCTGACAGAGGCTGGGCGCGCCTTGTTTGAGGAAGTGGTTGAAGAATCTGAACCCGATTACCAGCGCCTAGCGAAGGCCTTCGGGGCAGAGCGTTTGGACAGCTTGCTGAACCTGCTGAGCGAACTGCGCGACACCGTCGAGGCGTTAAACGCTGAAGATGCCGAGCAAACCGACCGCCCTACCCGCCGCGTGGCAAACGGGCGCTAAATTGGGGATTGCGCCCCGGTTTCCTTGACCGCTTCCATCACCACATGGGTCGAGGTCGAAGTGATGCAGGGCAGCCCCGAAATATGCTCTGCCAGCACGCGCCGATAGGCAGAAATGTCCCGGCTACGGACTTTCAGCAGATAGTCGAACGCGACCGCGATCAGATGGCATTCTTCGATCTCCGGTACTTTGCGCACAGCTTCCTCGAACGCGCTCAGCGCGTTTTCGCGGGTGTCCGACAGCTTCACCTCGACAAAGGCGATATGCGCCGCGTCAATCTGTAGCGGATCGATTAGAGCACGGTAGCCAAGGATAACCCTCTGCTCTTCCAACCGCCGCAGCCGCGCTTGCGTGGGCGACTTCGTCAGGCCAATGCGCCCCGCAAGTTCGGTCACGCTCATACGCCCGTCCACCGCCAGATTGCGCAGAATCGCATGGTCGAAGCTGTCCAGCTTGATCCGGGTCATTGTTTGGGTAATTCCTTCAAATTCGGGCACCTGGCCTGCACCAAAGCATATTTCAGAAAAAAATGAAATGTGTTTCCTGCCATAGTCAGGACATTCGCAAACCCTGCCTGTCGGAGTGTGCCGTGCCTTTTCCCCTGCCTAAGACCCTAACACACGATATCCGGCGCAACGAGAGCGCGCATCTGGAGCATGCGATCGCGGCTGCCGCGCTTGATGAAACGGCCCGCACCCAGATCAGCACCCGCGCTGCGGGGTTGGTGCGCGACATTCGAAGCCATGACGCGCCCGGCCTGATGGAGGTTTTTCTGGCGGAATATGGCCTGTCCACCAGCGAAGGCGTGGCGTTGATGTGTCTGGCAGAGGCGCTGTTGCGTGTGCCCGATGCCGCCACCATAGACGATCTGATCGAAGACAAGATCGCGCCTTCCGATTGGGGGCAGCATCTAGGGCGGTCATCCTCCAGCCTTGTGAACGCGTCCACATGGGCGCTGATGCTGACCGGCCGCGTGCTGGACGAACGCGGCACATCCGCCGCCGCCACCCTGCGCAGCGCCGTCAAGCGGTTGGGCGAGCCGGTGATCCGCAAAGCCGTCGCCCGCGCCATGAAGGAAATGGGCCGTCAATTCGTGCTGGGCGAAAGCATTGACAGCGCCATGACCCGCGCGGCCAAGATGGAAGCGCGCGGCTATAGCTATTCCTACGACATGCTGGGCGAGGCCGCCCGCACCATGGAGGATGCCAAGCGCTACCAAACTGCTTATGCGCGCGCCATCCGCGCCATTGGCGCGCGCGCCAATGGCAATGACATTCGCACCAATCCCGGCATTTCAGTCAAACTCAGCGCGCTGCACCCCCGATACGAGGTCGCGCAGGAGGACCGCGTGATGGCCGAGCTGGTGCCGCGCGTGCGCGATCTGGCGCGGCTGGCTGCGGCTCTGGGACTGGGCTTTAACATCGACGCCGAAGAAAGTGACCGCTTGGCGCAGTCCTTGCAGGTCATCGACCGGGTGCTGGACGACCCCGCGCTGGACGGCTGGGACGGGTTCGGCGTGGTGGTGCAAGCCTACGGCCCCCGCGCCGCCGATGTGATCAACTGGTTGGCCGCAAAAGCGGAAAACCTGGATCGCAAGCTAATGGTGCGGCTGGTCAAGGGCGCCTACTGGGACACGGAGATAAAACGCGCGCAGGTTTTGGGGCTGGATGGCTTCCCTGTGCTGACTCAGAAACCCGCGAGTGACGTGAATTACATTGCCTGCGCGCGCCAATTGCTGACTGTACGCGACCGGCTGTATCCACAGTTTGCCACCCATAACGCACATACCGTCGCCGCCGTGCTGCACATGGCGACCGAGATGGCCGTGGACCCCGCCGATTACGAATTCCAGCGCCTGCACGGTATGGGCGAGGCACTGCATGACATCGTTTTGAAGCGCGAAGGCACGCACTGCCGCATCTATGCGCCCGTAGGCGCGCATAAGGACCTGCTGGCCTATCTTGTCCGCCGCCTGTTGGAAAACGGGGCGAATTCATCCTTCGTCAACCAGATCGTGGATGAAAACGTGCCGCCCGAAACGGTTGCCACCTGCCCTTTTTCCGCATTGAACAGCGCACCGAAAGGCTTGAACCCGAAAATCGCCAATGGCCCCAACCTGTTTGGGCCCATGCGGCGCAACGCGCGCGGCTGGGATCTGACCGATGCAAGCGATCTGGACGAGATCGCCAAGGCCCGCGCACCCTGGGCCACGGCAGAATTCACCGTTGCGCCCTTGATCGCGGGCAATATAGGCGGCAGCGAAGGCTATTCGGCCCACAACCCGGCAAACCCGACAGATCGCTTGGGCACCGTCATGCAAGCCTCTGGCGCAGATGTGGAAACTGCCCTCACCGCCGCCTGTAAATGGGAGGCAGATGCCACCACCCGCGCCAAGGTGTTGCGGCGCGCCGCCGACCTTTACGAAGACCATTTCGGTCCGATCTTCGTCATCCTTGCGCGCGAGGCGGGAAAAACCCAAGCCGATGCGGTCGGCGAATTGCGCGAGGCAGTGGATTTCTTGCGCTACTATGCGGGCCAAGCCGAAAGCCTTGAGCACCCTGCGCGGGGCGTTTTCACCTGCATTTCCCCTTGGAACTTCCCGCTGGCCATTTTCACCGGCCAGATTGCCGGCGCGCTGGCTGCGGGCAATGGCGTGCTCGCCAAACCCGCCGAACAGGCGCCGATCATCGCGTATTACGCCACCGAGCTTTTGCACCAAGCAGGCGTGCCGCGAGAGGTATTGCAACTGCTTCCGGGGGACGGCGCGACGGTAGGCGCAGCCCTCACCTCGGACCCGCGCGTGGCAGGCGTGGCCTTCACCGGCTCGACCGAAACCGCCAAGCGCATCCAAGCCGCAATGGCCGACCACATGGCCCCCGGCGCGCCGCTGATTGCCGAAACCGGTGGCTTGAACGCCATGATCGTGGATAGCACCGCGCTGCCGGAACAAGCCGTGCGCGATGTCATCGCCTCTGCCTTCCAGTCGGCCGGGCAACGCTGCTCGGCGCTGCGCTGTCTCTATGTCCAAGAAGATGTGGCCGAAGACTTCGAAGCCATGCTCTTCGGCGCGATGGCGGAATTGCAACTGGGCGACCCGTGGCATCTGGCGACCGATATCGGCCCACTCATCGACGCCGAGGCGCAAGGCCAAATCGCCGCCTATATCGCCAAGGCCCGCAGCCAGGGCCGCGTGCTGCACGAACTGACCGCCCCGACCGATGGGCATTTCATTGCCCCGGTAGCGTTGCGGGTGCAGGGCATTGCCGATCTGACCCAAGAAATCTTCGGCCCCGTCCTGCATATCGCCCGCTTCAAAGCCGCGGATCTGGACCGCGTCATCGACGATGTGAATGCCACGGGCTACGGGCTGACCTTCGGGCTGCACACCCGCATCGACACCCGAGTGCAACATGTGGTGGAGCGCATCCGCGCGGGCAACATGTATGTCAACCGCAACCAGATCGGGGCCATCGTGGGCAGCCAGCCTTTCGGCGGTGAAGGGCTTTCGGGCACCGGACCAAAGGCGGGCGGGCCGCAATATCTGACGCGCTTTACCTTAGCCACGACGCCGCGCAAAAGCTGTCAACTTGTGCCCCGGCCCGCAGGCATGCTGGCCAAGGCGTTACACCCGCGGCCAGAGATTGTCCTGAAAGCGCAGAGCCTCCCCGGCCCCACTGGCGAATCGAACCGCCTGCGCGACATCACCCGTGCGCCTCTGCTCTGCCTTGGGCCGGGGCCGGATGTGGCAGCAGAGCAGAAACGCGCCGTCGAAGCCCTTGGCGGCCATGCTTTAGCACTCGACGGCATCCCGCAAGACATTGACCGCGCAACTGGCTTTTCAGGCGTGCTGTATTGGGGCAAAGACACAACCGCGCGCCAGCTTGCCCAAGCGCTCGCACGCCGCACGGGACCGATCCTGCCGCTGATCACCGACCGTCCCGACCACGCGCATGTCATGCTGGAACGGCACTTGTGCATCGATACGACCGCTTCGGGCGGGAACGCGCAACTCTTGGCAGAGGTGGCGTCCTAACCCTTTCATCCTTGCCAAAATATCCTGGGGGAGGCGCGGCAAAGCCGCGACGGGGGCAAAGCCCCCTGCAACGGTTACACAGTTCTAACTAGTGATCGCAACGCCTTCGCGGCCCGCTAGGTCAGTAAAGAATTGCCACGCCACGCGACCCGACCGGCTACCACGCGTGGCTTGCCATTCGATTGCCTCTGCCCGCAGGCGCACGGGGTCGATCGACAGCCCATAGGCCGCACAATAACCTTCAATCATGGCCAGGTAATCGTCCTGATCGCAGGCATGAAAGCCCAGCCACAGTCCGAACCTGTCCGACAGCGACACCTTTTCCTCGACCGCTTCCGACGGCGAAATCGCAGAGGAGCGTTCATTCTCGATCATGTCACGCGGCATAAGGTGGCGGCGGTTCGACGTGGCATAGAGCACCACATTGTCTGGCCGCCCTTCGACACCGCCATCCAGCACCGCTTTCAGCGATTTGTAATGCTGGTCGTCATGGCTGAAGGACAGATCGTCGCAAAACAGGATGAACCGACCTTCAGAGCTGCGCAACAGCTCCAGCAAGCGGCCAATACTTGGCAGGTCTTCGCGCTGGATTTCGACCAGCTTCAGCCCGCTGTCCGGGTGTTGCGCCGCGACCGCGCCATGCACGGCCTTCACGAGCGATGATTTCCCCATCCCGCGTGCGCCCCATAAAAGCGCGTTATTCGCGGGCAAGCCGCGCGCGAATTGCAGCGTATTGGCCAGCAGCGTATCGCGGGCGCGGGCAATGCCCACCAGCAGATCTAGATCAACCCGGTTCACCTGCGGCACCGCGCGCAAACGGTCTGGGGTGGTATGCCAGACAAAGGCTTCGGCGCTTGTCAGGTCTGGCGCACGCCCCGGCGGCGGCGAAAGACGCTCCAACGCCTCGGCAATCCGCGTCAGGGCGTCGTCATTCATGCTTTGCCGGCCCCGTCGTCGGCCCCGTCGTCGGCCCCATCGTCAGCCTCGCCCGCGTCGTCCTCGTCATCCAGCAAACCTTCGCGGCGCAAGCGTTCATTGCGGGCGCGTTCGACCCGCGCGACCAGCCAGATGGACACTTCATACAGCCCATAAACCACCGCGAACAGGATGACCTGTGTTATCACATCGGGCGGCGTGACAAGGGCGGCCAGCGTCAGAATACCCACCACGGCCCATTTGCGCCCGGCTTTCAGCCCTGCTTCCGACACAAGCCCGGCCTTGCCCATCAGCGTCAGCAGCACCGGCAGCTGAAAGCACATGCCGAAGGCCACGATAAAGCGGATGGTTAGGTTCAGGTATTCCTGAGCCGAGCCTTGGAACACCACCGACAAGGGCGCCGCCGCGCCATCCTCGACCACCGCTTCGCCGCCAGCGCCGAATTGCTGGAAGCCAAGAAAGAAGTCATACGCCAAGGGCGTTACAACGTAGAAGGCGAAAGACGCGCCCAGCAGGAACATCG
>CAYNWX010000136.1:0-31443 GCA_964401005.1 uncultured Natronohydrobacter sp.
TTCTTATACTTCACCCGCTTCGGCTCCAGCGCGTCCGGGCCAAGCCGCCGCTTCTTGTCTTCCTCATAAGCCGCGAAGTTGCCTTCGAACCATTCGACATGCGCCTCGCCCTCGAAGGCCAGAATATGCGTGCAGAGGCGGTCAAGGAAGAAGCGGTCGTGCGAAATGATGACTGCGCAGCCCGCGAAATCTTCCAGCGCCGCTTCCAGCGCTTGCAGGGTTTCCACGTCCAGATCGTTGGTCGGCTCATCGAGCAGCAGCACGTTCCCGCCCGCGCGCAGCAGCTTTGCCATATGCACGCGGTTGCGTTCACCGCCGGATAGCAAACCAACCTTCTTTTGCTGGTCCCCGCCCTTGAAGTTGAAAGCAGAGCAATAAGCGCGGCTGTTCACTTCGGCATCGCCCAAGGTGACAATGTCCAACCCGTCCGAGATTTCTTCCCAGACGGTTTTGTTCCCGTCCAGCGCGTCGCGCGACTGGTCAACATAGGATAGCTGCACTGTATCGCCGAATTCGACCGTGCCTGCGTCGGGCTGTTCCTGCCCGGTCAGCATACGGAACAGGGTCGATTTCCCCGCCCCGTTCGGCCCGATCACGCCGACAATGCCACCGGGCGGTAGCGCGAAGGACAGGTTTTCGATCAGCAGCTTATCCTCGAACCCTTTGCGCAGGTCGGTCACTTCGATGACCTTGCCGCCCAAGCGCGGGCCGTTGGGGATGATGATCTGCGCGCGGCCAACCTTCTCGCGCTCGGACTGGTTGGCCTTTTCTTCATAAGCGGAAATGCGCGCCTTGGATTTGGTCTGCCGTGCCTTGGCCCCTGCCCTGATCCATTCCAATTCGCGCTCCAGCGATTTCTGACGCGACTTGTCTTCGCGCGCTTCCTGCGCCAAGCGTTTGGCCTTTTGCTCCAGCCATGCCGAGTAATTCCCCTCGTAGGGAATGCCGCGGCCACGGTCGAGTTCCAGAATCCAGCCGGTGATGTCATCCAGGAAGTAGCGGTCGTGCGTCACGATCAGGATGGTGCCCTTGTAGTCGATCAGGTGCTGTTGCAGCCACGCGACCGTTTCGGCGTCTAGGTGGTTGGTCGGTTCGTCCAAAAGCAGCATGTCGGGCGCTTCGAGCAGCAGCTTGCACAAAGCCACGCGGCGGCGCTCGCCCCCAGACAGGGTTTCGACATTGGCGTCGTCGGGTGGGCAGCGCAGCGCCTCCAAAGCCACATCAATCTGGCTGTCCAGATCCCAAAGGTTTTCTGCGTCGATCTGGTCTTGCAGGGCGGCCATTTCATCGGCGGTTTCGTCGGAATAATTCATGGCGAGTTCGTTGTAGCGATCCAGCTTGGCTTGCTTTTCCGCCACGCCCAGCATGACATTGCCGCGCACGTCCAACGCCGGGTCCAGGTGCGGTTCCTGAGGCAGGTAGCCAACCTTGGCACCCTTGGCGGCCCAAGCCTCGCCGGTGAAATCCTTGTCGGCGCCGGACATGATACGCAGAAGTGTGGATTTACCAGCGCCGTTCACGCCCACAACGCCGATTTTCACGCCCGGCAGAAAGGACAGGCGGATGTTTTCAAAGCATTTCTTGCCACCCGGATAGGTCTTGGACACGCCATCCATGTGGTAGACATATTGATACGACGCCATGAGAGTTGCTCCTGATCTGTTTGGCCTGACACCTACAACCCGCGCGGCGCTGTCGCAAGCCATTCACACAAGGGTGATGTTACGATTTGGGGCGGGCTTGCGTAGTGTGATGCAGTCACGATGGAGAATAAAATGATCTCTCGCCGCGCCGTTTTGGCCGCCCCTTTACTTGCCCTGCCAGCCGCTCGGGTTTTTGCCCAAAATGGGCCTGCGCTGGATGGCTACGACCCGGTTGCCTATTTCGTGGATGACGCGCCGAGCCGGGGTGACGCGTTATATTCGCTGGATTGGGGCGGGAAGCGCTGGCATTTCGCATCGGTCGCCAACCGCGATCTATTCGCCGCCAACCCAACCCGCTACGCCCCGCAATATGATGGCTATTGCGCATGGGCCGTGGCAGAGGGCTATCTGGCCCCGATCGACCCGAATACTTGGGCCATTGTCGATGGCAAGCTTTACCTGAACGCCAACCGCCGCGTTCAGCGCCGCTGGGAGCGCGACATTCCGGGCTTCATCACGCAGGCCGATGCGAACTGGCCGGGGTTGCGCAACAACTAGGCACAGGCCGCACGACGCTGCGTCACCAAACGGCGAGCGGCGAGAGCACCCTTGCCAATGCGTTAAAATTGGGCAGAAATGGCGGTCACGTTACGCCAGCAAGGTCACATGCCCGACACGCCTGTCATAGAGATCCGCGAGTTGCACAAGGCCTATGGGCCGCTTGAAGTGTTGAAGGGCGTCAGCCTTGCAGCCCAAAAGGGTGATGTCATTTCGCTCATCGGGTCGTCCGGGTCGGGGAAATCCACGCTACTGCGCTGCTGCAACCTGTTGGAAGACAGCCAACAGGGCGACATCCTTTTCGAAGGAGAGCCCGTGCAATGGCGAGGCACGGGCGCGCATCGCCAGCCCGCGGACCGCGCGCAGGTTACGCGTATTCGCACCAATCTGTCGATGGTGTTCCAAAGTTTCAACCTGTGGTCGCACCTGAGCGTGTTGCAAAACGTGATGGAAGCGCCATTGCATGTTCTGAAGCAAGACCGCGCACAGGTTGAACCCCGCGCGCGTTCGCTTTTGGACAAAGTGGGCATTGGCGACAAGGCCGATGTCTACCCCGCGCAGATGTCGGGCGGGCAGCAGCAACGCGCCGCGATTGCCCGCGCGCTCTGCATGGAACCGCGCGCGCTGCTTTTCGATGAACCCACCTCTGCGCTGGATCCCGAACTGGAGCAGGAAGTGGTTCGCGTCATCAAAGCGCTGGCGCAAGAAGGGCGCACCATGCTGATCGTGACCCATGACATGCGGATGGCCGCCGATGTGTCGAGCCATGTCATTTTTCTGCATGATGGCCGAATAGAGGAAGAGGGACCACCCGATACCTTGTTCGGCGATCCGCAATCCGAGCGGCTGAAGCAATTCCTCAGCCATAGCCAACCCAATTAACCAAAAACCAACCGGGAGTAACACAATGAAAAAGCTGATCCTTGGCCTGTCGCTGGCGGCCTTCAGTGCAAGCGCCGCCCTGGCGCAAGACGTGGTGCGTATGGGGTCCGAAGGCGCCTACCCTCCGTATAACTTCATCAACGATGCCACGGGCGAGCTGGACGGGTTCGAACGCGAATTGGGCGACGCGATCTGCGAACGCGCGGGCCTGACCTGCGAATGGGTCATCAATGATTGGGACACGATCATTCCCAATCTGGTGTCGGGCAATTATGACACGATCATGGCCGGTATGAGCATTACCGAGGCGCGCAAAGAGGTCATCTCTTTCAGCCAGAACTACCTGCAACCCGAGCCTTCGGCCTTTATCGGGCTGGCCGGTGCTGATCCGGCGGCGACCATGACGGGCGTTGTAGCGGCACAATCCGGCACCATTCAGGCGGGCTACATCTCGGAATCCGACGCGGACCTGCTGGAATTCCCGACGCCCGACGAAACCATCGCCGCGCTGCGCAACGGCGAAGTTGACGCGGTTCTGGCCGACAAAGCCTTCCTTGACCCTTATGTCACCGACTCGGCGGGCGAGCTTGTCTTCTTGGGCGATGACGTGCTGCTGGGCGACGGGATCGGTGTTGGCACCCGCCAAAGTGACGACGCGCTGCGCGCAACCTTCGACGGTGTAATTACCGAAATGAAAGCCGACGGCACACTGAACGCCATGATCACCAAGTGGTTTGGCGAAGAAGCACCTCTGTTCGAGTAAGGCACGCTTGCGGGGCCACCCACAGGCCCCGCAGCACTGCCCGCGCGCATGTTCAGCTTTTGCTCTGACCCCTCTGTCCTTGAAGGCTTCGACTGGTTCGCCTGCTACCTGACATCCGCGACCCATCTGAACTTTTACTGGGCGTTTCTGCTGGTGCTGGTCTTGTTGGCCGTTACAGCACCGGCGGCGCTTGGCATGGGCATGCTTGGTGCGTTGGCCCTGCGCGCACGGTTCCTGCCGTTGGTCTGGTTCGGCAAAATCTACGTCAATATCGTGCGCGGCGTGCCCGATATCGTGTTCTTCCTGTTCGTCCCCATCGCTTTGGGGCAAGGCATTGAATGGCTCCTGCACCAAGCGCGCTGCCCCGACTGGACAGAGCCGATCCGCCAAGGCACCGATTTCCTTGTCTGCCCAGAAGCGAAGGTGCCGCCCAACGGCTCACCCCAATGGCTTTATACTGCCTATTCCTTCGGGATGGCGGTGCTGGCCTTCGCATTGGTCTTTGGCGCCTTCGTGGCCAACACGCTGCATGGTGCCATGCTGGCCGTGCCGCGTGCGCAGGTGGAAACCGCCGAAGCCTATGGCATGTCGCGCCGCCAAGCCTTTCGCCGCGTGGTGCTGCCGCAGATGTGGGTTTATGCGCTGCCGGGCCTGTCAAATATCTGGCAAATCCTGATCAAAGCCACGCCGCTACTATTCCTGTTGGGCCTGCAAGACATCGTCTATTGGGCGCGCGAGTTGGGCGGGCAGAAAACCTCGCTGTTCAGCTACCCGCACCCTGACTGGCGCATGTGGTATTTTCTGGCGCTTCTGGTCTTCTACCTGTTCCTGACATGGATCAGCGAGCGCGTCTTTGCGTGGCTGGGCCGCAGCCTGTCGCATGGCCAAGCCACCGCCGCCGGTGAGCGGTTGCGAAAGGCGGGTGCATGAGAACCTGTTCAGAAAGTTTTGAAGCTTACAGTTTACGTGCGCTTGGCCGTGATTATGGCGAGCGGCTATTGCCACGCGGTCTGGACATTACCTTTTGCGATCAGGTGTTCCTGATCGGCTCTGGCCTGATGTGGAACATCTATTTCGCGGGTCTTGCCATCGCGATCGGGTTTGGACTGTCCGTCGGCGTTGCCATGGCGCGGTTCAGTCAAAACGCATGGCTGTCGCGTCCCGCGAGCGGGTTCATCTTCGTGTTCCGCGGCTCGCCGCTGTTCATCCAGTTCTTCTTTTTTTACGCGGCCTTCGTGCTCTTGCCCCGAAGCGGAATCGACATTCCCTTGGGCTTTGTCACGCTCACGGTCGACACCTCTGCCTTGACGACGGCACAGGTGGGCGGGCTGTTCGTGCTGGTACTAAACACGACCGCCTATTCCGCCGAACTTTTCCACGGCGCGTTGCAATCCATTCCGAAGGGCGATCTGGAAGCGGCGGACGCCTATGGCATGCAGGGCTGGACCAAGTTCCGCCGCGTGATTTTCCCGAACATGCTGCGGCTGTCTTGGCCCAGCTATACCAATGAAGCGATCTTTCTGACGCATTCGACCACCTTGGTGTTTCTGTCTGCCTTTCCCGCCCGTCAACAGGTGGGCGAGGCGTTCTATTACGCCCGCTATTTCGTGGATCAGACCTTCAACCCGTTCGTAGCCTATCCGCTTGTGGCCGCCTATTTCGTGGCCCTTACACTTCTGATCGTGGCAGGGTATGGGCTGGTTGGGCGGCGCTTGAACCGCCACCTGCCGCAGGCCCGCCGCCCGCGCTTTCGGTTCCGTCCGCAATATATTCGGTGATCCATGCCTGCCATCCGTCCTGACCCCGACGCTCTGCGCCAGATCCGCATCGTCATTCCTGACCTGAACGGGGTGGCGCGGGCCAAGCGCATGTCACCGCAAGCCTTGCCAAAGCTGATGACTGGCGACGCTAAGATGCCGCTCTCGACGCTCAATCTGGATATTCGCGGCAACGATATCGAAGACAGCCCGCTGGTCTTCGACACCGGCGATGCCGATGGGTTCCTGCGCCCCACCCCGCGCGGATTATTGCCCATGCCTTGGATCGGCCCGGAAGCCGCGATGCTGCCCATGGCCATGCACCGCGAAGATGGCACGCCTTTCGCGGGCGATGCGCGCCATGCGCTTGCCGCCGTGGTCGACAGGCTGGCGGCCCAAGGCCTGACCGCCGTGACCGCGACAGAGCTGGAATTCTACCTGATCGACGATAGCGAAGGTCCGTTCCAGCCACCGTCGAACCCTATTACCGGCCGACGCGGATGGGGAGCGGCCACGCTGTCAATGCAGGTCATGGATGCGTTCAACAGCTTTTTCGATGCGCTTTATGAAGGGTGCGAAGCGTTGGGCATAGACGCCGACACAGCAACATCGGAAGCCGGACCGGGCCAGTTCGAGATTAACCTGAACCACGGCGCGGATCCGCTGCGCATGGCCGATGACACGTGGCTGTTCAAACTTCTGGTGCGCCGACTGGCCCGCGCCCATGGTTTTGCCGCCTCCTTCATGGCCAAGCCTTACCCTGACGCGTCCGGCAACGGATTGCATGTTCATGCCTCGCTTCTGGACCGGGACGGACGCAACATTTTCGACGATGGATCGGCCCAAGGCTCTGACGCGCTACGCCATGCCATTGGTGGGGTGCTGGCCAGCATGGCCGACGCCACGTTGATCTTTGCGCCGCATGCGGGCAGCTATGACCGGCTGGTGCCGGGCGCGCATGCCCCAACGGGCATTGGTTGGGCCTATGAAAACCGCACCGCCTCTATTCGGGTGCCAAATGGACCACCTGCCGCGCGGCGGTTGGAACACCGTGTGCCGGGGGGCGATGCCAACCCTTACCTAGTCTTGGCCGCCATTCTTGGCGGGATGGAGCTTGGGCTGGCCGATAAGATCACCCCCCCTGCCCCGTTGACCGGAAATGCCTATACGCAAGAATTGCCCCAAATCCCAGACACTTGGCAGGGCGCGGTCAGGCAATTCGCGGGCTCCAAGCTTATGCAACGGCTGTTCCCCGCGCGGCTGATCGACAATTTCACCCGCACCAAGCAGCAAGAGATTGACGTGCTCTCGGCGCTCAGCCCGCAAGACTTGCAGACGCTTTATCTGGACAGCCTCTAGCGCGTGGCGGTGACGCCCTTGCGTGTAGCTTGGGCGCGCGTTAGCCTTGCTACAGCTTAGTCCCGAAAGACCCATACCATGAAAATCGGTATCCTAGAATGCGGGCGCTTGCCCGATGTGCTTAGCGCAGAGCTTGGCCAATATCCTTCCATGTTCACGCACCTGCTGGCGGATTATGGCTTCACGTTTGAAACATGGCATGTCGAGGGAATGGACTTTCCCGCGACCGTGCAAGACGCCGATGGCTGGCTGATCACCGGGTCACGCCATGGCGTTTACGAAGATCACGCCTTCATCCCGGTGTTGGAACGATTCATCCGCAACGCCTTTGCCGCGCATGTGCCGGTGGTTGGCGTTTGTTTTGGCCATCAGATCATGGCGCAGGCGCTTGGCGGGCAGGTCGAGAAGTTTTCTGGCGGCTGGGCGGTGGGCGCGCAGGACTATAGGTTCGACACGGGGCCGGTGCGGCTGAATGCATGGCATCAGGATCAGGTCATCACACCGCCCGAAGGCGCACAAACCGTGGCCAGCAACGCGTTTTGCGCCCATGCCGCGCTGCTTTATCCGGGCCGCGGGTTTTCGGTTCAGGCCCATCCGGAATTTCAGGATAAGGTCATTCAGGGGCTGATCGACCATCGTGGGCGTGGCGTGGTCCCGGATGACCTGCTGACCCGAGCCAAGGCAGGGCTGGGCAGCGCCGAGAGCGGCCCCTTGGCCACGCGCATTGCCAGCTTCTTCAAAGAACACGCACAGGTGCAAGCATGACAAGCTGGCGAGATCAAATCCCTCAAGCCGCGCGCGATTTTTTGGAAGGACGCCGCTTGGACGAGGTCGAATGCATTATCGCTGACATGGCCGGTGTGGCGCGTGGCAAAGCTATGCCCGCATTCAAATTCGATGAAAGTGCGAAATATTACCTGCCAACATCGATTTTTCTGCAAACCATCACGGGCGGCTGGGCCGATTTCCGGGACGGGGCCGATCTGGAACCCGACATGATCATGCGGCCCGATTTTTCGACCGCGACCGCCGCGCCATGGACGGCTGATTGGACGCTTCAGATCATCCACGATGCAGAGGACGCCCATGGTGCCCCGATCCCGACCGCACCGCGCAACGTGCTGAAACGGGTGCTGCAACTCTACCGTGACAAGGGCTGGCAGCCTGTCGTTGCCCCAGAAATGGAATTCTTCTTTGTCGCCCGCAACCTTGATCCGAATATGCCCATCATCCCGCCCATGGGCCGCACCGGGCGGCGCGCGGCGGCGCGGCAAGCCTATTCCATGTCGGCGGTCGATGAATATGGCAAGGTGATCGACGACATCTATGATTTCGCCGAAGCCATGGGGCTGGAAATTGACGGCATCTTGCAAGAAGGCGGCGCGGGTCAGGTCGAGATCAACCTGGCCCATGGCGACCCTTTGGTGTTGGCCGATCAGGTTTTTTACTTCAAGCGTATGATCCGCGAAGCCGCGCTGCGACATGACATGTTCGCCACTTTCATGGCCAAGCCGATAGAGGGCGAGCCGGGCAGCGCCATGCATATTCACCATTCGGTGCTGGACACGGCCACCGGGCAAAACCTGTTCTCGACCGATACGGGCGAAAGCACGGACGCGTTCATGCATTTCATCGGCGGGTTGCAGCGACATCTGCCATCGGCAGTAGCCCTGATCGCACCCTACGTGAACAGCTATCGTCGCTACGTCCCGGATTTCGCCGCCCCCATCAACCTGGAATGGGGCCATGACAACCGCACGACGGGGCTGCGCGTTCCGATCTCCTCGCCGAACGCCCGGCGCGTGGAAAATCGGCTGGCGGGCATGGATTGCAACCCCTATTTGGGGATCGCCGCGTCACTGGCCTGTGGCTATCTGGGGCTGATTGAACAGCAAGGCCCGCGCGAGGAATGCCGCACCAACGCCTATATGGACGAGGACGAGTTGCCGCGCACGTTGGGCGATGCCGTGTCCCTGTTCGAGGATGCGACCGCGCTGCATGACATTCTAGGCCCGGAATTCTGCAAAACCTATGCCGCGGTGAAACGCGACGAGTATCACGAGTTTCTGCAGGTCATCAGCCCGTGGGAGCGTGAGCATCTGTTGCTAAACGTATGAACCTGCTCTTTGCAAATGATCGCGCGGGGCAACACCCCGACAGCTACTATGCGGCCACCGCCACGCCCCTGCCAGAACAGCCTGCGCTTAAAGGGGCCGTTCAGGCAGATGTTTGCGTCATTGGCGGCGGCTATACCGGGCTATCTGCCGCGCTGCATTTGGCAGAGCATGGCTATTCGGTGCGCCTGCTGGAAGCGCACCGGGTCGGCTTTGGGGCCTCGGGCCGCAATGGCGGGCAGATCGGGCCGGGCCAGCGCATAGAGCAGGACGAAATCGAGCGGATGGTCGGGCGCGACGATGCGCGCCACCTGTGGCAAATCGGGCTGGACGCGCGCGATCTGGTCCATGACCTTGTGGCACGCCATGGCATGGATTGCCCCATCGCGCCCGGTGTCATCCATGCCGATTGGCAAGACAGTGGCCTGCCCCATGCCCGTGCTTATGCCGAGAAACTGGCGCGCGACTATGGCTATACCGATCTGGAACCGCTGGACCGCGCGCAGCTCCAGGCGCTGGTGAAAGCGCCGGGTTATAAAGGCGGCATGCTGGACCATGGCGCGGGGCATCTGCACCCGTTGCGCTACGCGTTCGGCCTTGCCCGCGCGGCGCTGGCGGCGGGGGCAATCATCCATGAAAACGCGCTTGTGGTAGCGATCGAAGAGGGTACGAAACCCATCGTGCGAACCCAGACCGGGCATGTGCAGGCCGATCATGTGATCTTGGCCGCGAACGGCTATCTGGGCCGGTTGATGCCGCAAGTGGCCGCCAAGGTCATGCCGATCAACAATTTCATTCTTGCAACCGAACCCCTGCCCGAAGGCATAGTTCTGACCGGCAATCACGCAGTTGCCGACAGCAAATTCGTCATCAACTACTTCCGCCTGTCCGAAGATAACCGCCTTCTGTTTGGCGGTGGGGAAAGCTATGGCTACCGCTTCCCCGACTTGATCCGCACAGTGCGTAAACCGATGCTCGAAGTCTTTCCCCAGCTGGCGCAGGCGCGCATCGACTATGCTTGGGGCGGCACGCTGGCAATTACAATGAACCGCCTGCCCTGCTTTATGCGGATGGGGCCAAATATCCTGTCAGCTTCTGGCTATTCCGGGCATGGCGTGGCTCTGGCCACGCTTGCAGGGCGCATTCTGGCCGAAACCGTTGCAGGTCAAAGCGCACGCTTTGATTTGATGAGCAAGCTCCCCCTGCCCAGCTTTCCCGGCGGGCCAGCCCTGCGCAGCCCGCTTCTGGCGCTGGCCATGACATGGTTTTCGCTGCGTGACCGTTTGGGCGTCTAGCGCCTACTTGTTCAGCTTCGACAGCTTATCCTGCAACTCGGCCAGTTGTTTCTTGATATCGTCCAGATCGTCGCCGCCAGACGGTTTCGT
The DNA here is from genome assembly GCA_964401005.1 of uncultured Natronohydrobacter sp. GTDB lineage: Bacteria > Pseudomonadota > Alphaproteobacteria > Rhodobacterales > Rhodobacteraceae > Roseinatronobacter. The sequence continues at coordinate 10,462 of CAYNWX010000136.1, forward strand.
GTCGCTGTCTTTCACGCCAGGCCAGCCCGTCATCATGGTTTTCATGAAAGCCTGTTGCTGGCGCTGCATCTCTTCAAAGCCGGGCATGGCCGCCATGGGGTTGGCGCGGGCCATGTTCTCGACAATCTTGGATTGCCCTTCCCGCAGCATTTCAAAAGACATGGCCAGAAACTGCGGCACAACGCTTTGCGCTTGCGTGGTATAGCTGCGCACAAGGTCGGTCAGCACTTCTATCGGCAACACGCTTTCGCCGCGGCTTTCATGTTCCGCCACAATCTGAAGCAGGTATTGGCGGGTCAGGTCATCGCCGGATTTCAGATCGACGATCTGCACTTCGCGCCCATCGCGGATGAACCCCGCGATATCCTCTAGCGTCACATAGTCACTGGTTTCGGTGTTATACAGCCGGCGACTGGCATAGCGCTTGATCAGCAGCGGTTTTGCGTCTTGTGACACGAGGCCCCCTCCCTTGGGTTTTGCAGTGCAGCACAGCCTAGGGGGTGTTTTCACAAAAGAAAAGGGCGCGCATGAAATGCGCACCCTTTAGTCGCGGTCACCTATTGGGAGGGACAGGGCCGCGGGAGAGAAAGAACTGTCGCGCCTTACTTGGCGGTTGCAGCTTTCGTCGCTTTGGTTGCCGTGTCGGTGGCTTTCTTGACAACAGCAGCAGTTTCTTCCTGCATGTCTTTGCCAGCAGCCATTAGCAGCTCGACGGTGTCCATCTGCACTTTTTTCGCGATTTCAGCGAAAGCAGCGACATGCTCGGCAGCGGTTTCAGCCGAAGCGGACGCAAAATCGGTCATAGCTTTGGTGTAGTCAGCCGGATCTTCTTTGGCGGTCGACAGCTCACCAGCTTTTGCCAGCGTTGCTTTGGTCCACTTGGTCGAAACTTCGGTCGACTTTTCAGCGGCTTCCAGAGCAACTTTGCTCATCTTCTCGGTCAGAGCGGCTTGGGTTTTGAACATGTCGGTGAACGCGGTGGTGTCCATCGGCATTGCGCCCATCATGTCTTTCATCATCTTGGTGTAGTCGGTGGTGGTAGCCATTGTGCTTCTCCTGATCAAAATCTTCTGGCAGGTCACATCGTGTTCCCAGCCGCTGAAGACAATATGCATGCTGCAGCGCAGCATTTCAACAGTTTTTTCTGCAGCGCAGCATTTTTCTGATCAGATCGCACCAAGTCTATGACATAGCTTCATTTTTCGTGCTTATCACATAGGTGCCCGGCGCGTCTGCAAGGGCCGGATAGCCCGAATCACCCGGAATCCGCGCCGGAACCTTGGCCCCGGAACGCTTGCGCAGCCAAGATTCCCAGCGTGGCCACCACGACCCGTCGTGAAATTCGGCGGCCTCTAGCCAATCTTCCGGGGTGCCCGCAACCTCTGGCCCGGCATGGTGGCCGTATTTCTTTTTAGATGGCGGGTTGATGATGCCGGCAATGTGCCCCGATTGCGCGCGCACGAAAGTTTTGTCGCGGCTACCCATCTTGGCCACGCCCCGGAAGCTGGATTTCCACGCCGCGATATGGTCCGTTTCGCACCCCACCGCAAAGATCGGGTGTTTCACATCTGACAGCGACACGTCTTCGCCGCAGATGCGGAACGTTGCAGACGCGAACTTGTCCTGCTGGCAAAGCCCGCGCAGATACTCGACACACATCTTGCCCGGCAGGTTGGTGCCATCACCGTTCCAATACAACAGGTCAAAGGCGGGCGGTGCTTCGCCCATCATGTAGCTGCGAATGGCCGGGCCATAGATCAGGTCGTTCGAACGCAGGTAAGAGAAGGTCCGCGACATGAAGAAACTGTCCAGATAGCCATTCTCGTTGCATTCGGCTTCGATACCGTCGACGAAATCGTCCTCTAGGAACACGCCCACTTCGCCCCGGTTCGAGAAATCCGTGAGCGTGGTGAACAGTGTGGCGGCGCGCACGGATTTGTCCTTACGCTTGTTCATCAGCGCCAAAGTCAGCGACAGCGTCGTACCAGCAATACAATAGCCGATCGCGTTGACCTGCGGCTCTTTCGTGATCTCGCGTGCGACGCGGAGCGCTTCCAGATAGCCCTGCTCGACATAATCATCCATGCCGGTATCGGCATAGCTGGCATCGGGATTGACCCAAGACACCACGAACAAGGTATAGCCTTGGTCCACGATCCATTTGATCAAGCTGTTCTGCGGCTTGAGATCCATTACATAATATTTGTTGATCCATGGCGGGAAGATCACGATGGGCGTGCGGTAAACCTGCTCGGTGCTGGGGCTGTACTGGATCAACTCGAACAGATGGTTGCGGAACACCACCTTACCGGGGGTCGTGGCCAAGTTCTGGCCCAGCTTGAAGGCTTCCTTGTCCGACAGGGTCACTTGCAATTCGCCCTTGTTCGCCTCGACATCGCGCACAAGGTTCTCCAGCCCTTTCACAAGGCTCTCACCCTCGGTCTCGACCGCTTTCATCAAGGCATCGGGGTTCGTGGCCAGAAAGTTCGTTGGCGCCATCATGTCCACCAACTGCGTTGTGAAATACTGCAAACGGCGCTTTTCGCGGCCTTCCAATGTTTCCATACTCTCGATTGCGTCATGCATCGCTTCCGAAGCAATCAGGTATTGCTGCTTGATGTAGTTGAAATACGGGTGGCTTTTCCACAGCGGGTTAGAAAAGCGGCGATCTTCGGGGGTCTGATCTTCGGGCGCTTTCAATTTGCCGCTTTGCAGGGCCTTCTGCGCCTCTATGTGATGCTTCAGCGCTTTGCCCCAAAAATCCAACTGGTGATCCAACGCTTTGGACGGGTTCTTGGCCATTTCAGTCCAATAGGCTGTGACCCCGTGCAAAAACAGATCGGGATCCGGTGCTTGCAAGCTGGGGCGCGGAGGCGTGCGATGGGCCAAAGCATTGGTCAGTCGTTCGGTCAATGCCTCTATCCGGGCCATGTTTTCCTTCAGACGTTCAGCTTTTTTTCCATCATCATATTCAGAAGTTGTCATACAGCCAATTTCCCCTTACCCTTCGCATGCGCAGCATACTTTCGTCTAGGATAGCTGCCGCGCAACTTGAGTTAAAGGGACGATTGGCGTTACCTGTTCGAGCGCTTTGAAGGATGATTGTATGAAGGGCATGGTCAGTTACGACATCATGGAAGCCATTCGGAACACCAACGAATGGATGGGCGCTTCGGCGCGCGCTTTCGCCTCTTACCCGGTCTGGGGACTGGTGCCGCACCCGATGTTCAAGGTTATGTCGGCTTGGGGCCGCGTCACCGAGCGCAGCTTTGCGCGCATGGTCATCAAGCCGGACTGGAACATCACGAGCGTGGTAGCCGAAGACGGGCGCGACCATATCGTTGAAGAAGTCGTTGAAATGGCACGTCCTTTTGGTGATTTGCTGCGCTTCAAGGTGCATGGCCGTCCTGAAAAACCGCGCCGCGTGCTGCTTTGCGCGCCCATGTCGGGCCATTATGCAACGCTGCTGCGCTCGACCGTTGCAAGCCTACTGCCCGATTGCGAGGTCTGGGTCACCGATTGGCACAATGCCCGCGACATCCCGGTGTCGGAAGGCAAGTTCGACATCGAGGATTACACCCTTTACCTGACCGATTTCATCCGCCACTTGGGACCGGATACGCATGTGATTGCCGTATGCCAGCCAGTGCCGCTTGCACTGGCCGCAACGGCCTATCTGGCAGAGCTGGAACCCGAATCGCAGCCGCGCACCCTGACGCTGATCGGCGGGCCAGTGGACCCGGACGCCGCACCCACCGAAGTGACCGATTTCGGTGAGCGTGTAACGATGGGGCAACTGGAGCATCTGGCGATTCAGCGCGTGGGCTTCAAATACAAGGGCGTTGGGCGGCTGGTTTATCCGGGCCTGTTGCAGCTAGGGGGCTTCATCTCGATGAACCTAGAGCGCCATACACAAGCCTTCACCGACAAGATTTCGGCCGAAGCCCAAGGCACGGGCGGCGAGCGTGACAAGCACAACCGCTTCTACGACGAATACCTGTCAGTCATGGATATGACTGCAGAATTCTACCTGTCCACGGTAGAACGGATCTTCAAAGACCGTGAAATCGCGCGCAACGAATTCATGGTGGATGGCCACAAGGTCGATATGGGCAAAATCACGAATGTGGCGGTCAAGATTGTCGAGGGCGAGAAGGATGATATCAGCGCGCCCGGCCAATGCCTTGCCGCACTAGACCTGCTGACGGGCTTGGGTGCAGCTCAGAAGGCAAGCCATGTCGAGCCGGGTGCCGGACATTATGGCATCTTCGCAGGCAAATCTTGGCGCAACAACATCCGCCCGCTGGTGATGGAGTTCATGGATACGCATTCAGGCAGTGGTGGCAGCGGCAAGGGGCGGCTGAAGGTCGCCGCATCGAACGGCTGAACAAAAAACCCCCGCCACTGGCGGGGGTTTTGTTTGGTTTGGGTTTTTTGCCTGTTTTAGTTACCAAGGGCTGCGTTTAAGCCCTGGCGAGTTTCATCAGTGGCAAGCTGGGCGTGCAGACGCTCGAATTCGTTCTTGGCCTCTACGCGCTGCCCAGAATTCAGCAGTGCATAGGCGCGCAAGATTGACAAATCACGGCGCAGGCTGCCCTTCAACTGCTCCAATGCGTTGAAATAGGCAATCGACTGACGGTAATCCCCGTTGCGGAAAGCCTTCACGCCACGTTGATCCAGAACGATGCTTTCCACCTCGGCGCGCTGAGTGTCGGACAAGCGCACGCGACTGGCAACAGCGGCCCCCTGCTCTGTCATGTTCATACCCAGATAGGCCAGCGACATCCCGAAATGCGCGTCACGCCCAACGTTCGGGCCGATCGCGTCGCCAACCGCAGCTGCGGCCTGAAAGCCCACCAACGCCTCGGTCGGGCGCTCATGGCTGAACAGGCACCATGACCGCTCATAGAGCACATCCAGCGAGCGCGGATTGTTCGAGGCGGCGATGCAGCGGGCGAATTGCTCACGTTCTTTCAGTGTGCGCACCTCAGCTAAACATCCATCACCCCGCACGGGCAAACGTGATGGGTTTGTCACGGGTGATGGGGCCGCCACCACCGGCTGCGCAACAGGTGCCGGGGTTGCACGCGGCGTGGGCGCAGGCGCTGCCGCCGTTGTTGCTGCGGGGGCACCGCCCGACAAGCGCCGCTCAAGTGCATTCAGGCGCTCTGTTTCCGCCGGGTTAGCCCCACGTGCCACGTCGAACATACTGCTCAGCTCAGCGCGGCTGACGACCGCAGATGCTTTTTCAAGCGTCGGTTCCATCTGGCTATAGCCGGTGCAGGATTGCACCGTGTTGCGCCATGTCGTGGCGGCGGCGGCGGTCTGACCGGCCAGCACATACATATCCGACAAAAGCCAAGCATTGTTGATCCGCTCGCAGCTCATGATCTGCGGCGAACGGCGGGCAATCGCAATGGCCGTGCCGGGATCACGCGACGCGGTGGCGGCATCGAACGCCTCTTGCGCCTCATTAGTTTCAAGTGCGCGCAGCATATCGGCGGGCGGCGTCCAGCCTGCGACGGTCTGGCGGCTGCTGTCAATTTCACGCCGCGCGCCAGCATAGTCGCGCCGCTCGATCAAGCGCCAGATCGCGCCCTCATCGACACTGGCAGAGGCGCGCGGGGCCAGCAATTGGTTCAAATCCGATGGCGGCGCCCAATCCGGATAGGCCGCGCGCAACCGGCGCAATTCGGCATTGGTCGCTGCCGTGTCACCTTGCTGCACGTAGTATCGCAAGGCGCTCAGATCATCATAGCTGGCCGTTTGCGCCGTAGCCGACCCTGCCGCAAGGCAGGCAATCAGTGCGGCAGATGCAAAGCGCTGGCGAAGAGGATACTGGGTCATATCGGCACACATTCCGGCAAGGTTTCATAAGCAGCGATCATCGCAAACAGATGCAACGTCGCCGGGTAATAGGGCTGAGTGTTGGTAAAGGGCGGGATCTGCGCTCCTGCTGTCATACCTTCGGAGCAAGTGATCAGGCCCGCAATTGCCTGATAACCCGCATCGGGCGAGCTTTCGAGCACCGTGCCTGAAACCGGCTCCAGCACCGTGGGAACGCCGACACCGGGCTGGACCGTGCGCGCGTAGACGGCGGACATGCGCCGCACCGCCAGATGGCGCGGGATCCGTGACCACACAAGAAACAGCGGCACGCGCAACGCTTCGTAGCCCGTATTGGCTGACAGGTTTTCAGAGGCGCGCATTCCATCTGCCGAGATATCGACCCAATCCGGCACAAGCCCGTTCTGGGCCAATTGATCCATCAGCGCCTCGCCCTGCTGCGCGCAGATGGCAAGCGCAGAAACGCCGGTTGCGGCAGCCACTTCACGCATGGCCAGTGGCATGTAATAGGACGGGTTGATCGAGACATGGGTATCGTGCACGAACCCGAATTGTGCAGGCAGCAGGATTGTCGCGCCCTCGCGGCCCGGCATGGCAACTATACATGTCGCAGCCAAGGCTTCGGCAATTTCCTGCGCGCGGGTTAGGTAGGAACGGTCGCCAAAGCGTGCGAAGGCGCGCACCAATGCCCAAGCATAGAACAGATCGCCATCGGACGCATTGTTGCGGTCTGGCACGGCATTGACCTGATCGGGCAACCAACGCCACGCCAGAAGCGGGTCACTGCGCACCGCAAGATTGCGCTCCGTCCACTGATACATTTGCCCGAAAGCTTCGGGATCGTCGAAATAAGTGGCCAGAACCATACCGTAACCTTGGCCCTCGGAATGGCTTGCAGTGCGCTGCAACGTATCGACCACGCGACCATCAGGCATCAGGAAACGCTCTTTCCACGCCTCCCAAAGCGGGCGCGCAATCTGGCCGAATTCATCGGTCAGGCCTTGCGCAAGACTTGGTCCGGCCATCGCAAGCGCGGCGCCGCTACAAAGGAAGGAACGTCTGTTCATAGCTTTTCTCGCGTTGAGATGACGAGGCGCAGCGCGACCAAGGCTGACCCCAGCGCCAAGAACAACATCAGGAATGTGTAGAAAATTGGGCGCGCAGAGACAAAATTCCCCATCGCGGTGCGGAAATTCTGAAATGACCAATCTTCTAGCAGAACTGGCCGACGATCTGGAGCGATCCAATTGTCCCAGCGCCCATCATGGCCAAGGATGGCCACTTGCCCACGCGGCCCGCGGCCATATTCGCGCGCAGCCGCAATGGATTGCGCGATCTGGGTCATGTCGCTGTCGGCACTGCGCAACATCCAGATTTCGTCAGGGCGTGCAGGGTCAAGATGGAACAAGACTGCCTGCCCCCGCCGTTCGGCCAACCATGCGTTCAACTGGTCGCCATTCGACGGGAAAATGCGGTCGCGCACCCAATACACCCTGTCCAAAAGTAATGTCCAGATATTGCTGAATGCCGCTGTAAGCCCGCGTTCTTGCTGGCGCCGAGCCGAAAATGGGTCATCCGCTGCCTGTTGCGCCGCGATCAAGGCCTCATATTCCGGGGTAATCAGAACAGTATCCTCAAGGAGCTTACGATCAGCGCGATGATGGGCCATGGGCACAGCCCCCAAATCGTCCAGCGAGATTAGATGCAGCGTCGAAGGCCGAATATCTCCGCGTGAACGGGCCAGTGCTGCGGCAAGTGTCAGAATATCGGTCTCGGAATAGGCCCGCGCACTCATCTCGTTGCGGCGCAAGCTGTCGGGCGTCAACGCGCTGAAGGCAAGGTCCATGTCAGGAATCGACATCGGCGGGCTGTAAGGCACGAACAGGCTAGAGGTCTCTCCAATCTGAAGAAACGGCTGATCATAGGCTGGACATGGCAGGTCCGAAGGGTCCCCCGGCACCATCATCTCGAAAGTCAGAGTATTTGTTCCGGGCTGCATGATGCGCGCTTCGAAATCGATCGGGAAACGAATGATCGGCGCGCCGCCCTCGTCGCGAAGGGGCAACAGGCGGATCGCTTGCCCGTTCACGCTGATCAGCAGCATGGCTTCGTCTGGCAGACCCGTGGCATAGGCGTAGTCAAGATAGATGCGCGCCTTCGCTGCGGTCAGGATCAACCAGTCGTCCGGCAGGCGGAAGGGATGATTGCGGATCGCGTAGCGTTGCGAGAACTGCTCTGTCTGTATGCCGAAATCGGAGAATGTGTTTTCCGTATCGGTCGCCAGCAAGGGCGCGCGCGCGGCTTGCGCCTGCGGTTCCAATTGCGGGATCTGGTCCAGCAGGTCCGCCGGATTCGTGCCCTGAGCCACTTCCAGCACCATCACTCGTGCACCATCACCGCCAACCTGAAAGCTGATCTGCGATTGCGCGGCTGGCAAGATCGTGATGCGGGCATGCGTGCGCTGTTGCTGCGCAGCAGTCCAATAATCGGTGAAGGAAAAGACAACGGGCGCGCCCACAAGCGATTGGTTCAAACGGCGTACAAGGGTGCGGCGCCACGTTTCCGCCTCGGCCCCTAGGCTGTCGATGCCGCGAATTTCAACCGGTGCAAGGGCTGCAGATTGCGCGGCCAGCCCCATCATGAAGCCATCCGCCCCTGCCCCAGTATCGGCGGGGTCCAAAACGAGCCCGCTTTCGACAAGGTTAATGTCTGTCCACAGGTCGAAAGACGCTTCCGGGCCACAGAAAATGCGATGGCCTTGGCGGAATTCGACCTGCACACCGTTGCGCCCCGGCCGCAGGGTGCCTTGGGGAATGACGATCTCATCCATGCCCGGTGTCTCGAAATTATCGAGCTGGATGGTCTGCAACTCGACTCCGTTAACCATAACGCGCATGAACGAGCGTTCTGGCAACAGGTTGATGCTGGACACAGTTGTCAGTTGCAGGCGCTGTGTGCGCGCGGCATCCGCGACATATAGATCGAACGACACGACCTCACGCTCGCCCGTCACACGTGCAACCGCCCCATTGCGGCGCACTTGCAGGTCAGTCAGGCGCAGGGGCGAGACCCATGTTCGCGGCGCTGGCGCAGCATCGTCCGCCTCAACCGCCATGCGATGCGGATTGACGCGGTCTGGCGATAGAACGAAGCCCTCTTCAACGCTGGGCGTCACGCCATCTTGGTCTGGCAGCAGGATAAGCCCGCCTTGGGCCAAGGCTGGCACTGCTCCTAGGTTCAGGGCCGCAGCCAACACAAGCACTGGCATGGAACGGGGGGAAAAGAACGACAAAGTCATGCGCTTGGCCCCCGGTTAAGTTGCGCACCGGGCGTGTTGAAATGCAGGCGGCTGTCACCCCCACCGGTGCCCTGTGCCAACATTTGTCGCATCGGGTGAACAGGTTCGCTCAGGACCGGATCAAAAGCCTGACCGAAGGCAAGAATATGCGCCGGTTCGTCTTTGACCACAGCCACCTCGCGTTCGCGTTCCTCGGCGCGTTTGCGGCGCGCGGGTTCGGCAGCCAGCATCTTCATCACATGCGCAACAGAGGTGAAAGCCAGCGTCACGACGTAGCCCATGCCTTTCAGCAGCGGCATGGGCTTGTTGCGGCTTTCGCGGATCGCTTCCCAGACCGAGGAATCGCCAAAGATCAGATGCGCGATGGTTTCGCGCACGATCAGCGGCTGTTCCGGATCGTAGCGCACGCCCAAGACCAAACCTGTCGGCGTCCGCTGAACATTGACAACCTGCACACGCACGGCATTTTCCAGATGCGGCGATTTCGGGAATTCGGGCGTGAAGTAAAAAACAGATCCCTTATCCAATCTGGCAAGATGCGTGTGGTCGGTATCGGGACCGGGGATCAGCTTCAACTTGGCCCCGCTGGTCGAGGAATCGAGCACAGTTGCCGCGGTGAAGGTGTATTGCTCGCCGTCGCCAATGGCCGCGACCGCAGGCACATTCATATCCACGCGCGGCACCGCCCGGCGCTGCTGGCGTTCGCCAATAGCGCCCAAGGCGGCAGACAGGATGATGAAGTTGAAGATAGCCCAGCCGCCCACGATCATCAGGATGTTGTGGTCACCCGGATACAGCACCCAGCGCACTGCCGCAGCCAGCACACCCAACAGCGCCACGCCCCACAAGATAAGAAGCGGCTTGTAAAGCGGCGAGATGAAGTTCTCTTCCAGGACTTCGTCCTTGGCGGTCACGTTGAACTTCGCGCCGCGTGGCTTGAACAAGGTGCGCAACACCACACCCGACAGGTATGGGGCCTGCGCCGTTTCATACAGTTCCGAAATCAGCGGCCAACGCACGCGGGCATAGAGCCCGTTCTGCACCATGAAGCTGATCGCCATGTAGCTGGACATGTAAACCGCCACCTCTTCAATGGTGGCGACGAAGATCTGCAAGCCGAAGAACAGGTAGGCCAGCGGTGCCAGAATAAAGACCATCCGCACCAACGGGAACAGCCAGAAGGTCATCGAGTTCAGGTAGCACAGCCGCTGCGACAGGCTCATCCCCTTGCGGCGCAGCGGGTTCTTCAGGCGCAAAAGCTGCATCATGCCCGTGGCCCAGCGCCCGCGCTGTTCGATGAAGGTTGTGAAGGTTTCGGGCTGAAGCCCCGCGATCATGGCATGGTCAACATAAAGGCTCTTCCAGCCTTGGCTATGAATTTCCAGCGCGGTTTCAGCGTCTTCGGTGATGGTTTCACCGGCAAAACCGCCCACGGAATCAAGCGCCGCGCGGCGCAGAACAGAGGCCGAGCCGCAGAAGAATGCCCCGCCCCAACGATCCAGACCGCGGTGGCCCTGATGGTAGAACATCTCGTTTTCCGGCGGGCAATTGGCGCGCAGGCCGATATTGCGATCCACCGGGTCCGGGTTCAGGAAGAAGTGCGGCGTCTGCACCAAGAACAGCTTTGGGTCGACCACGAAATACCCAACAGTCCGCGCAAGGAAATCGCGGGCTGGGACGTGGTCGGCATCAAACACCACGACCAGATCACCATTCAACCGCTCCAAAGCGGCCGACATGTTACCGGCCTTGGCGTTGATGTTGCGCTCACGGGTCGAGTAGACAATGCCCAATTCGGCACAAAGCGCCTGCAAATCGGCCCGACGCTTGCGCGCGGCTTGCGCCTTCACCGGGTCTTCGCTGTTGCAACGCTCATCAGTGCCACCGTCATCGCAGAGCACAACGGTGCGCTTGTTCTGCGGGTAATGCATGTTCTTGGCCGCCGACAATGTGACCGACAGCATGTCAATCGGCTCGTTATAGCTCGGCACCAAGATATCCACGGTCGGCAGACTAGCCGCCGCAACCTTGGGCGGCAGTTTACGCTCGATCGGGTCGGCAGTGATGAAAGAGCTGACGAAGAACACCCAGATCGCGTAGGTTTCCACCGCGAACAGCGACACCGCGATCGTAAAGGAAAGTGGCTCTTCCAAAGGCGGCAAGGTCGAGGTGACACGCCAGAACCAGTAGCGCATGACGATCGCTGACGCGATGGCCAGAAGCGCGAAGCGCGCAACGATGGTTTTCATCGTGAACGGTTTGAGAAGTGCGACACACAGCACCGCAAACAGGCCCAATGCACCCTGCACAGCGTTTGACGTCGGGATACTGGCCAGAAATGCAAGCGGAATGACAATGGCGAACCAAAGCAGGGCGAGGCCAACCTCGCCCGGCTTCAAGCGCCTGTTTGCAATAAGTAACGCCATGAATTCGCTCTCCTGAAAACAGAATTAGCCCGGCAATCCAAGACCGAACGCACTTGCACCGATTGGGGAGAGCGCCTGCTCGACACTTCCCGACACACAATTTCTAAGCATGATATCCAAAGCGCGGCTGCCACGCGGCAAGGCACGGCTGGCCGTTTGCGTGCGCCGGAAGGCCAGCACACAGGTCAGATCACCACCGGGGCGGATTGTGGTGTAAGTGATATCCCCGAAACTGTCAGAGGTAGCCGTCAAGGCACCGTCCGACACGCCTGAAAACGGCGACGGGGCGCCACCGAATTGCGATATTTGCTCGCTGAGAACAAAACGTGTGCCACGCGCGTAGCCTGCTTGCTGGGCGCGCATGATAATCATGTTTTCACCCTCGAGCGTGGTCTGGTTGGGCAGCGTGATCCGCTGCTCGACCGCCGCGCCCAAGTCACGCTCCATGACCAAAAGCGCCTGCGGCACGCTTATAAAGGCGCGAGTTGCAGGCACGACACGGAATTCCGTTGTCGCTTCGGCCAATTCGGTTGGGCTGTCGGTGTCGCCCGGAAGCCTGAGACCGCATGCCGACAAGAAAGCCAGCCCGGCAACCAAGGCAACCAAGGGCGCGCGCTTCACACCAACCGCCACAGATACGGCATTCACCAATAGACGAGTTCGCATATGTCTGCCCGATTTGAGTGAAGGTCACATACCGACGGCCCGCCGACAGCGGGTCTTTGCGAACACGCGCAAACATAAGGGTCGGATGACCTGCACATAGTTGCCTCTGCCTCTGCGGAACGCCGAAGACCTCGACGTGAACCGCGTGCGCCCATTTTTGGACATCAATTATTATCGCTTAGAATACCCAATTGTCCGGGTTGTGGCAACATTGCATCCTTCCAAAGGCTTACAAGCCACTGAATTGCCATGAACTCACTCAAAGCGCGCAGTTTATGAAACGCAGATACATCAAAGGTAGAGCAAAGCCGCCCCGAAAATATCACATATTGAGAAAGTAGCGATCTCAGCACAAGATGTAGTGTCGGGCCATGGGGCAGCTGGTTAGCTACGCCTTGTTGCTGCGACGCAACAACGCACAAGGTCAGTTGCGAAGATACTCGCTGACATGGCACACCGGGCCAGCGTCACGCAATTTTATCGTGACAGACTTGCGCCATGCCGACAGGTCCACCGGCGGAAAAAACGTATCTGCGTCCGGGACATCCAGCGCAACTTCTGTAATCAGCAAGCGGTCGGCTGTTGGCAGATAGGCGGCATAGATTGCTGCGCCGCCAATGGCATAGTGGCGCGCATGCCCATGCGCAAGCGCGGTATCTCTGGCGGTTTCAATCGTCGCAACAACCACGCCCTCCTCTGCGACAGGGCACGAGGTCACGACGACATTCAGCCTGCGCGGCAAGGGCTTTTTCGGAAGACTATCCCATGTGTTGCGCCCCATGATCAGCGCACCGCCCAGCGTTTCACGCTGGAAAAACGCCAGATCCTCTGGCGCTGTCCACGGGATCGTATTCGCCCGCCCAATGGCCCCGTTCCGCGCGCGCGCGACTATCAAGGTCAGCATCAGACCGCCACCGGAGCCTTGATCGCAGGGTGCGGATCATACCCCTCGATCTCGAAGTCATCATAAGTAAAGTCGAAAATGCTTTCGGGACTGCGCAGGATCTGCATGCGTGGCAGGGGGCGCGGATCGCGCGCCAATTGCGTTTTCACCTGATCCATATGGTTGGAATAAATATGCGCGTCGCCCATGGTGTGCATGAAATGGCCGGGTTCCAACCCACAAACCTTCGCCAGCATCATCTGCAACAGAGCATAGGACGCAATGTTGAACGGTACCCCTAGAAACATGTCCGCAGACCGCTGATAAAGCTGCAAATGAAGCTTTCCACCCAGCACACGCACCTGCCACAGCGTATGACACGGCGGCAAAGCCATATCGGGCACATCGGCCGGGTTCCATGCCGAGACGATCAGCCTTCGGCTATCGGGGTTGGATTTTATCTGCGCAACCAAGGTTTCAATCTGGTCGACGCCGCCAAAATCTCGCCATTGCTTGCCATAGACCGGGCCAAGGTCCCCGGAAGCATCGGCCCATTCATCCCAGATGGACACGCCATTGGCTTTCAAATATCCGATGTTTGTGTCCCCGGACAGGAACCAAAGCAGTTCATGAATGACAGATTTCAGATGCACGCGCTTGGTGGTCACCAAGGGAAAGCCCTCTGACAGATCATAGCGCATCTGCAACCCAAACACCGACATCGTGCCGGTGCCCGTGCGGTCATCGCTGGGCGTGCCATGCTCTAGAATATACCGTAAACCATCCAGATATTGCTGCATTCCCAGACCTATCCACATCATGCTGTGCTTGACAGGACAATGCCCGGATTCGGCGGGCTTGAAAACCCCCAAGCGTTGGCTTGATCCTTGCCGCAAAGATCATACCTGCCACCCACAAAAGAAGGAGTGATAGCATGCGCTATTTGCACACAATGGTTCGGGTCAAAGACCTTGACGCCTCTATGGCGTTCTACAAATTGCTGGGGCTTGAAGAAATTCGCCGTCATGACAGCGAGGGCGGACGCTTTTCGCTCATCTTCATGGCCCCGCCCGGACAGCCGGAATGCCCCGTAGAGCTAACCTGGAACTGGGACGGCGACGACGCGCTGCCCTCTGATAGTCGCCACTTCGGGCATTTGGCCTATGAGGTCGATGACATCTACGCCACCTGCCAACACCTGATGGACAATGGCGTGACCATCAACCGCCCGCCCCGCGACGGGTATATGGCTTTCGTGCGCTCACCCGATAACGTTAGCGTGGAATTGTTGCAAAAAGGCAAGGCGCTTGCCGCGGCAGAACCTTGGGCCAGCATGGCAAATACCGGCCACTGGTAAGGATCAGCTCCGCAAAGGCGCAAAGAAGATGCCATCGTCCAGCACGGATTGGACGGTGGCGCGCTTTACAACTTGGTCGCCCTGCGCGAATGCATAGGTCAGCGACATATCGCAAAGTTGGTTTATCAACCGCGGCACCCCGCCCGTCACCTCGTGAATCAGCATCCCAGCCTGCTTGCTGAACACATTCGGCTTGCCGCCTGCAACTTTCAACCGGTGCGAAATGTAGTGCAGCACCGTTTCGGGTTGCATATAGGGCAGGTGATAGTTTGCAGCGACACGTTGAGCGAATTGCACCAGTTCCTTGCGCCGCACATGATCGCGCAATTCGGGCTGGCCGATCAGGAAAAGCTGCAACACCTCTTCCTTGCCCAAGTTGATATTGGTCAACATGCGCAGTTCCTCCAAAGCCTCCATCGACAGGTTCTGAGCCTCGTCGATCACCAGAAGAACGCGGCGCCCTTCGTTGAATTCTTGGATCAGGAATTCCTGCACCTTCAGGAATTTGGATTCGTCGCTTAGGTCGCTCTGCGTCAGTTCCGGCAACAACCATTGCAGAATTTCGCGCGTATTGGGCCGGGTGTTGGTGACAAGCGCGATGGACAAGCTGTCATCATCATCGGCTTCTTCGATGAAATGCTGAAGCAGGACCGTCTTTCCCGCACCAATCTCTCCCGTCAGCAATGTGATGGGCGCACGGGTCGCCAGACCATATTGCAGCATGGCATAGGCACCTCGTGCGGAATCGGACCAAAACAAGAATTCAGGGTCAGGCGTCAGCGAAAACGGACGCTGCTTGAACCCGAAATGGTCCAGATAAGAGGAAAAACCGTGTGCCATCCTGCCCTTTATCATTTGCGGACGCGATTGCCCTGCCAATGCGATACCGCTTTGAAATGACGAAATTCAAGCGCAAAGAGGGCAACGCCATGACATTGAACCTGCCCGGCACGAATTTCCCGAATTCTCATCGGCCCGGAAAAAAAACGAATCAAACGTTAACAAACAATGGCCCGGCATCGCCGCGAAGCAAGTTCAAACTGTCAATTACGAAACAGATATTGACCGCGTAGTTTTTTGTTCAAAGTTACTGAACAATAGAACGTTCTCTTTGCTGCGAGGTCTCAAGATTGTCGAAAATGTGGTGAAATTATGGATGGTTAAGCGTAAGTTTACACAGTGTCTCTTTATCAACTTATTGTTGCCCCGAATTACGTGTCTGGTGCGTCAAGAGCAGCTCAAAGAGGCATTGTAAGAGGTCGATGTGTGTGGTGATGACAGGGAGAAAGCGATGACAATCCCTTTTCAACAGCAAGAATTAAAAGTGGCAGAAGTCGTGTCTCATGCGCCAAATGCAGGACAAACCTTAGGCCAAGGCTTTTATGTGCGATATGGTAAACGCTTGCTCGATCTTGCAATCGTAACGACTGCGCTGCCCTTCGTCATACCGATCGTCTTGGTCGCAGCACTTGCAAACGCGGTGTCCGGGAATCCGGTATTCTACACGCAGAAGCGCCTTGGCCGTCACGGTCGAGTGTTTCGCATCTGGAAGCTGTCGACCATGCGTCCGAATGCCGACAAGATGCTGAATGCACTGCTAGAGAACAATCCAGAGCGCCGCCGCGAATGGGAAACCACGCAAAAGCTGAAGAACGATCCGCGCGTAACCAGCGTTGGTGCTGTCCTTCGTCGCACCTCGATGGATGAGATCCCGCAACTTTTCAACGTCTTGAAGGGCGATATGAGCCTTCTTGGCCCGCGCCCCATGATGCTGGACCAAGTTGAGATTTATGGCCCCACGCTGCCCGTTTACCTGTCACTGCGCCCGGGCATCTCTGGCAAGTGGCAAGTGTCCGAGCGCAATGATGCCCATTTCCGCCGTCGCGCCCAGATTGATGCGGAATATGCCCGCGACCTAAGCCTGAAAACCGACCTGATCCTTGTGTGGGAAACCCTGCGCACCCTTATCCGCAGTACAGGTTACTAATCAAGAATGCGACCTTACATTCGGTCTTCCACGACGGTGAGTCGGTCAGCGCGCGCCCTGCGGCCCGCGCAGGACGACTTGCATATCGTGGAAGAGAATGTCAAAGCCGCGCTTATGGCTCCGCGCAATATCGTCTTTCCGACTATCGCCAATACACCCGCCGTCCTGTGGCTGGTTGCATTGACCTGCGTGCCAGAGATCATGCTGACACTTGGCGAATCCGGCCTTCTGGGCTTCGAGCGGCTGCGCGGCGTTTTTTTGATGCACGGCGCATTCTGGAACGGCCTGCTGAACGGGTGGGAACCCGTCTATCCCGGCCAATCGGTTGCTATGTTCTTCACCCATGCCGCCTTGCATGGCAGCTTGCTGCACCTTTTGGGCAATATGGTTGCAGTGTTGGCGCTTGGGGGCATTGTTGTCGCCCGAATTGGCCAAAAGGGCTTCCTTTTGCTCTATGCGGTCAGTGCATTCGCGGGGGGCGTGGGATTTGCGCTGCTGTCACAATCCGAAACCCCAATGGTGGGCGCGTCCGGGGCAGTGTTCGGCCTGATCGGCGCGTGGAAGTTCTGGGAATGGCAGTTGCGCCATCATCTTGGCAGCCCCATGCGCCCGCTTTGGCGTTCGCTGGTCGGGCTTGCGGTGCTGAACATCGTGCTGTGGTTGCTGATGTCGGGCATGCTGGCATGGGAAGCGCATCTGGGCGGCTTCGTGGGCGGCGTGTTATTTGCGGCAATCGCCACACCCAGTTTGCGACACCGGGTCTAAGCGGCGTCCAGCGCGGCTATGATCGCGCCGAAATCGGCCGCTTTCAACGAGGCCCCACCCACCAAAGCGCCATCAACGTTTTCCAGCGCGAATATTTCGGCGGCATTGCCGGGTTTGACAGAACCGCCATACAGCAAGGACATGCCCGCATCGGGTACAGCGGCACGCAATGCATCATGCACCTCGGCAATTTGCTCTAGCGTGGGCGTGCGACCTGTGCCAATGGCCCAGACCGGTTCGTAAGCAATGACCGTATTAGCGGCATCGGCGCCGTCCGGGGTCGAGCCTTGCAACTGCGCCAAGACCACTTCCAGCGTGCGGCCTGCATCGCGCTCTGCCTCTGTCTCTCCCACGCAGATAATGGCGATCAGCCCTGCCGCATTCGCCGCGCGCGCCTTGGCGGCCACTAGACTTGACGCCTCGCCATGGTCTGCGCGCCGCTCGGAATGCCCTAAGATCACATAGCGCGCCCCGGCATCTGCCAGCATGGTGGCGGATATGTCGCCGGTATGCGCGCCGCTGGTGCCGATGTGGCAATCCTGCCCGCCAAGCTGAACATGGCTGCCCTCTGCAACCGCCGCCATAGGTGCCAAAAGGGTAGCCGGGGGGCAGATCAAGACACCGCATTCTGGCGCGGGCTGCGTGGCGACCAGCCTGGGCAACTCGTCCAGATCAGCGCGCAGGCCATTCATCTTCCAGTTTCCGGCGGCAAGTTTGCAGGGCATGATGTTCTCCTGTTATGTGCTAACAAAAGTACGCGGGCGCGCCCTTGGATGCAATCAGCCTTGGGCGCGGGCTGAGTTCATCCGCTCGGTCAGTGTATCGACATCATCGAACTTGATCGATTCACCGCACCCGCAGGCCTCTGTCACGTTCGGGTTGCGGAATTTGAAAGCGCTTTCCAGAAGGCTGGTTTCATAGTCAATTTCCGTGCCGAACAAGAACATCTGCGCCATCGGTGCGATCAGCACACAAGCGCCATCCTGTTCGATGACTTCCTCGTGCTGGCCAACCTCTTGCGCGGTTTCCATGGTGTATTCCATGCCAGCGCAGCCACCCTTCTTCACGCCCACGCGCAGGCCCTTTGCGCCCTCGCGCTCCATCAGGCGCTTGATCTGGCGCACGGCGGCAGGGGTCATCGTCACCGGGGATTTGCCGGGAATGCCAAACATATCAGCCCTCACTTCCTATATTGCACCGCGCAGGATTGCCCTTCGCAGTTGCGCCAGCCGGCACGTCGCGTGTCACAACAGCACCGGCGGCGATAATGGCCCCATCGCCCACGGTCACACCGGGCAGGATGATCGCGCCGCCGCCGATCCAGACGTCTTCGCCAATGGTGATTGGGCTTCCCCACTCAATACCTTTGGCGCGCGACGCCGCATCGCGCGGGTGGTCGGCGGTCAAGATCTGCACGTTGGGGCCGATCTGGGTGCGCGCGCCAATGCGCACTTCGCACACATCCAGCACGACAAGGTTGAAATTCGCAAAGCACCCCGGCCCGAAATGGATATTCACCCCGTAATCCACGTGAAAGGGCGCGCGGATGACTGCGCCGTTCCACGTGCCAAGCAGCCCCTGCATAAGCTCTGCGCGCTGCGCATCGCCAAAGATAGTTTGGTTATAGTCGCGCATCAGAGCCTGTGCATGCTTGCGCAGTGCCACAAGTTCAGGGCAAGCCGGGTCATAAGGCGCGCCCGACAACATCTTGTCACGTTCGGACAAGACCACATCCATCACATGAACCCCAGTTCCAACCGCGCTTCGTCCGACATCATGTCCATGCCCCATTGCGGGTCGAAGGTCATCTCGACATTAACGGATTGCACGCCCGGCACCGCTTCCATGGCATTGGCAACCCAACCGGGCATTTCGCCAGCGACCGGGCACCCAGGCGCAGTGAGAGTCATGATAACGTCGACCTCGCCCGCCTCCGAAACCGTGATCGTGTAGATCAGGCCCAGATCGAAGATATTGACCGGGATTTCAGGGTCATAGACCGTCTTGCAGGCTTCCACCAACGGCTCATAGAGCGGGTGGTCAGTGCTGGAGGGCTTGATCAGCAGATCGCCTTCATCCTGTGGCATGGCGCGGCCCTTCCTTTCGAAAATCTATTTCCTGAGCGAATATATAGGAATATCCCCCGACGCGTCCAGTGCTACAGCACGTAACGGCTCAGATCGGCAGAGCGCGACAGATCTCCGATATTGCGCTCGACAAAAGCGGCGTCGACGACCACTGCTTGCCCCGCGCGGTCAGGCGCATGGAAGGACAATTCCTCGAACACGCGCTCCATCACTGTATAAAGCCGTCGCGCCCCGATATTCTCGACCGATTGGTTCACCTCGGCGGCAATCCGCGCCAGTGCCGCGATCCCGTCTTCGGCGAAGGTGACATTGACCTCCTCGGTGCCCATAAGCGCCGTATATTGCCGGGTCAGAGCATTGTCGGTTTCCGTCAAAATGCGGACAAAATCGGCCTCGGTCAGGGGTCGCAATTCCACCCGGATCGGCAAACGCCCCTGCAATTCGGGCAGCAGGTCCGATGGTTTGGCCACATGGAAAGCACCCGAGGCGATGAACAGGATATGGTCGGTCTTGACCGCCCCGTGCTTGGTGCTGACGGTCGTCCCCTCGATCAGCGGCAGCAGGTCACGCTGCACACCCTCGCGGCTGACATCAGCCCCGCGCGCATCGGTCCGCGCGCAGACCTTGTCGATTTCGTCAAGGAAAACAATACCGTTTTCCTGCACGGCCTCCAATGCGGCTAGTTTCACGGCTTCATCATCCAGCAGTTTGTCGGCCTCTTCCGCGATCAACAGATCATGGCTCTCCCGGACCGTCACCTTCTTGCGCGTTGTGCGCCCGCCCAGCGCCTTGCCGAACAGGTCCGCGATATTCATCATCTGCGGTGGCTGGCCCGGCATGTCGAACATGCCGCCCATCGGGTTGCTGGTATCGGCCAGTTCGATCTCAATTTCGGTGTCGTCCAACTCGCCCGCAAGCAGCTTGCGGCGGAACATCTCGCGCGTGGCCTCGCGCGCGTCCTTGCCGGCGATGGCTTCAATCACCCGGTTCTCGGCGGCCTGATGCGCGCGGGCCTTCACAGCCTCGCGCATCTGTTCGCGGGTCTGGGCAATCGCGGCATCGACCAGATCGCGGATAATCTGTTCCACATCCCGGCCCACATAACCTACCTCGGTAAATTTCGTGGCCTCGACCTTGATGAACGGCGCTTTCGCCAGCTTCGCCAAGCGGCGACTGATCTCGGTCTTGCCCACGCCGGTCGGGCCGATCATCAGGATGTTCTTGGGATACACCTCGTCCCGCAATTCCGCCGCCAATTGCTTGCGACGCCAGCGCGAGCGCAGCGCCACCGCCACCGCGCGTTTGGCCTCGGCTTGGCCGATGATGAAGCGGTCCAATTCAGACACGATTTCGCGCGGGGTCAGGTCGGTCATGGGGCGTCCCTTCTGGTGTTCCTGCTCAGATAGAGGCTTGGGCGACAGAATTGAAGGGGTTGCGGAATGTGTAGGCAGTGTGTATATACATATCAAGTCCCAAATAGAGGGCGATTAGGATGGAGTGCAACGAAATGGAAATTCTATTGAGGTCCAACAATGACAGGCACATTCACTTGGGACGAATCCAAGCGTCTTGTCTTATGGATTTGGCAGGCTTCCGAGGTATTGGAAGCCACTGCACGCCACGCCATTTATGGCGTGCAGTGGCGGCGGTTGGATCGTAAGTGGCT
>CAYNWX010000137.1:0-32869 GCA_964401005.1 uncultured Natronohydrobacter sp.
CGCGGCGAAGATCATCTTGGCAAACGAGGTGACGACGCTTTGCCACGGGGCCGAGGCTGCGGCAGCGGCAGCGGCCACCGCGCGTGAGGTGTTCGAGAAAGGCGGCGCAGGCGACGACCTGCCGACGCTGGCACTGTCGCCCGCCGATCTGGGCGATGGTTTGTCTATGGCGCAGCTATTCGTGCGCGCAGGGCTGGCCGCGTCGGGCAAAGACGCCAAACGACTGATTGCCGAGGGCGGCGCGAAAGCCAATGACGTGACTGTCACCGATGCAGGGCAGATGGTGGATGCGGGCGTATTGATGCAGCCGATGAAACTGTCGGCGGGCAAGAAACGGCATGCTTTGGTCGTCTTGGGCGACTGAAACTGCCCGAGTGAACCTAAAAACCCAAAGAAAAACCCCGGACCTGTTGGACCGGGGTTTTTCTATTTAATCAGAGATCTAAGGCTTACAGCCCGTCGATCACTTTCGCCAGATCGTCAGCGGTCTTGTCCAGAACGTCCTTGTCGGCACCAGAGGCCGCACTGGCCTTGCTGCGCACGTCAGCAAGGATGTCCTGCAACGCCGCTCGGGCCTCTTCCCCCGCAGCCGGATAGGCGCGCTCGGCCAGAACCGTCGTCGCTTCGGGGCTGATCTCGGCGAAGCCGCCGGTCACGACATAGCGTTCTTCGCCAGAAGCCCCTTCCACCACCAACACGCCGGGGCGCAGGGTGGTGATAGTGGGCGCGTGGTCGGGCATGGCGGTCAGGTCGCCATCGGCACCGGGGATCTGCACGGCCCGTGCTTGGCCAGAGGCCAGCTTACGCTCTGGGCTGACCAGATCGAATTGCAACATATCAGCCATACGGCCCTCCATTTGGCAGGTCCGGGGCGGCGAATACCGCCCCCGGACGCCGAACCACTTTTAGGCCGCAGCGGCCATCTTCTCTGCCTTGGCGATCACATCGTCGATATCGCCGACCATGTAGAAGGCGCCTTCCGGCAGGTGGTCGTAATCCCCGGCAACCACGGCCTTGAAGGATGCGATAGTTTTTTCCAGCGGCACCTGGATGCCGTCAGAGCCGGTAAACACTTTTGCCACGTCGAAGGGCTGCGACAGGAAACGCTGGATTTTCCGGGCGCGGGCCACGGTTAGCTTGTCCTCTTCCGACAATTCGTCCATCCCTAGAATGGCGATGATGTCCTGCAGCGACTTGTAACGCTGCAAGATACCCTGAACGTCGCGGGCCACGTTGTAATGCTCTTCCCCGATATAGGTCGGGTCCATCAGGCGCGAGTTGGAATCGAGCGGGTCCACAGCCGGGTAGATGCCCAGCTCCGAAATCGCACGGCTCAAAACGGTGGTTGCATCCAAGTGCGCGAAGGACGTTGCCGGCGCAGGGTCGGTCAAATCATCCGCAGGCACGTAGATTGCCTGAACCGAGGTGATCGAGCCAGCCTTGGTCGATGTGATGCGCTCTTGCAGCGCGCCCATATCGGTTGCCAGCGTCGGCTGGTAGCCCACGGCGGAGGGAATACGACCCAGAAGGGCCGACACCTCAGAGCCTGCCTGCGTGAAGCGGAAGATGTTGTCCACGAAGAACAACACGTCCGTGCCCGACTGGTCGCGGAACTGCTCGGCCAGCGTCAGACCGGTCAAAGCCACGCGTGCACGTGCGCCGGGCGGTTCGTTCATCTGGCCGTATACCAGCGCCACCTTGGACTCTGACAGATTGTCGATGTTGATAACGCCCGATTCCATCATCTCGTGGTAAAGGTCGTTGCCCTCACGGGTCCGTTCCCCCACACCGGCGAACACGGAATAGCCGGAGTGCACTTTCGCGATGTTGTTGATCAGTTCCATGATGAGAACGGTCTTGCCCACACCGGCACCGCCGAACAGACCGATCTTGCCGCCCTTCGAATAAGGCGCCAGCAGGTCGATGACTTTGATGCCGGTGACAAGGATTTCCGACTCGGTCGATTGCTCGGCAAAGCCGGGCGCAGGCTGGTGGATGGCGCGGCGTTCCGCGGCTTCCAGCGGTGCGCCTTCGTCCACGGGTTCGCCCACCACATTCAGGATGCGGCCCAGCGTGGCGTCGCCCACGGGAACCATGATCGGTTCGCCGGAATCGGACACGCTCTGGCCACGAACCAAACCTTCGGTCGCGTCCATGGCGATGGTGCGCACGGTGCTTTCGCCCAAGTGCTGCGCCACTTCCAGCACCAGGCGCTTACCGTTATTGTCGGTTTCCAGCGCGTTCAGAATGGGCGGCAGATCGCCGTCGAACTGCACGTCGACGACGGCGCCGATGACCTGCACAATTTTGCCGTTTGAAGCCATTGTCTATTTCTCCGGGTTCGTCAGAGCGCCTCGGCGCCCGAAATGATCTCGATAAGCTCTTTGGTGATCGACGCCTGACGCGAGCGGTTATATTCGGTCGTCAACCGGTCGATCATGTCGCCTGCGTTGCGGGTCGCGTTGTCCATGGCGGACATCCGCGCGCCCTGCTCGGAAGCGCCATTTTCCAGAAGAGCGGTGAAGATCTGCGTGGTCACTGCGCGTGGCAGCAAGTCGGCAAGGATCGCCTCTTCCGATGGTTCATAATCGTAAAGCGCGGCAGCTTCCGCTCCTTCCGGCACAACGGCAGGAATCACCTGCGTCGCCGTCGGGATCTGGCTGATGACCGACTCAAATCGGTTGAAGAAGATCGTCGCCACGTCGAACTCGCCCGTATCGAACATGTCGAACACCTTGTTCGCCACATCTGCCGCGTTCTGATAGCCGACGCGCTTGACTTCGCTCAGGTCGATATGGGCAACCAGATGGGCCCCCAGATCGCGCTTGAGCTGTTCGCGGCCTTTCTTGCCGACCGTCAGGATCTTGACGGTCTTGCCCTCCGCCACCAGCTTGTTCGCATGAATGCGCGCCAGCTTCACGATGGACGAATTGAAGCCCCCGCAGAGACCGCGCTCTGCGGTCATGACGACCAACAGATGCGTCTTGTCGCTGCCAGTGCCGGCCAGCAACTTCGGCGCCGTGTCCGACCCTGCAACCGAAGCTGCAAGGCCGTTCACGACAGTGGCCATCTTGTCGGCATAGGGCCGCGCGGCTTCGGCCGCATCCTGGGCGCGGCGAAGTTTCGCCGCCGCGACCATCTGCATTGCTTTGGTGATCTTGCGCGTCGATTTGACGCTCGCGATCCTGTTTTTTAGGTCCTTGAGGCTAGGCATACGCTTGTCCTCTCACCGCCCTCAGGCGAAATCTTTCGCGAATTCGTCGAGTGCTGCGCGGATCTTGTCTTCCAATTCGCCCTTCACCTTGCGGTCATTGACGGTCATGTCATTCAGAAGCGCCTTATGCTTGCCGCGCAGATGCGCCAGCAGGCCCGCTTCGTAGCGACCCACGTCCTTGACGGCGATCTTGTCCAGATAGCCCTGCGTGCCCGCGTAGATGACGCAGACGATTTCCGCGTTGGTCATCGGCGAATACTGGCCTTGCTTCATCAGCTCGGTCAGACGTGCGCCACGGTTCAGCAGTTTCTGGGTCGACGCATCAAGGTCAGAGCCAAACTGCGCAAAGGCCGCCATTTCACGGTATTGTGCCAGTTCCAGCTTCACCGGCCCTGCGACCGATTTCATCGCGTTGGTTTGCGCCGAAGAGCCCACGCGCGACACCGACAGACCGGTATTCACAGCCGGACGGATGCCCTGATAGAACAGTTCGGTTTCGAGGAAGATCTGACCGTCGGTGATGGAGATCACGTTGGTCGGAATAAAGGCCGACACGTCGCCGCCTTGGGTTTCGATGATCGGCAGCGCGGTCAAAGACCCTGCGCCGTGATCTTCGTTCAGCTTTGCAGACCGCTCCAGCAGGCGGGAGTGCAGGTAGAACACGTCACCCGGATAAGCTTCGCGACCCGGCGGACGGCGCAGCAGCAACGACATCTGGCGGTAAGCTACGGCCTGTTTGGACAAATCATCGTAGATGATCAGCGCGTGACGACCATTGTCGCGGAAATGCTCGGCCATCGCGGTCGCGGCGTAGGGGGCCAAGAACTGCATCGGCGCGGGGTCAGATGCGGTGGCAGCCACCACGATCGTGTAGTCAATCGCGCCGGTTTCTTCCAGCTTCTTCACCAGCTGCGCCACGGTCGAGCGCTTCTGGCCGATTGCAACGTAGACGCAGTAGAGCTTCTTGCTCTCATCGTCGCCCGCAGCTTCGTTGTAGGATTTCTGGTTCAGGATCGTGTCGAGCGCCACGGCGGTTTTACCCGTCTGACGGTCGCCGATGATCAATTCGCGTTGTCCACGGCCAACCGGGATCATGGCGTCCACGGATTTCAGACCGGTTGCCATCGGCTCATGCACCGATTTACGCGGGATGATGCCAGGGGCTTTCACGTCCGCGACCGAGCGCTTGGTGGTCTTAATTTCGCCTTTGCCGTCGATCGGGTTGCCCAGACCGTCGACAACGCGGCCCAGCAATTCGTCGCCCACCGGCACGTCCACGATGGACTTGGTGCGCTTGACGGTGTCGCCTTCCTTGATGCCGCGGTCATCGCCGAAGATAACGATACCCACATTGTCGGCTTCAAGGTTGAGCGCCATACCGCGCACACCGCCGGGGAATTCGACCATCTCGCCGGCCTGAACGTTGTCCAGACCATGCACACGGGCGATACCGTCACCAACAGAGAGCACGCGGCCCACTTCGGCGACTTCGACATCCTGACCGAAGTTCTTGATCTGCTCTTTCAGGATGGCAGAAATCTCAGCAGCTTGGATACCCATTTATCCGACCTCTTTCATGCTGTTCTTGAGGGCCGCGAGCTGCGCGCGGATCGACGTGTCGATCATTTGCGAGCCCACCTTGATGACAAGACCGCCGATGAGCGATTCATCGACGACGAGTTTGAGTTTGATTTCTTTGCCAACACGCGCTTTCAGCGTCTTGACCAGTTCGGCTTCCTGCGCTTCGCTCAGGGCCTTGGCAGAGGTTACTTCCGCGGTAACTTCGCCCTTTTCATCCGCGATCATGGCGCGAAGCGCGGCAATCACTTGTGGCAGGGCAAACATGCGCCGCTTCGAGGCCATCAGGCCAAGGCCACCGGCAACCGCCTGCGACAGACCCATCTTCGCGGCCACAGCCCCGATTGCGCGGGTCACGTCGTCGCGGGAATAAACTGGCGAAGAAATCAGGTCACGCAGTTCTGCGCTGTCGGTCAGCGCGCCGTCTAGCGCGTCAACATCGTTTTCCAGCGCGCTCAGCGCACTTGCTTCCTTCGACAGCTCGAAAATGGCTGTGGCATAGCGTTGCGCAATGCCGGAGGAGATCGAAGCTGGTTCGGACACGTCCACCCTTCCATCTGGTTGCACCGGACCTTGCGCCCTGGCCTGATGCCAGTTGTGCAACGCTGTCGCGGCATGTGAAATCGGCGCGGGTTTAGCAGAGCCCTTTTGATGCTGCAACCGCCAAGGCCACATGTTGAGGCCAAAGCAGGACGAAATCTGCATGTTGATGGCACCAATGCGTCATGCGCTTGCGCTATCATCCGATCTGGCGCTGAAAACGGGCAAACGGGGCGGGCGCGCGCAAACGATTCTCGCAACCCATTCATCGATGGTTGCGCCATGCCGGACGGGTGCCGGCAGGTTGCGTGACACCGTCGAGGATTCGCAAAGGCCGCCGGTCCCGGATCGCAAGGCCGCTTGTTGGGGTATCGACCACCCGGCGCGCGCGCACCACCAAAACCCCCCCGGCCCGCAACCGCACCATGCGGCGGCCGAACCGTTCCAGCCACATCGCCCAACGAAGCCAGCGTTTGTTGTCGCGCGGCGGGAAAAACAGCGCGCCGCCATTATCGCAGATCTGAAAACCATGATCGCGCAAAAGCGCCCCGATCTGGCCCGTCGAATAGGGCCGCCCCAGCGCGAAGGGCGTGCCATCCATGCGCGCCCACAAGCCAGAGCGGTTGGGCAGGATGAAGAGCGCCTCGCCGCCCACGCGCAGCACGCGCGCGGCCTCTTCCAGCAAAGCCGCCGGCCGGTCGCAGGTTTCTAACCCATGCAACATCACCAGCCGGTCAATGCTGTCTGTGGCGAGAGGCCAGTTGGTTTCCTCTGTCAGCACGGAATGGTTCGCGGCCTCTGCTGGCCAATGCATAACCCCTTGTTGCGCGGGCATCAGCGCGATCACGCGCCGCGCAGGCGCCAGCCATGGGCGCAGCAGCGGCACGGCAAAACCAAAGCCCGCCACATCCTTGCCCACCATTTCCGGCCATTGCGCAAGGCATTGGTCGCGCAACGCCTTTTGCGCCGCCCGCCCCAGCGACGTGGTGTAGTAAAAGTCGCGCAGAGCGATCACGTCATGGTGCATGTTGTCCTCGTTGCACATGGCGGCACTGTGCGGCACTGTTGCGCTTAGCCTGACCCTGACCATACCCCAAGCGAAGGAAAACGCCATGCCCCTTGAACTTCTGGCCCTGCGCTGCCTGAGTGATAATTACGCCTACTTGCTGCACGATGCAGAAAGCGGGCAAACCGCCGTGGTGGACGTGCCCGAAACAGGCCCGATCTTGGCTGCACTGGCCGACAAAGGCTGGACACTCTCGCATATCTTGATCACGCATCATCATAACGACCATATCGGCGGGGTCGCAGAGTTGCGCGCGGCAACCGGCGCGCAGGTTTGGGGCGCTGCGGCGGATGCCCATCGCCTACCGCCCTTGGACCACGCCCTGCGGGAAGGCGACCGCCTGTCTTTTGGCAGCGAGGATGTGCATGTCATTGACGTGTCAGGACATACGATTGGTCACATTGCGTTTCATTTTCCGCAAAGCGAATTGGTGTTCACCGCCGACAGCCTGATGGCCATGGGCTGTGGCCGCTTGTTTGAAGGCACGCCCGCCCAGATGTGGGAGAGCCTGTGCAAGCTGAGCGCCCTGCCCGATGCAACGCGCGTTTGCTCTGGCCATGACTATTCGGCAGGCAACGCGGCTTTTGCCCAAAGCGTGGACGCAGAAAACTCCGCCCTCGCCGCCCGCATTGCCGCATTCGAGGATATGCGCCGCCAAAACGCGCCTATGGCCATCGCCACGCTTGCCGAAGAAAAGGCCACCAACCCCTTTTTGCGCGCCACATCAGACCAGATGAAAGCCAGCCTAGGGATGGAAGGCGCCAGCGACGCGGAAACATTCGCCGAACTGCGCGCCCGGAAGGATCGTTTCTGATCACTTTTCCCTGCATCTTGTGGCTCGAATGCGCTTTGCCCAAAAAAACACTTGAAGGATGAGGAATAAAACCGAAGTTTAACACCATGAGGCGAACATGGCGGCGGATCAAAAGCCTGACTGCCATCCAGAAACAGGAGCGTCTGACGTGCCATCATTCTCAACAACTCTGGAGCAATCCATCCACGGTGCCCTGGCTTTGGCCAATGCCCGGCGGCACGAATTCGCAACGCTGGAACATTTGCTGCTGTCCCTGATCGACGAGCCAGACGCGAAACGCGTGATGCAAGCTTGCAATGTCGATCTGGACGCGCTGCGCGGAACCTTGCTGGAATTCATCGAAGACGAATTGTCTTCGCTTGTGACCGATATCGAAGGGTCCGAAGCGGTGCCGACGGCTGCCTTCCAGCGCGTGATCCAGCGCGCGGCTATCCATGTGCAAAGCTCTGGTCGCAATGAAGTGACGGGTGCAAATGTGCTGGTCGCCATCTTTGCCGAACGCGAATCCAACGCGGCCTATTTCCTGCAAGAGCAAGATATGACCCGCTATGACGCGGTCAATTTCATTGCCCATGGCGTGGCAAAGAACAGCCAGTTCAGCGAAGAACGCCCGGTAACCGGCGCCGAAGAAGAACAAGCCGAACAAACCAAAAGCGAAGAAAAATCCAAAGAGACCGCACTGGGCAAATATTGCGTGGATCTGAACGCGAAAGCCCGCAAGGGTGAGGTGGACCCGCTGATCGGGCGCGCGTCAGAAGTCGAGCGCTGCATTCAGGTGCTCTGCCGCCGCCGCAAGAACAACCCGCTTCTGGTGGGCGATCCGGGCGTGGGCAAAACCGCGATTGCCGAAGGTCTGGCCAAGAAAATCGTCGAAGGAGAAACCCCCGACGTTCTGTCTGGCTCGACCATCTTTTCGCTCGATATGGGCGCTTTGTTGGCGGGCACCCGCTACCGGGGCGATTTTGAAGAGCGGCTCAAAGCTGTTGTTCAGGAATTGGAAGACCACCCCGACGCGGTTCTGTTCATCGACGAAATTCACACCGTGATCGGCGCAGGCGCAACCTCTGGCGGCGCGATGGACGCTTCGAACCTGCTGAAACCCGCGCTGCAAGGCGGCAAGCTGCGCTGCATGGGGTCGACCACCTACAAGGAATTCCGCCAGCATTTCGAGAAGGACCGCGCCCTGTCGCGGCGCTTCCAGAAGATTGACGTGAACGAGCCGACGGTCGAGGACAGCATCAAGATCCTGATGGGCCTTAAACCCTATTTCGAAGAGCATCACGACATTCGCTACACGAATGACGCGATCAAGACCGCGGTGGAACTGGCAGCGCGCTATATCAACGACCGCAAACTGCCCGACAAGGCGATCGACGTGATCGACGAGGCGGGCGCGGCGCAACACCTGCTGCCAGATTCCAAGCGCCGCAAGACCATCTCTCCGAAAGAGATTGAAGCGGTCGTGGCCAAGATTGCCCGCATCCCGCCGAAGAACGTGACCAAGGACGATGCGGAATTGCTGCGCGATCTGGAACGGTCGTTGAAGCGCGTGGTTTTCGGGCAGGATGCCGCCATCGACGCATTGTCTTCGGCCATCAAGCTGTCGCGCGCAGGTCTGCGCGAGCCGGAAAAACCGATTGGCAACTACCTGTTCGCTGGGCCGACCGGTGTGGGCAAGACAGAAGTCGCCAAGCAATTGGCCGACATTCTGGGCGTGGAATTGCTGCGCTTCGACATGTCGGAATACATGGAGAAACACGCCGTCAGCCGCTTGATCGGCGCCCCTCCGGGCTATGTGGGCTTTGATCAAGGCGGGCTTCTGACCGACGGGGTTGACCAGCACCCGCATTGTGTGTTGCTGCTGGACGAGATCGAAAAAGCGCATCCGGATGTGTACAACATCTTGTTGCAGGTCATGGATAACGGGCAATTGACTGACCACAATGGTCGCACTGTCAATTTCCGCAACGTGATCTTGATCATGACCTCGAATGCAGGGGCCGCGGACATGGCCAAGGCAGCCATCGGCTTTGGCCGCGACCGGCGCGAGGGCGAAGATACCGCTGCGATCGAGCGCACGTTCACGCCCGAATTCCGCAACCGTCTGGACGCGGTCATCAGCTTCGCGCCGCTTGGCCGCAGCATTATCATGCAGGTGGTCGAGAAATTCGTACTGCAACTGGAAGCGCAACTTCTGGACCGCAACGTCACAATTGACCTGTCGGAAGAGGCCGCGCATTGGCTGGGCGAAAAAGGCTATGACGACAAGATGGGCGCGCGTCCGCTGGGCCGTGTGATCCAAGAACACATTAAGAAACCGCTCGCCGAAGAACTGCTATTCGGCAAGCTGACCAAGGGCGGTGTTGTGCATGTGCGTATCCGTGATGGGGCGCTGGTGCTTGACATGGAAGGGCCGGATGCCAAGCGCATCACCGGCAACAAGCCCCCGCTTCTGACGGCTGATTAAACGCTTCCGGCCCGCGCGACCTTCGCGCGGGCCATGTTTTTGTCGCCCGGAGGGGTGAGAATGCTCATCCCGATTCGGGACCACAACCCCAGCGACCGCAGACCTTATGTGACCTACGCGCTGCTGGCCGCGAACATTTTGGTTTTCCTTGGGTATTATGGCTTATTCAGCAATGATGCCGCGTTGTCGCGCTTTTTCCTGCAATGGGGCATGGTGCCTGCCGTCATAGACGCGGGGCAAGGTTATGACACGCTGATCACGCATCAATTCCTGCATGGAGGGCTGATGCATCTGGCCTTCAACATGTTGTTTCTGTGGATATACGGCGACAATATGGAAGAAGCGTGGGGCCACCTGCCCTTTCTGGCCTTCTACCTTGCCTGCGGTGTCGCGGCGGGGCTGGCGCAATACCTGTCTGAACCACAAAGCTATATCCCCATGGTGGGCGCGTCCGGGGCCATTGCAGGTGTATTGGGCGGCTACCTGCTAATGTATCCGCGTGCGCGCGTGGACATGTTCCTGTTCCTGCTAATTTATTTTCGTATCATCCCCATTCCGGCATGGCTGGTGCTGGGCGGGTGGTTTGGGATGCAGGTCTTTGCAGGGCTTGGCCCGACCGCCGCGGAAGACGGTGTCGCCTATTGGGCGCATATTGGCGGGTTCATCGCCGGTGTTGTGCTGGCCTTGCCCCTGTGGCTCAAGCAAGGCGGGCGGGCATTATGGGCCAAGACCCACGGTCACCCGCCGCACCCGGATGCCACATACCGGCTTGGGAAGACCGGCTTTCCAAGCACAGGCAAGTTGCGCAACCCGTGGCAGCGTTAGCGGCTGTCGCCGTCGCCGTCTTGATAATCGGTATCAATCTCATCGCGGCGCAGCTCGACCGCGCGGCGCTCTGACGCCAAGGGCACTTCTGGATTGACGGGCGCTTGATAATCCGGGCGCAAAGCTTCGGGGTTACGCAACCAGATATCACGCTGGGCGAAGGGTATCTCGATCCCCTCTTCCTTGAATCGCTCGGCAATCTGGTGGCGAATTTCGGTGCGCACAGACAGCCCGAAGCTGACATCACTCAGTATCATACGCAATTCAAACATCAGCGCATCGGCCCCGAAATCAGTGAACAAAACCGTCGGAGCCGGATCCAGAAGCGCCAAGGGTTGCGCATCGCCAATCTCTTGCAGAATACGCTCTACCCGGCGCGTGTCGGTGCCATAGGCCACACCCACAGGCACGATAATGCGCCCGGTCTTGTTGTAGCGGGTCCAGTTGGTCACAGACCCGGCGATCAGGTCGGTATTGGGCACGATGACATCGGTGCGATCAAAAGTCTCTATCGTCGTCGAGCGGACGGAGATGGATTTCACCGTGCCCATGGTCGGCCCGACCTCGATCCAGTCACCTTCGGCAATGGGCCGCTCGATCAGCAAGATCACGCCCGAAATGAAGTTCGAAACGATGTTTTGCAGACCAAAACCGATCCCGACAGACAAGGCCCCTGCCACGATGGCAAGGCCTGACAGGTCAATGCCGGCCGTAGAAATTGCAATCAAAGCGGCGGCGAACATCCCGATATAGCCGGTGCCCGAAATGATCGCCTTTTGGCCGCCCTTGTCGATCTTGGTTTTGGGCAGCACGGTCGAGCCAAGCGCCCCTTGCAACAAGCGGGTCGCGTAATACCCCATCCCGAACACCACCAGAAGCACCAAGAGCGCGCTAGGGGCAATGCGGGTTTCGCCTATCTGGAAACCCGCCATCAGGGTGGTGAAAACCTCGGCCAGGTCTGTAGCGCGCACGCCCCAAAGCAAGGCGAAAAGCGGCAGCGAGGCCAAAGCCAACATAAACCCGAAAAGCGCGGGCAGAAGCGGCTCTGGCGCATCTTTGGGGCGTTTCGTGACCAGATCGGAAATATCTGCCACGATCCGCTGGATGAGGAGCAATACCGCGAACAGCGCGACCGATGTAATCGTCGGGAACAAGACAGCCTCGGCGGCATTCAGATAACCAAGCCCTGCCAGAACGGGCGCGGCAACAGCGACCGCCATGGTCGCCCGCCCCACAAGCCCAATGGCGCGGTCTTTGAAGATGGTAACTTGGTCCGACGCCGCATTGGCCTTGGCGTGTTGAACGAACAATTGCGACAGCCGGAACAGGGCCAAAGCGGTCAGAATGATGATCGGGAAAGCGACGACGGAAATTGCGGCGCGTTCGGCAACACTTTCATTCACGAAAATCAAGGCTGCTTCATATAGACCCACGAAAAAGCCCAGAAGGTTCACGAACACACGGCCTTGGCGGCGTTCACCGTCTGTCAGCAGCAGGGGCGAACGCAGATCGGCGGAAGCCGGAAACAGCCAAAGCCCAATCCAGCGCGCGATGAAATAGATGATCCCCATCTGCGCAATTGCGAAGGCCAACGTATCGCCCCGCAGCCCCAGCATGGACGAAGCCAGCGCCGCGTTATACAGCGCCAGCACCGCAAGGCTTGGCACGATGACTTGACTAAACGACAGCACCAACCCCAGCAGGCTTTGCCCTTTGGGCGAATTGCCCAGCACCCGCGTGCCAATGCGCCCGCTGTGCAGACTTAGCACGAAACCTTCGATCCATTTGCGCCCGCGCAACAGCACGAACCCTCCGAAAACCAGCAAGCCAAAGATCAGCGGCAAGTTTTCGCGCAATTGGCGCAGGCGCAGCTGGCTGGTGCGTGTGTTGTTCACCTCTCGCACGATCGTGGCAGAAGCGTCGTATATCGTTGTCAACGCCACGACCCAGTTGGCCGGGTTCCATGGGTAAGGCTCTATCGCCAAAAGCAGGTCAGCCTGCAATGTCCGCAAAGTTGTATCCACGCGGGTCACAAGCGCATTGGCCCTGCTGAACGCTTCTTGCGCAGCTAAACGAGGGGCCTGAAGCGCTGCAAGCTCGGTGTTCAATCGCGCACGGCGTTCGGCCACTTCGGGCGCTTCGGTCGTCGGGTCTTCGGGCGGCTCGCCCAAGGCGTCTAGCTGCTGGCGTAAACTGTCAATCTGGGGACCGTTGACTGATTGCGCGGCTTGAAACTGCGCCCGGAACTCTGCCAATTCGGTGCGGATCTGCTCTAGTCGCTCGGGAGTCACGCCCTCGGCAGAGATTTCGTTCTCAATCGCATCAGCGCGTGCATTCCACGCTTGGTAATCCGGCGTCGTTGGAGCGCTCGCATTTTGTGTCTCTGGTGGTGTTTGGGCTATACCTGTGACAGGCACAAGACCAAGAAAAACAAGGATTAGCAGGCGATTCAGAAAATACATGGGTCAGGCAGTATCCAGTGTAGAAACGTCGGGAAGCGAAGGTGCCGCGCGGGTCAGCCAGTCGGGAACCGGCAGCCCCTTGCTGCGCAGGAATTCCGGGTTGAACAGCTTGGATTGGTAACGCGTGCCGTAATCGCACAGGATGGTCACGATCGTGTGGCCCGGCCCCATCTCTCGCGCCATGCGCACAGCACCCGCGATGTTGACCCCCGATGACCCACCCAAGCACAGCCCTTCTTCGGCCAACATGTCGAACGCATAAGGTAAGGCTTCGGCATCTGGGATACGGGCACAGAAATCTGGAGAGAAACCCTCTAGATTGGCAGTGATCCGCCCCTGCCCGATCCCTTCAGTGATCGAATCTCCGGGGTTGTCTTGGCCGGTATAGATCTTGAACAAGCCCGCGCCTTCCGGGTCGGCCAGCCCGATTTTAACACCTTTGGGCTGGAGATAGGCCCCCACGCCCGCAAGCGTGCCCCCAGAGCCGACAGCGCAAATGAAGGCATCGACACGGCCCTCGGTCTGCGCCCAGATCTCTGGGCCGGTGGTTTCGATATGCGCCTGACGGTTGGCGATATTATCAAACTGATTGGCCCAGATCGCGCCATTGGGTTCCGTCTTGGCAAGTTCGGCGGCCAAGCGCCCGGAATATTTCACATAATTATTCGGGTTTTTGTAAGGAACCGCTGGCACTTCGACCAATTGCGCGCCAGCAAGGCGCAACATGTCCTTCTTTTCCTGACTTTGCGTTTCAGGAATGACAATGACGGTGCGAAAGCCCATCGACGCGCCCACAAGCGCCAGCCCGATCCCGGTATTGCCGGCTGTGCCCTCGACAATTGTGCCGCCCGGCTTAAGCGCGCCGCGCGCGACAGCATCGCGGATGATATAAAGCGCCGCGCGATCCTTCACCGACTGGCCGGGATTCAGAAATTCCGCCTTGCCAAGTATGGTGCAGCCTGTCGCGGCGCTGACCTTGTTCAGCTTAATGAGGGGTGTGTTGCCGACCGCATCGGCCAAGTTCGTTCGGATTGTCATGAAACCACTCCTTGCAAGAACGGTAGCGCACTGGTTCGGGCGAACCAGCGCATAGGATGCCATCAGAGATTAAAGCTGCGTTACAGGGTGCCGCTGCGCTTGGCTACGCGCGCATAGAGCCAACAGCCCGCCGATACCGCCGCCAAGGCGCCAGTAAACTGCACCACGTTTACACCGCCCAAGATCAGGAATCCCTCGGCCATGGCCATAAAAGCCCATACCAGCGCCACCAAGGATGCCAAAAAGCCGAGCGACAGGATCAGAACGGAGGCACGGTCCTGCAACAGTAACAAGAGAGAGCCGAGAAGCCCAAGCCAGACGGTCGCGCCAATCGCACCAGAAGCCCAAGCCGGAACAGATTGCAACAGCGCGGATAGGCCATAGCCCTCTGGCAGCGCCATCAGGGCGCCGAGAGGTGCGTAGCGCGCGGCAACATATTCAGCCGCGTGCAAGCCGAACCAAAGGCAACCGACCACAGCAAACAGTGTAATCAAGGCACCACGGTTGCTTTCAACAGGCATGACGGAATCCTTCATCGGTTTGGGCCAGATTGCCTTGGCAACTTCCGAGTGTCCAGCCCCAGAACCAAGGCAACTTGACGACGGGGTCTGGCACGAGTGGGTTAGAGAACGCAAAACCCCGCCGAAACGGCGGGGAATTGCATTAAAAATTAGTTGGGCCGGGCCGGTTTAGGCTGCAAGAAGCGCACGCGCCTCATGCTCTTTCAGCGATAGACGCGCCGAGACATAGCCGTCCTGTCCACTTTTATCTGCCAGTTCCGGGAACAAAGCGAAAATTTCAGCGCGCTGTTCTTCTCCCATCCCGGCAAGGGTTTTTACACCCGGCTGGAAGCTTTCGCTCCAAGCGCCATCGGCGCGGATGATCTGGTGCTCATCGAACATCAGGTGGATATAGGTCTGGGGCGCGGTATCGCGCTCGATTCCGGGCTGGCCGACAAGATGGACAGCCGGCACAAGAACTTCATATTCGTCGAATAGCAGCTCGGCACGTTGGCCACAGATTAGCAGGCGATGCCATGGCGAGACGCGCATGTCGCGCAACGGCAAACCAGCCCCAAGGGCCCCTTGACGCACGATAACCGACGCAAGGTCCGGGCGTGCGATCATGCTAGCTTCTGTCTGGGCGTGGCGCCCTGTCCAGCGCACCTGTTGATACCCATTATCGCGAGTCAGGATGAAGTCACCAACCGCGATATCTTCAACCCGCTTTAGCCCCTCGTGCGTGTCGACCATAGAACCGGCCACGAAGCACGGCAGCTCGATATCCTCGTCATCACCAAGCTTACTGCCATCAGAATCCTCGTTGATGGCGTCTGTCGTGAACGGGTCCGACCCGATCCGGATATCGGTAATCTGGCCGGGCGACCATTGTGCGGGATCGCCGGTAAACGAGTCGCTCGGGGCGATCACATTGATTTCGCCGCCCGTGGCATCGGTCAAAGTTAAGCCAACGGTCTGACCGGAATCTGTGAAAGTGGCCCCGGTCGCCGGGTCGACTTTGGTGAATTCACCCCAGAAGCTATACACTTCGGTCAGTGTGTATTCTGTTCCATCAATCTCTACCGTAGAGCCGACCGGGATAATCTCACCAGGGGTTCCATCGGGAGTTGTAAAGGTCGCGCCGTCAAGAACACCAGCCAGTTCAGACGAAGCGGGATCAGGATCATACGAATAGGTTGTGCCGAAGCTAGAGGCATCGACCCCTTCACCGGCAAGGATAATAAGATCGTTTGTTACAACTTCAGGCATCTTCCCACCTCACAATCGGCTGCGCGAAATTCACGCGCAAAAAACCAGTGATCTGGCCCACCGCACCTGCACGCGGACACAATCACCCACGCACACGTAACGTTCCATATCACACTCGAGTTTCAAGCTGCCAATAAAAAAGGGCAAAAATATGGCCTTACCCGGTTTTTCAAACGCGGACCCCAGTTACTGTTGCAAAGGCGAGGTCAATCTGGGGTCCAACTGTGGGATTGTTCGCGCGGACGCGCAGACGTCACGGCAAGACGTGCCGATACAAATGCCATGTTGCATGCCCCAGCACCGGCAGAACCAGAAACAGCCCAAGAAACGCCGGCAGCATAGCCACGAAGAGCAGCCCGGAAATGACCAGCGCCCAAAGGGCCATGGGCACAAGGTTCGACATAACAACCCGAACCGATGTGATCATCGCGGTGATAAAATCGACCTCGCGATGAAGCAGCAAGGGCAAACTTACAACGGTCAGCGCAAACATGATCGCTGCCATGGCCCCGCCGATAACCCCTCCTACCGCCAGCATGGTCAATCCGGTTGGGCTTAACAGCATATCCGCTGTGGAACTGGTGATCGGTTGCAGGCCGAAAAATAGCGCAAAGGTCGTATGTGCTACGAAAACCCAGAACATGAAGGCTAGCATGATGACCATGGCCATAGACGGAACCTGCCTGTCCTTTTGGGCTAGAACGCAGCCAAGGATACCGGGCCAATCGAGCTTTTCGCCCGCTTCCAGACGGCGGCTAACCTCGTAGAGGCCGGTCGCGGCGAAAGGTGCCAGCAGCGGGAAGCCAACGGCGACCGGGATGAACCACCAACTTTGCCCCGACGCGACAAAGACAAGATACAGCACAATCCCGCCCAGAACATAAAATGCTGAAAATGCCAGCCCAAATCCCGGCGCGCGTTTGAAATCGGCCAAACCTGCGCGCAGCACACCGGCCAAATCGCTGGTGCTGATCACGCGGGGTTCAGGTATTTCAGACGGTGGCAAATGCGCAGACGCAATTGGGTTATCAGACATGACGGTTCCTCCCTTTGGGAAAGGATAGGGCTGCGACATATTGTCATGCAAGATAAATAAAACGGCAGGTCTATTGACCTGCCGTTGGAAATATCAGTCGACCGCGCGCCGATACAGGTGCCAAGTGGCATGCCCCAGAACCGGCAACACAACGAACAGACCTAGGAAAGCCGGGATCATGGCGGCAAAGATCAGCCCAGCAATGATAGCAGCCCAGATCAGCATGGTTTGCAGGTTATGGCGCACGGCCTGAACGCTGGTGATGATCGCGGTCACGAAATCCACCTGACGATCCAGAAGTAACGGAAGCGAGATGACCGTGACAGAGAACAGCGCAAACGCCAGGGCCGCACCGACCGCACTGCCGATGATCAGCATGCTGATCCCATCCGCACTGAACAATAAGTCAAGGCTATCGAACCCGATGCCGCTGCGGGCCATGAATATGGCGAAAATGCTGCGCGCCAGCACAATCCAGAAGCCGAATGCCAGCAAAACGCCCACCGCCATCAGCGCCAATTGACCGTCGCCGCGTCCGCGCAGTGCCCCCAGAATCGGGGGCCATGACAGGTTTTCGCCCTGCTCTAACCGGCGGCTGACCTCGTATAGGCCAATGGCCGCAAACGGGGCAAACAGCGGGAAACCTGCCGCGATGGGCACGAACCATACCGGCTGGCCCATGGCACCCAGCCCGAACCACAGGGCCAGCCCACCGGCGACATAAATCAGCGCGAAGAACAAGCCAAAGGCCGGCGCGCGCCTGAAATCCGACCATCCGGCCGCAAGCGCGGCGCGCAGGTCGTCGGTTCCAAGCTGGTGGACCTTGGGGCTACGGGACGTGTTGGAAAACTCGGTTGTCGTCATGGCACTCTCCCTTGCTAGGAAAGCATCATGATAGCTGCGACAATTTGTCCGTCAATCGGTAGCGTTGGCCTCTGCCCGAGATTTTCCGGCCACATCCATGGCCAGAGTCGCCCCCATGAAGCCGTCAAGCGCACCGTCAAGCACGCCTTGGGTATCCGAAGTCTCGAAACTTGTGCGCAGGTCTTTGACCATCTGGTAAGGGTGCAGCACGTAAGAGCGGATCTGGTTGCCCCAGCCCGCATCGCCCTTGGCGTCATGCGCGGCTTCAATGGCCTCGGTGCGCTTGCGCAATTCCATCTCATACAGCCGCGATTTCAGAGCGTTCATGGCAATTTCGCGGTTCTGGTGCTGCGATTTCTGACTGGACGTGGTGACGATCCCGGTCGGAATATGC
This sequence comes from uncultured Natronohydrobacter sp., assembly GCA_964401005.1. Classification (GTDB taxonomy): domain Bacteria; phylum Pseudomonadota; class Alphaproteobacteria; order Rhodobacterales; family Rhodobacteraceae; genus Roseinatronobacter. The sequence goes on from CAYNWX010000137.1 coordinate 18,068, forward strand.
GTGATCCGCACCGCGGAATCGGTCGTGTTCACATGCTGACCGCCCGCGCCGGAAGAGCGGTAGGTGTCGATGCGAATGTCGGATGGGTTGATCTCGATCTCGATATTGTCGTCCACCACGGGGTAAACCCAGACCGAACTGAAAGATGTGTGCCGCCGGGCCGAACTATCATAGGGCGAGATGCGCACCAGGCGGTGCACGCCCGATTCCGATTTCAGCCATCCGTAAGCGTTGTGCCCGGTGATCTTGTAGGCGACCGAGCGGATGCCCGCTTCTTCGCCCGCGCTCTCAGACATCAATTCGACCGTATAGCCCTTCTTTTCGGCCCAGCGAACATACATGCGCGCCAACATAGACGCCCAATCGCAGCTTTCCGTGCCGCCTGCACCTGCATTGATTTCAAGGAAGGTGTCGTTTGCATCGGCTTCGCCATTCAGCAGCGCTTCGAGTTCCTTCTCGCCTGCGGTTTTGGCAAGTTTGCGCAACTCTTCCTCGGCCTCTGTGACTACATCGGAGTCATTCTCGGCCTCGCCCAATTCGATGAGGCCGATCTGGTCCTCCAGCTCTTGCGAGATGGAGCGGTAGGTTTCCAACGCATCCGACAACATGCGGCGGTCGCGCATCAGGGCTTGGGCGCGCGCGGGGTCGTTCCAGAGTTCGGGGTTTTCCGTCATGGCGTCAAATTCTTCCAGCCGGTGCGGGGCTGTTTCAATATCCATGCGCTGCCCCAATAGGGCCAGTGATTTTCGGATCTGCTCGATCAGGCCAAGCGTTTCAGAGCGCATTGCGACGGTCCATATTCCAGAATACGTGTTGAACCCGGTGCATAGCTTGGCGCATCGGGTTGGGCAAGGGTGCGGGCAGCTTGGTTAGTAAAGGCCACCTGTGGTGACGGTGCCAAAACTGGCGGGCGGCGGCGTGCCCCGGCCAGCATCTTCGCGCTCCAGCGCTTCGTATTCCTCGCCGGGTGCAAACATGGGCAGATCGCCCCCCATGGCAAAGCCACCATCGATGATCGCGGCCAGACCAAAGATCGGCTCTTCACCCTCGCGGAAGAATTCGGCCACGACATTCGGGCCAGATGCGTCATCGGACAGGCGCGCGCCGGTATTGCGGTCGATTTTCAGGAAATAGCCCTCTTCCGGCACGCGGAAGCGCCCGCCGCCATATTTCTTGACGGCTTCCAGCATGAACTCGTTGAAGACCGGGCCGCACATGGTGCCGCCCCCTGCCCCTTGGCCCAAGGGACGTGGTTGGTCATAGCCCAGATAGCAGCCCGCCACGATGTTCGACGTGTACCCAACGAACCAGACATCCCGAGCCTCGTTCGTGGTGCCGGTCTTGCCGGCGGTCGGCACAGGCAGGTTAACGGTGCGCGCGGCGGTGCCACGCTCAACCACGCCCTGCATCATCGAAGTCAGCTGATAGGCCGTGACCGCATCCATCACCCGGGCACGGTTCGAGGTGATCCATGGCTTGCGCCCATCGGCCAGCCCCGCTTCGTCGCAATCGACACAATTGCGCTGGTCATGGCGGTAGATGGTGCGCCCGTAGCGGTCCTGCACACGGTCGACCAATGTGGGTTCTACCCGCTCGCCGCCATTGGCGAACATGGCATAGGCGGCAACCATGCGGAACAAAGTGGTTTCCTGCGACCCAAGCGCATTGGCCAGAAATTGCTGCGCGCGGTCATAAACGCCGAAGCGTTCGGCATAGCCGCCAACTACATCCATGCCCACTTCCTGTGCCAAGCGAATGGTCATCAGGTTGCGCGACATTTCAATCCCGCGCCGTACCGGCGTCGGGCCGTAGAATTGGTTGGTGGCATTGGTCGGGCGCCAGATGCCTTGGGGGGTGTTAATCTCGATGGGCGCGTCAATGACAATCGTCGCGGGGGTAAAGCCGCTGTCGAGCGCAGCCGCATAGACGAAGGGCTTGAAGGCAGAGCCGGGCTGGCGCTGCGCTTGCGTTGCGCGGTTGAACACCGAATCCTGATAGGAAAAGCCCCCCTGCATAGCAATGACCCGCCCGGTATTGACGTCCATCGCCATGAACCCGCCTTGGATTTCGGGGATCTGGCGCAAGGACCAGCGCTGAAAGCTGTCATCACTATCGGAAGTAATGGCGCGCACATAAACCACGTCGCCCACGTTCAGGTTGTCCGACAGCGACCCGCGTGCCCAACTTATATCGGGGCGGTCCACCACATGCGGCGCATTCACATCCGACGGGACGTTTTCAATGCCCAGCCGTGCCTGATCTGCATTTACGTCCAGCACAACGGCGGGATACCAACGGTTGCCAAGCATCACATCGCGGGCGAGCTCCATCTCGGCCAAGGCGGCGCGCCAGTCTTCCTCGTTAGACAAAAGTTCCGGTGCGATTGTCTGACCAGTCGTGCGCAGGCGCCCCAAGCCTCGGTCATATTGTTCCAGCGCACGTTGCAAGGCGAGGGCCGCCTCGCTCTGCATGTCGGGATCGACCGTCGCCCGAATGCTCAAGCCCCCACCGAAAAATTCGTCCTCGCCAAAGGTGCCTGACAATTGGCGGCGCACTTCGTCGGTGAAGTAGTCGCGTGGCGGCATCGCGTCGCGCGGACTTGGAAAATCGCCCGATTGCACGGTACGCAGCGGTAACGCCTTGGCGGCGTCATAGGTCGGGCGGTCGATATACCCGTTGCGCAGCATCTCACCCAAAACATAGCCGCGGCGCGCTACGACGCGGTCATAGTTGCGCACCGGGTGGTAGTTGGATGGGGCTTGCGGAAGTGCTGCCAAAAACGCGGCTTCCTCTAGCGTCAGGTCATCCAGCGTCTTGTTAAAATAGGTTTGCGCGGCGGCGGTCACACCATAGCTGTTCTGGCCCAAGAAAATCTCGTTCAGGTACAGCTCCAGAATTTGGTCTTTCGTCAGTGTCCCCTCAACCCGGCTGGCAAGGATCAATTCCTTGATCTTGCGCTCACCCGTGCGGTCGCCCGACAGAAGGAAATTCTTCATCACCTGCTGCGTGATCGTCGACGCGCCCCGCACGTTGCGCCCGCGCGACTGCACTGCCTGATAGGCCGCAGCCACGATGGCGCGCAGGTCAAACCCGCCGTGAACATAGAAATTGCGGTCTTCGGCAGAGATGAAGGCCTGCTTGACCAGATCGGGAATATCTTCGATCGGGGTAAACAGACGGCGTTCCTGCGCGAATTCGTCGATCAGTCGCCCTTCGCCCGAATAGATACGGCTTATCGAAGGCGGCGCGTAATTAGCTAGCTGCTCATGGCTTGGCAGGTCTTGGGCGTAATACCAAAAGATACCAGCCACCAACAGCGCAGCCGCCAGAATCCCCGTGATGAGGAAACTGAAAAAACCGCCAAAGAAAGAAAAAATCGCGCGAAGCACACATGCACCCTGTCTTGTTCATGCCTGCTTATAGGCAGATCCCGTCCTCAGGTCAAAGCATGGGCGGACCGATATCTTCACTATCGCGCGCTCGGTATGAGTTACCGGTATCCTTAATGTTTCCTCATAGGCGCCACAGTTTACACTGAATTATGCACAATGAACAAGGCTGTGTATGATTTTGCAGAGTTTGCCCAACGTCAATCATCGAGGCAATTCCTGATGAAACAGATCAAGAAGAGAACCTGCGTACACCATTTCAAGCGCTTCCTGCACGCCACAAGTGGCGCAATCACAACGGATTCCATCATCGTTGGTGCAGCGATCTTGGGCACGGCGATCGCCACGATGGCCCAAGTGCGCAACGGTGTCGAGCCGCTTGGCACAGAAGTTCAGACATCTTTGACCAACGCGGAAGTGGCAACACTTAGCACCTTGGGCACGAACGAATAGTAATCTCGCAAGCCCGGAAAAATGCGCCGTGCCAAGCACAGCGCCCTCAACGTTCTAAGAGCGCACGGCGCTCACGGTCACGTGCGGCCCATATCTCTAACCCGTTTGCCACGGCAACGGCCATGGTCGCGCGCCATTCAGGGTCGCGCAGGCGGGCCAGATCGCGCGGGCTGGACATAAAGCCAAGCTCCAGAAGTGCAGAAGGCATATCAGGCGCGCGCAACACGGAAAACGCGCCGGATTGTTCGGGCCGGGAATGCAGCCGCAACCCGGCAGCCCCGATCCCTTCGACCAGCGCATTGGCCAGCGCGGCATTGCGTAGCTTCGTGTCTTGCCAGGCGACCGACATCAGAACGGAAGCAATCTCGTCAGTATTACGCGACAAATCCACGCCCGCCAGAAGATCGTCGCGGTCATGGCGCTCGGCCAAAAGGGCGGCAGTTTCATCGCTGGCATCTTCCGACAGCGTGTAAACCGCCGCACCCGTGGCCAACCCTTCCGGCAGCGCATCCGCATGGATGGACAAGAACAGGTCAGCCCGCACCGCGCGTGCCGCCCGCAACCGGCCATCGAGCGACACGAAACTGTCATCCTCGCGGCTCAGATACACGTCGAACCCGTCGCGACGCAGCAATTCCTCTTGCAGCGCCTTGGCAAAGGCCAAGACGATCTCGGCCTCTGTCACGCCATCGCGCACCGCGCCTGGGTCCACACCGCCATGGCCGGGATCAAGAAGCACCCGCAGCGGGGCAACCCCGGTTTGGGGGGCGGGAAATGCCACCTCGGGGTGCAGCAAGTAGTCGGAATAGTCGCGCGCGAACGCGCCCTCATCAGTGCTGCGCGCCTCGAACGCCTCTAAATCGGCGCGGCGCAAGGTTAGGTCAATGAACGCGCGTCCGGTCTCTGGCTCGACAGTTTGCACAACGGCGTCGGGCAGCATGGGAAATGCCAGATCCAGCACCATCCGCGCCCAGCCATCGCCCCGTATGCCTATACGCATTGACCGAAGCGAAGAGGTTTCAGGCCAGACCATGCCGCGCCAATCGACTGTGTTCAGCTCCAGCACCGCGCGCGGAGGCGCAGGCAAAAAGCGCAAGCGGTATGGCACGGGCTGGCTAAGTGCCAAACGCAGCGTAACACTGTTGCGATCGGATGTGACCACACTGTCTTCGGGCACAAGCCGCGCCTGAACGCTGCCTTGGGCCAATGCCACCGGACCAGCCAGAAGCCAAAGGCAAAGCGCCATCAAAAAAGGCCGACCACGTAACATTCGCTGCTCTTCTTTTCCGTTTGCGTACAATAGGACCAGCCCAGTCCAAGGTCCAAGCCCAAGGCCGCACAGCACACGGGAATTTGTGCATGTTGGTGCAAACTGGCCGAAAAGTCGCGGCAGGCAGGGTTGATTCTGCGCCCCTTGCGATATTTAACTGTCGCGACGGCGCTTCGGCGCAGATTACGATTTGTGAGGAGCACATCATGACCCTACCCCTCAGCGATTCCGCCTTGATCGGCACGTGCCTAGCGGCCTCGGCGCTTGGTCTGATCGTGCTGACCAGCGGCGGTGGCGGAGCCGCCCCATCCCCCGACAGCGCCGCCGAAGTCGAAGTTAGTGCAGACGCGACACCAATGGTGCTCGGCGCGGTCCCGGCTGATGCGGGTGCGGTTGCGGTCGACACCGAATTTGGCGCCCAAGTGCGCGCTTATCTGCTGCAAAACCCCGAAGTGATTTTCGAGGCTGTCGCCGAATTCGAACGTCGCAACGCGCAAGCCCAAGGTGATATGGATGTGGCGCTTGTGCAGGCCAATGCCGACGCGCTCTTCAATGATCCCATGTCGTGGGTTGGTGGCAATCCCGAAGGCGACGTGACCTTGGTCGAGTTCCTTGATTACAAATGTGGTTTTTGCAAGCGCGCCATGCCAGAGGTGGCGGCGCTGCTAGAGCAAGACGGCAATGTCCGCGTGATCGTAAAAGAACTGCCCATCCTTGGACCGGAATCCGATCTGGCCGCGCGCTTTGCTATCTCGGTGCTCGATCTGGCTGGGCCAGAAGCCTATGACAGCGTGCATGTCGAATTGATGGGCTATGAAGGGTCGATCACGCCCGACTATCTGGAAGAGGTAGCGACGGATCTGGGCTTGGATTTGCCGGAGATTGTCGCGCACATGGATAGCGACACCGTAACCAATGCGATCGACAACAATCGCGCCTTGGCACAACGTTTGCAGATTTCCGGCACGCCCACATTCGTGATAGGCGAGCAAATGATCCGGGGCTTCGTGCCAGCCGACAGCCTGATCGAAGCGGCTGCCATCGCGCGGCAATAATCCTAGCTAAATGAAACAAAGGGGTCGCCGCGGGCGGCCCTTTTTTATGCGTTTATTCTTCGCCAACAAAGCCCGCTGCCGCGATCCCGGCCAAGGCGGCTTCAGCGTCATTGTCGGAGGTGTCACCCGTCACGCCTACAGCACCGATGACCACACCGTGATCTCGGATCAGCACGCCACCGGGCACGGGCACCACCTGCCCGCCGTAAACCCCGTTTACAGCGGCCATGAAATAGCCTTGTGCTTCGGCCCGCGCCATTTGCGCGCGTCCAGCCATACCCAGCATGACCGCGCCATAAGCCTTGCCATGCGCAATCGGGAAACGACCGGGGGCGGCCCCATCCTCGCGCTCGAAGGACAGCACATGGCCGCCTGCATCCAGCACCACAACAGAAAGCGGCTTCAGCTCCAGTTCACGGCCCATAGCGCGGGTCGCGGCAATTATAGTGCGGGCATGGTCTAGCGTAAGGGTCATGGCGGGCATCCTGTGCAAGGGGCTTGGGCCGCAAGTAAGCCTGCAATCTCAGGCCGCTTCAAGCGAAAGCGCAATACCTTGGCCACCGCCCACGCACATGGCGACCAGCGCGCGACCCCGCCCCGCGCGTGCGAGCCCATGCGCGGCCTTGACCGTCAGGATCGCGCCGGTCGCGCCGACCGGATGGCCATGGGCAATTGCGCCCCCATCGGGGTTGGCGCGGGCATGGTCGAATCCCAGTTCCTGCGCGACAACAAGCGCTTGCGCGGCGAAAGCTTCGTTCGATTCGATCAGGTCGAAATCGTCAATGCGCCGCCCAGTCTGCGCCAAAAGCTTGCGCACCGCCAAAACCGGGCCATAGCCCATGCGTGCCGGGTCCACACCGCTTTGTGCAAAGCCCGTGATCCGCGCCAAGGGTGCCTTCCCCGCTGGCACGTCGCAGGCCAGCACCAAAGCAGCGGCGGCATCGCCCAAGCCGCCCGAATTGCCCGCCGTAACGGTGCCACCTTCAGCGAAGGCCGCTGGCAGACGCCCCAAAAGCTTGGCAGAGGTCGCGCGCGGCCCTTCATCATCCGTCATCGCGCGCCCATCCGGCAAGTTGACCGGCACGATCTGCGCCGCCAAGCGGCCTTCTTCTATGGCGGCACATGCGCGCAGATGGCTTTCCAAGGCGCAGGCATCTTGCGCCTCTCGGCTGATCTGGAACTCTCGTGCAAGGGTTTCAGCGGTTACACCCAGCTTGACCCCGCCGAACGGGCACGTCAGCGCGGCATCCAACAGGTCCACAACCGGCGTATCGCCCATGCGCCGCCCAAAGCGGACGGCGGGAAACAGATGCGTTGTGCGGCTGATGGTTTCAACCCCGCCCACCAGCGCGACCGACGCCTGCCCGAGTGCCAACGCCTGCGCGCCCTGCACCACAGCTTGCAGCCCGGAACCGCACAACATGTTCACATTCACACCGCTGACCGTATCGGGCACGCCCGCGCGCATGGCAACGATACGTGATAGGTAAAGATCGTTCGGCTCTGACAGGCTGACCATGCCAAAGGCGCTATGCTCTATCAGGTCGGGCGCAACCCCAGATTGTTTAATAGCGGCTTGCGCCACCAAGCTGCCGAGCTGCAAGGCCGGGATTCCGGCCAATCCGCCGCCAAAACTGCCAATCGGCGTGCGCTGACCGGATAAAATGAATATATCTTTCATAAACCTACGCCCAAGCGGTTCAAACCAGGGCATAAGACCGTCATGCCACGGGGCAATCAACCCCTGATTTCGGAAATCAGAAACGACAACCTTTGATTGTTGCGCTTACTCGAACATTGCCGCCAGATCGAGCGTGGCGCGGGTGTTGAGATCGGCTTTATGACGGGTCAGGAATGCCTCGCAGGCTTTGCGCCCGGCCATCTTCAAGGAATGCAGAAGATAAGGCGTCGGAGTCAGCTTTGAACTGACCGACAGGCTGTTCATCAACGCATCATCCGCGATCATATGCATCAGAACATCTTTCATCGCGCCGCGCGCGACCCGGTTTTCCCCGATCAGACGTTTCACGAAACGAATTGCACGCAATTCGCGCAGAAGCGACGAATTGAACCCGATCTCGTTTATGCGGTTCTGAATTTCCTGTGGCGTGGTCGGAATGTCGTCTCGGTAAAGCGGGTTGATGCTGATTACCAGAATGTCGTCGGGCAGATTTGGCGCAAAGAGAGGGAACAGCGCCGGGTTGCCGGTATAGCCCCCGTCCCAATAGGCATCGACCTGTCCGGTATCGGGATCGGTGATCTCGACCGCCTGAAACAGCGTGGGCAGGCATGCGCTGGCCAGAATCACCTCTGGCGCAATGGTTTTACCCGAAAACACCTTGATTTTGCCGCTGCGCACATTGGTGGCAGCTATGTGCAATTCTGGCCCCTCGCCCGCGCAGACCATGTCATAGGCCAGCCCCTCTACGATGGATTGCAACGGGTTGCGATAAAGCGGCCCAAGCGAATAGGGGCTGGCCACCAAAGAGGCCGCGTCGGTTGCGGAAATGGGCATCATCCGTTCGGCCCAAGTGTTCAGCACCCCAACCGGCGGCAAGACCTGCGCAATCCAGCCTGTCAGGCGCAAATCATGCACCGCACCGACCTTGTGCCACAGCCCATCCAGCGCGGCGCGGCGCGGGCGCCCTTGGCCCCGCCTTGAACCATGCCCGCTTTCAGCGCCGCAGCGTTCAGCGCGCCAGCAGAGGTGCCAGAGATTGCGGCAATCTCGATATCGTCCTCTTGCAAAAGGCGGTCCAGAACACCCCATGTGAACGCGCCATGCGCGCCGCCCCCTTGCAGCGCCAGATTTATCTGTTTCACCACTGCCTAATCCATTTCATCTTGCCAAAAAACTCTCACGACATGACCTAAACCCGGCGCGCTGCCATCACAAAGCCGTCCAGCCACCATCCACCGAAATGGTTGTGCCGGTGATCTGTGCGGCTGCGTCCGAACACAGGAACACGGTTGTCCCGCCGATCTGCTCGACCGTGGCAAACTCGCCGGACGGTTGGCGCGAGAGCATCACTTCCTTGATGACCGTCTCTCGATCCATGTTGTGGGTCTTCATCTGGTCGGGGATTTGCTTTTCCACGATGGGCGTCAGTACGTAACCGGGGCAGATGGCGTTGCAGGTGACACCCTTGCCCGCCGCTTCCAGCGCGGTGGTCTTGCTAAGGCCCACCACCCCGTGCTTGGCCGCAATGTAGGCCGATTTATAGGGGCTGGCGGTCAGCCCATGCGCAGACGCAATATTGACGATCCGTCCCCAGCCTTTTGCATACATCTCTGGCAGCGCCGCCGCCGAGGTGTGAAAAGCAGAAGACAGGTTGATCGCGATGATCGCGTCCCATTTCTCTGTCGGGAACTCTTCCAGCCGCGCGACATGCTGAATGCCAGCATTGTTGACTAGAATATCGCATCCGCCCGCCTTCGCGATCAATGCGCGGCATTCTTCGGCCTTGGACATGTCGGCCTGAATATAGCGAACATCGACACCCGTTTCTTCCGCAATCTTTTGGGCCAGCGCGTGATCTTCGGGTGCGTCGGTGAAAGAGTTCAGCACAATATCGGCACCCGCGCGCGCCAATTCCCAAGCCACGCCCAGCCCGATTCCCGAATTCGACCCGGTGATTATGGCGCGTTTTCCCGAAAGCTGCATGATCTCTCCTTGCGTTGCGTGTCTGGGTTCGCTGCGGCGCAGCTTATCAGTTTGCGGCAAGGATAAAAGCGCGCTACCCGCAGGCAGGGTGCTGGCCAAAAAAAAACCCCCCGCAAAAGGGGGGCGCAAGTCGTTGAGGCAGGTTTCATACAGGCAAGAAACCTATCGAGCAGTGCTGATAATATAACCCCACTGCACGAAGGTTCCAAGCTAAAAGTTTGAAAAGGCGAGGAACGCACTGTAGCGTCCCCAGAAACGATGCCCCGGTATGACCTTGGAGTTTTCGACATGCAGACCCTGTTTCGCCCCGTTCTTCCCGTGTTGGCCATTGCCGTGCTCTGGCTTGCCGCGCCCCAAGAGGCGCTCGCGCAGCCCACGCATGGCATAGCTATGTATGGGGCACCTGCCCTGCCGCAAGATTTTGCGCATCTGCCGCATGTGAACCCCAACGCCCCCAAGGGCGGGCGCATTGTTCAAGGCGAAGTTGGCAGCTTCGATTCGCTCAATCCACATATCCTGAAAGGCAACGCGCCGTGGCAATTGCAATATCTTGCCTATGAAGGGCTGATGGGCCGCTCTTGGGACGAGCCCTTCACACTTTACGGATTGCTCGCCGAATCGGTAGAGGTGGATGAGGCCCGTTCTTGGGTCGAGTTTACCCTTAACCCGGCAGCCCGATTCTCGGATGGCAGCCCGGTCACGGTCGAAGATGTGCTGTGGTCGTTTGAAACCCTCGGCACCCAAGGCCACCCGCGCTATCACGGCACATGGAACCGGGTGGCCCGCGCCGAAGCCGTAGGCGAGCGGGGCGTCCGTTTCACATTCACAGAACCCGACCGTGAATTACCGCTGATCCTTGGCCTGCGCCCAATTCTGAAGAAAGCACAATGGGAGGGCGTGGATTTTGCCGAATCGGGCACCTCCGTCATTCCCATTGCCTCTGCCCCTTATGTGGTCGACCGGTTTGAGGCCGGGCGCTCGGTGGTTCTAAAGCGCAACCCGGATTATTGGGGCCGCGATCTGCCCTTCATGCGCGGGCAAGCCAATCTTGACGAAATCCGCATGGAATTTTTCGGCGACGCAACCGCCATGTTCGAAGCTTTCACCGCTGGTCTGCTGACCACGATGCGCGAAACCAGCGCAAATGACTGGAACACGCGCTACGATTTTCCGGCAGTTCAAGCAGGCGAGGTGGTGAAATCAGAAATTCCGCATGAACGCCCCTCGGGCATTTCTGGCTTTGTCATGAACCAGCGCAACCCGCTCTTTGTAGATTGGCGCGTGCGCGAAGCGATGATCCATGCTTTCAATTTCGAATATATCGCGCAGGTGGTGAATGACGGGCAAGACCCGCGCATCACGTCCTATTTCTCGAATTCCGACCTTGGCATGCGCCCCGGCGCAGCCACGGGGCGCGTGGCAGAATTTCTGCAACCTTACGCGGACAGCCTTCTGCCCGGCACGCTCGACGGTTACACGCTGCCCGTTTCGGACGGGTCCGTTGCCAACCGCGCCAATATGCGGGCCGCAACCCGCTTGTTGGCGGAAGCGGGCTGGCAAGCCGATGACGCGGGCGTGCTGCGCAATGCACGTGGCGATGCCTTCGAATTCAGCATCCTGCTGCGACAGGGCGCAGGTGATATGCAAGCAATTACAGAAATTTATGGCGAATCGTTAAGGCGTCTTGGAATGCAGCTCACGGTCGAACAGATCGATTCCGCACAATATACAGAACGCACCAATGCGTTCGATTTCGACATGACGCCTTATATTCGCGGCCTCTCGCTCAGCCCCGGTGCCGAGCAGCGCCTTTACTGGGGGTCGCAAGCTGCCGACACGCCCGGATCGCGCAACTGGATGGGCGTACAAAACCCCGCCATAGATGCGCTGATCGAGCGGCTTTTAACCTCTGCCGATCAGGAGGATTTCATTGCCACAACCCGCGCGCTTGACCGCGTTCTGACCGCCGGTCGGCATGTGGTTCCCTTGTGGTTCACAGACCGCGCGCGCATTGCGCATGTGGCGGAACTGAAATACCCCAGCACCCTGCCCGCCTATGGCGACTGGATCGGCTTTCAGCCCGATCTGTGGTGGTATGAGGACTAAACTGCAAGCTGCGTCAGATGGTCATGTTTGAATTTGTGCATGGATAGGGCAAATCAAAGTAGAGCCGGATTTACCGGTTTGATTCAAATAAGGAACCTGCCCATGATGTCCCTGCGCACTTTTGCCATTGCCGCTACCGTCCTTGCGACCGCCGGCGGCGCCTATGCCGAACCGGCTGAAAAACTTGTCACCGTGGTGACCAGCGACAACGCCCAGACGCAGCTTATGTCCATGGTGCTGACCGCCGCTGCGGTGGAACAAGGTGCCAACGCGCGCATTCTGCTCTGCGGTGCAGGTGGCGACATTGCACTTGCCGATGCACCTGAAACCGCCACCGCGCCCCAGCCCCCGCGCGATGCCTCGCCCCAAGGTTTGATGAAAATGCTCATGTCGCGCGGCGTGACCGTTGAAGTCTGCGCCATCTACCTGCCGGGTCTGGGTGCAGATCAATCCGTCCTGCTTGAAGGTGTCGGCGTTGCCGCCCCCCCGGCCATGTCCGGCGCAATGCTGGACGCTGGCACCCAAGTCTGGTCCTTCTGATCGACTTTCGGTCAAAGTCTTTAGGGGGCGCATGCGCCCCCTTTTTGCTAATCCCGGCAATCGCGCCGCACTTCGCGGTCGCGCAGGCCGGTTTTCACCAGTAAGCAGCGATCGCGCGCCGCGTAATAATAGCCGCGCGCATACCACATAACGGCTTCGTCCAGATCGCCATCCGCGACCAGATACGCCCCTTTCAGGTAACGCCCGGCATATTCTAGATTGACCTCTGCGCGCAGCAGGTCTTCGGGCGGGCCTTGGTGGCCCATCTGGCGCGCGGTTTGCGGCAAGATTTGCATCAGACCCCAATAGGGCCCATTGCGCGCACCTGCCCGGTAATCGCTTTCGCGCTGGATGACCTTGTGCAGCAAGACTTCCGGGATCTGGTGGCGCGCGGCATAATGCCGAATCAAGGCGCGCATCTGCGGGGTTTCACCGGGATACAGGTTTGCCGCGGGCTGTGGCGCGCGCGAGACGTCCGGCCCACCACCACAAGCGGCCAGAAAGGCCACCATCGCCAAGGCAAAACCGGCCTTCATGGCTGCACCTTCGGGGCTGGGATAACGCCGATTGCGTTCAAGATGGCCTCCATCCCGTCAGAATTTTTGGGGGTTTGCGCCTTGAGCGCCTCGAACCGGGCGCGCAGCGCGTCTTTCTCGGCGCCCTTGCAATCGTTCCAAGGCCGCCCTTGCAGCGCCATTTCCAGAACGTAATAGCCAATGAAATGCGGCTTGGTGCCACTGGCCAGCAATTTCGCATAGGCGGCATCGGTTCCCAAGGCGCGCAGCGTTTCCGCGTCGGGAATGCCCGCGCGCAGGCAATCTGCCTCTATCGCGGGGCCAAGATTGCGGATGCTGGATATGGGCGTGCCGGACATATCTGAAGCGATATATCCGCATCAGGCCTGCGCCAAGTCAGATAATCGCCCAATCGTCAATGCGTGTGGGCGTTTCGGCAGCATTCCGCGGATGGCCGGGGCGGCTATCGGCGCTGAGCGCGGGCACGGGGCCAGGGCGGCGCGGGTCGCGGGGCGAGCGGATTTTAAATTGCTCGGGATCGGGGCGCATGATGGACACTCCTTTGAAAAAGAACTGTTCACCATTTCGCCATACGATTGTGGCAGGTTTCGGGCGGTAAACGGGTTTTTAACCAAATTTAACGCCCGGTGGTGCGAATTGCCCGCTCAGGCCAGCGCGCCCTCTGGCGTGATCCGCGTTCTGCCGCCCAAATAGGGGTGCAGCACGGCGGGCAGGTCTACCCCGCCATCGGCAGTTTGCCCGTTTTCCAGCACCGCGATCAAGCAGCGCCCAACCGCGACTCCAGAGCCGTTGAGCGTGTGCACGAATTCAGGCTTTGCGCCCGCCTCTGGCCGGAACCGCGCATTCATGCGCCGCGCTTGGAAATCGCCACAGGTCGAGACGCTGGATATCTCGCGGTAGGTATTCTGGCCCGGAAGCCACACTTCTATGTCATGCGTCTTTTGCGCGCCAAAGCCCATGTCACCGGTACAGAGCGCGATGGTCCGGTACGGCAGGTTCAACGCCTCAAGCACCTCTTCGGCGCAGCGCAGCATGCGGGCATGCTCGGCCAAGCTGTCCTCCGGCCGGGTGATCGACACCATCTCGACCTTTTCAAACTGATGCTGGCGCAGCATCCCCGTGGTGTCCTTACCAGCACTGCCCGCTTCCGACCGAAAGCACAGCGTGTGCGAGCAAAACCGCAAGGGCAACGCCGTGCTTTCTAGCACTTCGCCCGCGGCGACATTGGTCAGCGTCACCTCGGATGTTGGGATCAACCACCAGCCATTGGTGGTTTGATAGCTGTCTTCGGCGAATTTGGGCAATTGGCCCGTTCCGAACATAGCTTCGTCACGCACCAGAACGGGGCTATTCACCTCTGTCAGCCCGTGGCTGTCGACATGTAGGTCCGTCATGAACTGCGCCAGCGCCCGGTGCACCCGCGCCACGGCCCCGCGCAGCACCACGAAACGCGACCCCGACAGTTTTGCCGCCAGGGCGAAGTCCATGTCGCGCGAAATGCCTGCAATCTCGAAATGTTCTTTCGGTTCAAAATCGAATGCGCGCGGGGTGCCCCAGCGGTGCAGTTCTATGTTGTCCGATTCATCCGCGCCACCCGGCACATCGGCCAAGGGAAGGTTGGGGATCGTTGCCAAAAGCGCGGACAGCTCCGCATCCTTGGCGCGCGCCACATCATCCAGCCGCGCCTGTTCGGCTTTCTTTTCGGCCACCAATGCGCGCAACCGCTCGAATTCGGCGTCATCACCCTTGGCCTTGGCCGCGCCCACTTGCTTGGATGCGGCGTTCTGCG
>CAYNWX010000138.1:0-11813 GCA_964401005.1 uncultured Natronohydrobacter sp.
CCGACATGGCGCGCGCCGATCTTGCGCAGGTTCAGCCCTTCGGCGCGCGCGGCGGCCAAAATACCCACTTGGCCCACGCCCACTTCAACCGTGATCGTGTCGAAGAAATCTTTCACCACAACCCGTGCGCCCGCCTCTTGCAGGGCGCGATACAAGCGCTCTGTCAGCCCGTGCACACGCTCGGCAATGGCGCGCAGCCCTTGGGGGCCGTGGAACACCGCATACATCGACGCCATCACCGCCAGCAGCGCCTGCGCGGTGCAGACATTGCTGGTGGCCTTCTCGCGGCGGATATGTTGCTCGCGGGTTTGCAGCGACAGCCGGTAAGCTTGGTTGCCATGCGCATCGACGCTGACGCCCACGATCCGGCCGGGCATAGAGCGTTTGAATTCGTCGCGACAGGACAAAAACGCCGCATGCGGACCGCCATAGCCCATCGGCACGCCGAAGCGTTGCGCACTGCCCACGGCAATGTCGGCCCCCAAAGCGCCCGGTTCCACGATCATGGTCAGCGCAAGCAGGTCGGTCGCCATGATGGCGAGCGCTTTATGGGCGTGAAGTGCCTCTATCTGCGGGCGGAAATCGCGAATATTTCCATAGGTGCCGGGATATTGGAACAGGCCTGCGAACACGCGGTCGGCCGGGCAATCTTCCGGCGCGCCGACGATCACCCCTATCCCCAACGGGGCGGCGCGGGTCTGAACCACGGCAATATTCTGCGGGTGGCAGTTTTCATCGACGAAAAACGCCGTCGCCTTCGATTTTGCCACGCGCTGCGCCATGACCATCGCTTCGGCACAGGCAGTGGATTCGTCCAGAAGTGACGCATTCGCCACCGGCAGCCCGGTCAGGTCCGACACCATGGTCTGAAAGTTCAAAAGCGCTTCTAACCGGCCTTGGGCAATCTCGGGCTGGTAGGGGGTATAGGCGGTATACCATGCCGGGTTCTCAAAAATGTTGCGCAAAATCGCGGGCGGTGTGACGGTGCCGTAATAGCCCTGTCCGATCAGGCTGGTCATAACCTTGTTCTTGGCACCCACCGCGCGCATGCGGTCCAGCAATCCGCCTTCGGACAAGGCGGGCCATGTCAGCGGGTCGGGCTGGCGCAGATCTGCCGGAATGGTCTGGTCGATAAGTTGATCAAGGCTGTCACACCCCACCGCCTGCAACATCTGCGCCATTTCAGCCGGGGTTGGCCCGATATGGCGGCGATTGGCGAAATCGTAAGGGTTATAGTCGGTGGGGGTGTAGGTCATGTGTTTATGGCCTTTAAGATCAGGGGGTTATCCAAGGAAATCCTTGTATTCATCTTCGGTCATCATGTCGTCGAGCACTGACAGATCATCAAGCTTCATCTTGAAGAACCATGCATCGCCCAGCGGGTCTTCGTTGACCAAACCGGGATTGTCGACCAACGCCTCGTTGATCTCGACAATCTCGCCATCCACCGGCGCGAGGATGTCCGACGCAGCTTTGACCGACTCGATCACGCAAACCTCGTCGCCCTTGCCGACCACGGCTTCAACTTCGGGCAGTTCTACGAACACCACATCGCCCAATTGCTCTGCCGCGTGTTCAGTAATGCCCACGACCACCACATCGCCTTCGACGCGCAGCCATTCATGTTCTTCGGTATATCTCATGGGAAACGCTCCTCAGCGCTTATAGGTGGATGGTCGAAACGGAAGGTCACAGATCGTGACCGGCAGACGCTTGCCGCGCACCTCGCCCCAGAGCAGGGTGCCGGATGCGGCGCTGAAATTCGGGACATAGCCCATGGCAATAGGCGCGCCAATGCTGGGGCCGAACCCGCCGGAGGTAACACCGCCGATATTGCGCCCGCCCTCTGGCGCGTCCCAAAGCACGGTGCCTTCGCGCATGGGCGCGCGGCCCTCGGGGCGCAGGCCGACACGGCACGCCAGCGGCCCTTCGGCCAATTCTTGCAGGATGTAAGCGGCCCCCGGAAAGCCACCCTCGCGCCCGCCACCCGCGCGGCGCGCTTTCTGGATAGCCCAAGTCAGACCGGCGCTGACCGGAGAAGTGACTTCGGTAATGTCGTGGCCATAGAGGCAAAGACCCGCTTCCAGTCGCAAACTGTCGCGCGCGCCAAGGCCGATGGGGGCGACACCGGGCTTGTCCAGCAGCGCTTGCGCAAAGGCCACGGCCTGCGCATTGGGGACCGAAATCTCATACCCATCCTCGCCTGTATAGCCAGACCGAGAGACCCACAATGCATGGCCCTGCCACTCGACGGTGGCCACATCCATGAAGCGCATGTCCGCCACAGCGGGCATCAAAGCCGCAAGCGCCGCTTCCGCCCCCGGCCCTTGCAGCGCCAGAAGCGCGCGGGCGGTCAGTTCCGTAATGTCCAACTGGGGCAACTGCGCGCGCAGACTGGCAATATCCGCCGCCTTGCACGCGGCATTGACCACCAGAAACAGGTGATCGCCGCGATTAGCGACCATTAGGTCATCCAGAATGCCGCCTTTGTCATTCGTGAACATCGCGTAGCGCTGCCGCCCTTCGGCCAATCCCGCCACATCGACCGGCACCAGCCGCTCCAGCGCCAGTGCGGCATCCGGCCCGCGCAAGATAACCTGCCCCATATGGCTGACATCGAATAGGCCGGTATGGGCGCGGGTGTGCAAATGCTCGGCCATCACACCCATCGGATACTGCACCGGCATTTCATAGCCCGCAAAGGGCACCATTTTGGCACCCAACGCAACATGAAGGTCATACAAAGGCGTTCGGCGCAAAGTGTCGGTCATTCAAAGCCCCTTTTGGTTTGCGCGACACGCGCGCCCTACCCCCTCTGTCCTTGCGCCTGAGATCGTTATCCCGTCGGCGGGTGCGTTGCCGCACCACTCTCCAGAGTGTTCATGCAAACCGGTCCTTCTGCCTGAGAGTTTACCGGGGCGGTTGCTCCTTCGGCCTTGGCACGGGTCCAACGTCTCCCGAGTCTGCGCGCATTTCGTAGCGGAAAGCAGGCCCGTCTTGCAAGCTTTTTCGCGCGCACTTGCCAAGCTGCGACACATGACACAGGTAAGCGACATGACAGACTCTTTCTTCTTTGGATACGGGTCGCTGGTGAACCGACTGACCCATGATTACCCCGACGCCGACGCGGTTACGATTCGCGGCTGGCGGCGGGAATGGCGCATGGCGCATGATCTGGGCCGCACCTTCCTGAGCGTGGTGCCCGATCCAGATGCGCAAATTGACGGGATCGTGGCACGGGTGCCGCGCAACGATTGGGCCGCGCTTGACCTACGCGAGACGGGCTATCAGCGCCATTTGCTGGGTGCAGATGCCTTTGCACATGGCTCGATACGCCCCGCGCAGATTTACGCCATTGCCCAAACACAATCGGACCCGCCAAGCCACGCAGCCCCGATCAAGCTAAGCTATCTGGACGTGGTGATCGAAGGCTTTGCGCAGGAATTCGGGCCAGACGGCGTAGCGCGCTTTTTCCAGACCACATCGGGCTGGGGGCCGGTTCTGGATGACCGATCTGCTCCGAAATACCAGCGCGCGCGGCCCGTGGCCCCTACCTTGCGGCGCTTGGTCGATGAGTATCTGGACGGCTTGGCCGTGCCGAGATTGGCGCTTTAGGCGGCGACCGATTCCATCTCGGCAATGATGTCGCCCACGACCTGCACCATCAGCCCTTCATCCTCGCATTCGGCCATGACACGGACCAAGGGTTCGGTGCCGGATTTGCGGATTAACAGCCGCCCGCGCCCGGCCAACAAGTCGCGTCCGGCCTCGATTGCGGCCATGACCTTCACCTCTGCCAGCAAGTCCACCCCCGGCGTGTAGCGCAGGTTACGCAACAATTGTGGCACCGGGTCAAAACAACGCGTGAGCATGGAGGCGGGCTTGCTCGTTTCCACCAAGATCGCCATGAATTGCAGCGCCGCGATCAGACCGTCGCCAGTGGTGGCGTAATCAGTCATCACGATATGGCCGGATTGCTCGCCCCCCAGGTTCCAGCCGCCTTGGCGCATGCGTTCCACGACATAACGGTCGCCCACGGATGTGCGCTCCAGCCGCAGACCGCGCCCTTCCAAAAACCGCTCTAGCCCCAGATTGCTCATGACGGTCGCCACCAACACCCCATCTTGCAAGCGCTGTTCAGCGGCCCAACGCTCGGCAAAAAGCGCCATGATCTGGTCCCCATCGGCGATCTGCCCGCGCTCGTCGATCACGATCAGCCGGTCCGCGTCGCCATCCAATGTAATGCCCAGATCTGCCCCGGTTTCCAACACTTTGGCGGCACAGACCCGAGGATGGGTCGATCCGCAATCAAGGTTGATGTTCTTGCCGTTCGGGTTGACGCCAATCTCCACAACCTCTGCGCCCAATTCCCACAGGACCTGCGGCGCAACCTGATACGCGGCGCCATGGGCACAATCCACGACCACCTTCAGGCCGGAAAACAGCTTGCCTTTTGGCAGCGTGGTTTTGGCGTATTCCACGTAGCGCCCGCGCGCATCCTCTATGCGCTTGGCGCGGCCAATATTGGCGGGTTGTGCCAACGGAATGTCACCGGCGATGATCGCTTCGATCTCTGCCTCGGCTTCGTCCGACAATTTGAACCCGTCAGGGCCAAAGAACTTGATGCCATTATCCTGATGGCCATTGTGGCTGGCCGAAATCATGATCCCCAGATCGGCCCGCATGGAACGCGTCAGAAACCCGACAGCCGGCGTGGGCACGGGCCCAAGCAGCAGCACATTCATACCCGTGCTGGTCAGACCGGCGGTCAGCGCGGTTTCCAGCATGTAACCCGATAGGCGCGTGTCCTTACCGATGACCACGCGGTGGCCATTGCTGCCATCACGCCGGAAATAACGCCCTGCTGCCGCGCCAATGCGCAGCGCGTTTTCCGCCGTCATCGGAAAGGTGTTGGCCGTGCCGCGTATTCCGTCGGTTCCGAAAAGCTTTTTGATCATGTCCCGCCACAGTCTTCTATTTTACACGTTTTTTCAGTTATTGCCCGCCACAGCGTCAGGGCTTGGCGCGTCTCGTCCACATCATGAACACGCAGGATTTGTGCGCCCTGCGACGCCCCTTGCAGCGCCACGGCAAGCGAACCTGCCAACCGCGCATCCGCCGCCTCTGTCCCGCTGAGAGCGCCGATGAACCGCTTGCGCGACGCTCCAAGCAGAATAGCACAACCCGACGCATGCAGCAGCGCCAAGTGTGACAAGAGTGCAAGATTATGCGCAACCGTCTTGCCAAAGCCGATGCCGGGGTCAAGAATAATGCGCGCGCGGTCAATGCCAGCCGCCTCTGCACGGGCCAGCGCGGCCATCAGCCAGTCGTGAACATCGAAGCGCACATCGTTGTATTTAGGGTCTTTTTGCATGGTCTGGGGCGTGCCTTGGGCATGCATCAGACAGACCGGAACGCCCGCTTCGGCCACCAGCGCCGCCATGTCACAATCCCATGTCAGGGCTGAAACATCATTCACGATATCAGCCCCTGCAGCCAGTGCAGCTTCGGCCACCCGCGCCTTGCGGGTGTCGATCGAGATGGGTGCGCGCACACCCGCTGCACGCAATGCCGCGATCACCGGCGCGGTGCGCTCAATTTCGTCTTGGATGGCCACCTCTGCTGCGCCGGGGCGGGTGGATTCACCGCCAATATCCAGAATATCCGCGCCCTCGGCCAGCAGGCGCTCGGCATGGGCAACCGCGCGCTCGTGGCTGGCAAAGCGCCCGCCATCGGAAAAGCTGTCGGGTGTGACGTTGACAATGCCCATGATCATGGGCCGGGTCAGCGTCAGGCCCGCAATCGGCGCGGGCGGGTCCAGAAAGGCCGCATCGCGCGTGGGGTCCAAGGCGCGCTCATGCAAGGTGCCAGCGCGGGTCAGGTCCTGCACACCCACCACCCGCAGCGCGCTCTGGCCGCGAAAGACAGGCGCATCATACGGGGCTGTCGCAGCAGGGCGCAAAACTGGCAAACGATAGATCATGGACCCCTGTTGCCGCAGCACAGGCGCGGGTGCAAGAGTGATCAGAACCGTTCAACCGGCATGTGGCTGCCCGGTGGCACGCTCAGCCCTTCGGGTGCCAGAAACCGATCAGCGGCCATATGCTCGGCCAACCAAAGCGCCAAGGCCGCGCCATCGCGGGGGCTGCAATCGGGGCTGTCGGTCGAATCGAGGATCAGCTTGGACGGGGCCCAGACGATCATCTGCCCCTGCTTGATGGCCCAGTCTAGTTCCGTGCGGCTGGCCACCACCACGCAGCGCGCATCGCGCGCGGCCAAGCGCCACGCATTCTGCTCTATCGCCAATAGGTCAATCCGGCGCTGCACTGCACGCAAGCCCACCTCTGGCACGGCGTCAGGTGGCATTCCGACGCATAAGATAACGGGCAAACCGCGCGCCAGCAGCGCATCCAGCCGTGCATCCAAGTCTTCCGCCGCGATCATGTCATTTTCCAGATAGACCACCAACGGATGCACGGCTTGTTCCTGCCCGCTGGTCGTCACTTCGCGCAAGGGCGCGGCAGCGCGGGTGCGCACGATCTCGACCCCCAACGCCCCCGGCCCACGGTCCAGCTTTTCAATGCGCACGAAGGCGCGCATGGCTTGGGGTTCGTGCAACACCCGCGCGGCCACCCGCTCTGCCAAGGTTTCTAGCAAGTTCAGCCGTTCTTCCGCCAAAGCGGCCGAAATCGCCTCTGTGATCCGGTCGTAGGACAAAATGCGGTCAACATCGTCGCGCAGCGGTTCGGGATGGGGCCGCACTTCGACCACTACATTGAAGCGAAGCCTTTGGCGCACCCCGCGTTCGGCCTGAAAGGCTCCGATCTCGACCTCTACCAGATGATCGCGCAAAGAAATGCGGTCGCGCGGGTCTGCCGGGGCCGATGCTTCTGCACGCGCTTCGGGATGGGCAAAGGCAAGGCGAATATCAGTCGTCATGTCGGTCATTCCAGATCAATCTTGCGCGCAGTCTTACCCGCATGGTCCGTCCGGGCAAACCGCAATAACGCCGCATAGGGCGCTTTGCACGACACTATGCGCGCCGCATGTCGGCAAAATGACAGGGAAACCGAGCGCTCAGCCGCGATAGAACAGATGCGCGCCAATCTGTGTGGTCTGAACAAAGCGCCGCGCCCAAGACGGGTTCACAGCGGTCGTGTGGAAGTAAAGCGCGCCCGATGTCAGCCCGCGATGCCCACCATCGGCCATGACCTGCGCGATGCGGCGCGCGAGGTCAGAGGCTGCGCGATTGCGCAGTTTATCGGATTTGCGGTCGCACGCAAAGCTGAACTGGCACCCGCCATAGCGCCCTTCTTTCACACCTTGGAACACCACACCGCAAATCGTGTTGGGAAAGTTGCGCGAGGCGACACGGTTCAGGATGACCTCTGCCACCGCGAATTGGCCTTTCAGGGTTTCGCCGCGCGCCTCGTGGTAAATGGCGGTGGCAAGGCATGCTTCGTCCTGCGAGGGCGCACGCAGATTGACCCGGCGCAACCAGTCGCGCGAATACTGGATAGCGCGGCGCGACAGCCCTTCCGGGCGCGATACGGGCAACAAGCTGCGCAGTGGGGCCATGGCATCGGGCGCAAGTGCCACAGGTGCCGCGATCACGCCGCTGGTGGACAGGCTGGCGCTCGCATTCTCCGCATTGCGAAGGGCCGGGCGCGGGCTAAAGGCCGGGGCGTATGTTGTCAGCCACAGCGCGTGCAGGCGGCTAAGATTCACCTCTGCCGGGGCTTCGTCCCGCAGATTGGCACCCATCCCATCTTGCAACCACATGATGGCTGACGGGGCACCGCCCACGGTATAATCCAGATCAGGGTTGTCCAAACGCACCATGCGCACCAAGGGGGCAACATCGGGCGTTATCTGGGTCATGATCCGGTTGGACGGGTTGGATGCATTGATCGACGACAACACCAAAGCACTGCGGGCCTGATCACTCAGCGTCGCATCCGCCACAGAAGACCCAAGGCCCGGCATAGCTGCAAGCATGGACACAGACCAAACGCCAACCAAAACAGGCGACCGATACCACCGCCGCGCCACGACTTTGCGCGCCACGTCGCGCGGCAAACCAAACCCATTGGCCGCCCGAATGGACGCCCCCCTGGGGGTCAGGCCGAACAGGCCGATCCGCAGATTGGTCAATAGGTTAGCAATCATTATAAATCACAGCGCACCGGATGTGCGCGTCCCGCCCAAGGAAATGCAGCTTCACGTTCGAGTGACTGATTACCGAAAATGCAGCCGAAAGTCCAGCCTGTAGGCTTAGTCTTGCTCGGCAATAACCAATTGGGCTGCGGCAAGCCGCGCCACCGGCACGCGGAAGGGCGAACAAGACACGTAGTCAAAGCCCAAATCACGGCAAAACCGGATCGCTTCAGGGCTGCCGCCATGCTCGCCGCAGATGGACAAGGTCAAATCGTCGCGCGCCGCGCGCCCGCGTTCGGCCCCTAAGCGCAGTAACTCGCCAACACCGTCTTCGTCGAGCGTATGGAACGGATCTTCCACAAAGACGCCTTGCTGCACATAATCCGACATAAAGCGCCCCGCATCGTCGCGCGAAAGGCCATAAGTCATCTGTGTCAGGTCATTCGTGCCGAAGGACAGGAAAGCCGAATGCTGCGCAATATCGCCTGCACGCAAAGCGGCGCGCGGCGTTTCCACCATCACGCCCAGCTTGTAGTCGAACATCACGCCCGACCGCCCGCGCACTTGGGCGGCGCAAGCGTCGATGCGGGATTTTACCAGTTCCACCTCGCGCATGGCCGAAACCAGCGGGATCATGATTTCCGGCACAATCGGCGCGCCTCGTCGCGTGACCTCGATCGTGGCTTCGAAAATGGCACGGGCCTGCATTTCGTAAATCTCGGGAATGGTGATCCCAAGGCGCACCCCGCGCATCCCCAACATGGGGTTGAATTCGGCCAAGGCTTCTGCGCGGCGGGTGATCTCGGACAAGGGCTTGTCCAGCGCATCGGCCAGAAAGCGCATCCCCTCGCGCGAATGCGGCAGGAATTCGTGCAACGGCGGGTCGAACAGGCGGATGCAGACGGGCTGGCCCTGCATGATCTCGAACAACTCGATAAAATCGGCGCGCTGCATGGGCAACAGGCGATCCAGCGCATCGCGGCGGTCTTCGGAGGTATCGGCAAAGATCATCTCGCGCATCAGCGTCAGGCGATCTTCCTCGAAAAACATATGCTCGGTCCGGCACAGGCCGATGCCTTGGGCCTGAAACTCGCGCGCGATGCGGGCATCGGCGGGCGTGTCGGCATTGGCGCGAATGCCGATGTCGCGCCGCGCATCCGCCCAGTCCAGCAGCGTTGTGAAACGGTCATCCAGCGCAGGTTCCAACAGCGGCACTTCACCCACCAAAGCCAGCCCGTTCGTGCCGTCGATGGTGATCATATCGCCCTCATGCAAAATGTGGCCATTGGCGCTGAGGGTTTTGCGCCGCGCGTCGATGGTGATGTTGGACGCCCCCACCACACACGGCACGCCCAGACCCCGGCCAATCACCGCCGCATGGCTGGTCATGCCTCCACGCTCGGTCAGCACTGCGCGGGCCGAGTGCATGCCGCGAATATCTTCCGGCGTGGTTTCGCGCCGCGCCAAGATGCACGGCTCGTCGCGCGCGGCACTGGCCAAGGCGGCGGCAGAACTAAAGACCAACCGCCCCACGGCAGCACCGGGACTGGCGGCAATGCCCCGCCCAAGAATTGTCGGATGCGCCGATGGGTCAATCTGCTGGTGCAACAATTCGCCCAGAGCTTTTGGGGCAATGCGGGTGATCGCCTCGTCGCGCAAGATAACGCCGTCATTGGCCAGATCGACCACCACGCGCACGGCCGCGCGCGACGAGCGCGGCACGGTGACAGCATCCAAAATCCAAAGCTTGCCATCTTCCAACGTGAATTCGATCTCCATCTCCTCGCGCAGGCGCTTGCGGGCATTGGCACCATAGTCGAGCAATTGCGCATAGGCCTCTGGGCTGCGGTCTTCCAGCGATGGGCCGCGCTTGTCTTTGGCGATAAACAATGTCTCATCCGTGCGGTCCGGTCGGAAGCGGCCCATCACCTTGGGTGCACCCGTTGTCGCATCTATAAACCGGATCGTTCCAACGCCACAGGCATCTGTCGTGCCGTAGCCCACGCCCATACCGCCCGCCATAGCCTGCACCACCAGCCCCAACCCCGCATCGACCGGGGCGCCCTTGGCTTGGCGCAGCAGGCGTGCCGAGGTGCCTTCCCAAGCGCGCGCCATGGACCGCAGCACGTCGGCCAATTGCTGCGCCATGCTTTGCGGGAAGGGGTCTTCCATCTCATCCTCATAGGCGCGCAAAGCGGCATCCAATGCGGCGCGCGAGGGGGCTTCCACCTCGAACATATCCGGGTCCAGCCGCGCCACGTGCTGCGCGAAAGATTGCACGAAATTCAGGTAAAGCGCCGTCGCCACCTCTTCGCCATGGGTGGCCGACAGCTTTTCATGCATCGCGTCATTCATGCCAATATTCAGCACCGCCGCAGGCCCACCCCATTGCGGGCGCTCGGCACTAGGGCGCACGGACAAAAGCTGACCTTCGGGGAAATGCCCCAGCAAATGCCGCAGGTTCATTTGCGCGCCGGTGGCGATTTCGCGCACCACCGCGAAAGACAGCGCAATGGTCATGGGCACCGGCATCTCCAGCCGCACCAGACGTTGCAGGCACTTGGCCCGCCACCCATGGGTCTGGCGCTTGATCGGGGCGGAATTGGTGATCAAGGCGTAATCGGTGAGGGTCAGGTATTTCGGCATGCGCGCCCCTTTATGCTGCATTGCAGGATAGGCGCTCGGGCACGGAACTCAAGCGAATGTTAGCGCGGCTAGACCACGATGACGGCCGTGCCGACCGGAACCCGGTCATAGAGGTCGATCACATCCTGTTGCAACATCCGAAAACAGCCAGAGGACGCGAACCGCCCGATCGAGCGCCAATCCGGCGTGCCGTGAATGCGGTAGCCTTGGTCGCGTCCATCTGTCAGCAGGTATAGCGCCCGAGCCCCCAGTGGGTTGCGCGGCCCGCCGGGTTGGCCGTCCTTCCAGCGCTCAAGCTTGGGGTCGCGGGCAGTCATTTCGGGCGGCGGTGTCCATGTCGGCCACTGCGCCTTTCGATAGATCTTGGAGCTGCCCGTCCAATCGAACCCTTCCCGCCCGACAGAGAGTCCGTAGCGCAGCGCATACCCCTCTGCCAAAACCAGATAGAGCAAGCGGTTGGAATTTTCGACCACGATCGCACCCACGGGCTGGTCGGTCATGTAGGGCACGACCTGCCGCTGAAACGCCGGATGCACTTGCGCGATGTCGATGGCTGCAAGGCCATGCGCGCCATCGCGGCGGCTGGCATAATCAATGGCCGGAAATTCGGGCGGCGGCGCGGGTATGGGCGCGCAGGCCGTCACCAAGGTGTTGGCCGCGCCCGTTGCAAGGAACCCGCGCCGAGTGAGGGGAAAAAACAGTGTCATGCTGCCACCATCACCCGAAACCATTACGAAACCGTAACCCGGTCAGATCGTGATAACACGGGTGCCGTTGGGCACGCGGTCATACAGGTCTGCCACGTCTTGGTTAATCATACGAATGCACCCGGACGAGACATATTCCCCGATCAGCCACCATTCCGGCGTGCCGTGAATACGGTAGCCCCGATCCGCGCCACCCGTCAGCAAATAGAGCGCCCGCGCACCCAGCGGGTTAGACGGTCCGGGCGGATAGCCACCAGCATATTGCGCCAAAGAGGGTGATCGGCGGATCATATTCGCTGTGGG
>CAYNWX010000139.1:0-18189 GCA_964401005.1 uncultured Natronohydrobacter sp.
CCGCGTCGCAGGTGAACAGCGACAGGTCGGTATAGATGCGCGCGGTGATGGGATGGTAATTGCCGGTGCCCCAATGGGTATAGGTCACCAGCCGGTCGCCTTCGCGCCGCACCACGGTGCTGATCTTGGCATGGGTCTTGTAGTTCACGAAGCCGTAAACCACATGCGCGCCCGCACGTTCCAGACGGCGGGACTGGCGGATATTCGCCGCCTCGTCAAAGCGGGCTTTCAACTCGACCAGTGCGGTGACGGATTTGCCGTCTTCGGCCGCCTCGCACAGCGCCTCGACAATGGGGCTGTTGCGCGAGGTGCGATACAGCGTCTGGCGGATGGCCAGCACATCGGGATCGCGCGCGGCCTGTTGCAGGAAGCGCACCACCATGTCGAAGGTCTCATAGGGGTGGTGCAGCAGCATGTCTTTCTGGCGGATGGCGGCGAACATGTCGCCATCATGGTCCTGAACGCGTTCGGGCACGCGCGGGCTGAAGCTGGGCCATAGAAGATCCGGGCGCTCGTCCAGCACCAGTTCCTTCAGTGTAGAGATGCCCATGATCCCCTTCACCTCGACCACTTCTTCGGGGGCGACGCGCAGCTTGTCCATGACGAGATCGCGCAAATCGACGGGTGCGTTCTGCGACAGCTTCATGCGCACCACCTCGCCCCGGCGACGACGTTTCAAGGCCACTTCAAATTCACGCACAAGGTCTTCGGCTTCTTCTTCAACCTCCAGGTCGCTGTCGCGCAGCACAGAGAAGGTGCAGGACCCGCGCAACGTGTAGCCCGGAAACAAGCTGTCGAGTTCAGCCAGGATCAGTTCTTCCATCGGCAGCAGGCGAATGGGATTGGTGCCCACGCGCACGAAGCGGTCAATCTGGCTGGGGATGGGCACAAGCGCGTCCAATTGGCGGCCGGTCGGGTCTTCCAGTTCCAGCGCCAAGCAGAAGCCTGCATTCGGTATGAACGGGAAGGGATGCGCGGGGTCGATGGCCAGCGGTGAGAGCACCGGGAAGGCATGGTCCAGATACCAGTCTTGCAGCAAGATGCGGTCGTCTTCGGTCAGGTCGTGGCGCGACAGGATGGTGATGCCTTCGGCGGCCAGAAGCGGGCGTAGTGCCGCCCAAACCTCTTGCTGTTTTTCCATCAGGCGGCGCGCGTCTTGGTCGATCAGCACAAGCTGTTCGGCGGGGGTCTTGCCGTCATCCGATGGGGTGGCATGACCCGCGCGGGCCAATTCTTGCAAGCCCGCAACGCGGACGGTATAGAATTCGTCCAGATTAGTGGCCGAGATCGACAGAAAGCGCACGCGCTCCAGCAGGGGCACCCGTGGGTTCATCGCCTCGTCCAGAACACGCCAGTTGAAAGCCAGCCACGACAATTCGCGGTTGAAGAAGCGGTCCGGGCCTGCCGGGTCGAAATCCGGCAGGGTGATGGGCGCGGGGAATGGGCTGGACAGGAAATCTGCCGAAGGTGTGTTCTGTGTCATAAGCTTCGCATAGCTAGAATTCATGTCGATTTTGTAACGCTGCGCAAAGGCTATTGTCTGCGCGCATCTATCACGGGTTCGCCGCCTGCGGTCAGGGTCAGGCGCCCGGTTTCTGGCGACAGGCGGAACCCGTCCACACGCTCTAAGGCGCGGGCGAAGCGTTGTTCTTGTGCCATGGTTTGTTCGGAGCAAGCCATCATTGTGCTGGCAATGCGCCCAAACGTCAGGATGCCGCCATGGCGCTGGAATCCGCCGATCAGGCGGTTGCATCCCACCGTGGCGGACATGCGGCCATCGGAAAAGAAGACAAGCTCGGTGCGCGAGGGGAAGAGCGCCGCTGTGCCGTCAATCTGCGTCAGGTTCCATACACCGCTGGCAAGCTCTTCGCTGGCGGCAATAAAACGGCATTCGGCCAGTTCCGCGCCGTCGATACGCAAGATTGCGCTGGCGTCTTTCAGATGCGCCGATGTGGCGGGGTTGTCGGCTTGTTCGTAATATGCACCCGATGCCGCAGGCCGGGGCACAAGCGTCAGCACCTGCTCGTTAAAGCGCAGGCGCAGTTCCTCTGGCAGAAAGCCGATCTCTACATATTGGCCGCCGCATTCCAGCAGGCTGGCAAAGCC
Source organism: uncultured Natronohydrobacter sp. (assembly GCA_964401005.1). Classification (GTDB taxonomy): domain Bacteria; phylum Pseudomonadota; class Alphaproteobacteria; order Rhodobacterales; family Rhodobacteraceae; genus Roseinatronobacter. The sequence continues at coordinate 2,107 of CAYNWX010000139.1, forward strand.
CATGGGTGGAGTTGTGATGGCCCGCAGCGGCGGCAGGGCGATATCTTCGGTGCCGGTGGCAATGGCATAGGGTTCCGTTAACCAGAACTGCCCTCCCGGCACGTGTAATCCCGCGCGCAAGATTAAGGGGCGGTCGGTCGGCGCGCTGAGCACAAAGGCGAAAGGGCTTTGCGTGTCGCCGACGCTTTGGCGGTTTTCGGCAACGCTGACATCGTCGGCATCGACAAGATCGACCATGAAGCTTGTGCCGAAAGGCAGCGCGATCCGTTCCAGCAAAATCACGTTGCCCGCAATCTGACGGGTCGTTTGGGCTTGGGCTGCTACCGCCGCCAAGACCAGACCAAAGGCGAAAGAAAGCACACGGATCACGATGGTTGCCCCAAAAATTTTGATTTGCCTTCTCAATACACTAAGCGCGCTGAAAGGGCGCGACAAGCGGGCGTTGTCAGAAAGGCAGTGAAGATTGTGTGAGAGCGCGATACCTGCGCGTCACAAGGTGCCAAGCAGTTCCGCGGCAAGGCTGCGGCCAATCGGCTTGCCGCGCGCCAAGGCTTCGTGATCCAGCCGCGCAACAAGGGACTGTGCCGCAGAGAGCGAGCGCTCCATCCGGGGCAAAAGAAAGGGGATCAGCGTGTCCGGAATGGTCACTTGCCGATCCGCGAACAGCTTTTCCAAAACCGCCGCCAGCAATGCATCATCCGGGGGCGCTAGTGCCACATGTGTGCAGGCTTCAAGGCGCGAGGCAAGGTCGGGCAGGCTTATGCCCCAATCGCGGGTGGGAGTTCGTGCGCAGAGCAAAACCTCTGCATGATTGGCCGCTGCAAGGTTCAGCAGATGAAACAACGCGATCTGGCTCGTCTTGGTCTTGGCCACCCGCGCGGCATCGTCGATCCAAATGGCTGCGCTTTGGCCCAATGCGGCTATATCTGCCTTGTCCAAAACACTGCTTGTAACGGGCTGCGCACCGCGCGCCGCGGCCCATATCTGGCCCAGATGCGTTTTGCCCGACCCTTCCGGCCCATGCAGCACCAGCCGCCTGCCGGGCAGGGGCAGGCTTAACATCCCAAGCGCGGTGGCATTGCAGGCACTTGGCACAAAGCTGCCGCGGTCCATCCGCGCCGGCAGGTCAAGGCGCAGGGTCGTTTGGCGGGGCGTCATGGCTGCCCGCCACCTTTGCCGTAAAGCTTGCTGTCCATGTATTGGCTGACCGCGAACCGGACCAACACGCCCATGCTGGCGGCCAAGGGCACGGCGATCAACATGCCGGTAAAGCCCAGAAATGCGCCAAAGGCAGAGACCGCAAACAAAAGCCAGACCGGGTGCAATTGCACCGAATTGCCGACGATGCGCGGCACAAGGATATTGCCTTCCAGCACTTGCCCAAAGGCGAAGACCGCCAGCACCAGCCCTAGCTCTACAGGGCTGCCCCAGAATTGCCAAAGCCCCACACCGATGGCCAGAATGCCCCCAAGGATGGCCCCGATATAGGGGATGAAGGAAATCAGCCCCGCGGTTACGCCAATCGCCAGTCCAAATTGCAGCCCGATCAGTCCAAGCGCAGTGGCATAATAGGCGGCAAGAATGAAACACACGGTCATCTGCCCGCGCACGAAGCCTGCGATGCTGGCGTCGATCTCGCCCGCCAAGCGGCGCAGAACGGGCGCGTGCTGGCGCGGCAACAGATCGTCAATCTGGCGTACAAGGCGTTCCCAATCCAGCAGCAGGTAAAAGGCCACCACTGGCGCAACGACCAAGAAAACCAGCGTATTCACCACGCCAGAGACCGAGCGCAACACCCCTTGCGCCAGTGCCGCACCCCGGTCGCGGATCGCCTCGCCAATCGAGGACAGCGAATTGCGCAAAGTTTGCTCGAGTTGGGCAATATCGGGAAAGCGCGCAGTCAGGAATTCTTGCAGCCGGGCGAACAGGTCCGGCGCGGTTTCGGAAAATTGCACGACCTGCGTGACCACAGCCGGAATAACCAACACTGCCGCCAGCACCACCGCACCAATTGCCAGCAGCATCAGCGCGGACACGGCCAGCGTGCGCGGCACGCCACGCTTTTGCAGCTTGGTGACAACCGGGTTCAGGAAATACGCAATCGCCATGCCCGTGATGAAGGGCAACAACACATCGCCCATTACCCACAGAAGGGCGATGAAGACAATTCCGGCAATGCCCCAATAGCGCAATTGCTGGTCGATGGGCATGGCCATGGCGCGGCTCCTTCGGTCGGGTCTATAGCGTCATGTGGCGCGCGCGCGCACTGCGTTCAATAGCGGCGGCATGCAAACGGTCGATCCTCAGTTCATAGCGGATTTCTTCGAGCAACCGCAATTCGGTCTGTGCCAAAAGCCCGTCGGCGGCGGCAACGTCACAAGCCAGCGCATAAGCTGTCTCGAACAAGCGCTCGGGCAGGGTTTCGCGGACAAGGCCGAACAATGCATCTAGCCCTTCTGTTTCCTCGAACAATTCGAATACGGTCTGCGCGATGGTGCGAATGCGGTCGGCATCATAATCAGCAAAGATCGGCAGATGGTTCACCAAGGTCTGGATAGCAACCAATTCGGCAGTGCCGATGTTTTGGTCGGCGGCAGAGACCGCGATCATCACCGCCACAAGGCTGTCTTGCGGCGACATCGGGTGCGGAAGGGGGGGCATGTCTGTTATCCTGTCTATGCACTGTGCGAGTGCAGAATATTGACGCGGGCGCGCCACCGCAATAGGAACCGGGTCCAGACCCTTGCACACCCACACGGAAGTGACCACACCCCATGTCCAGCTTGCGCGACGCTGCCCTGACCTCGAAAGCATGGCCCTTTGAAGAGGCCCGCAAGCTGGCGGCACGTTATAAGGACAAGGCACCAGAAAAGGGCTACGTTCTGTTTGAAACCGGGTATGGCCCCTCTGGCCTGCCGCATATCGGCACCTTTGGCGAGGTGGCGCGCACCACGATGATCCGCCGCGCGTTTGAGACGATCAGCGACATCCCGACCCGGTTGATCTGCTTCTCTGACGATATGGACGGCATGCGCAAGGTGCCCGACAACGTGCCAGACCCGGTTGCGCTGGCAGAACATCTGCAAAAGCCGCTGACCTCTGTGCCCGACCCGTTTGGCACGCATAACAGCTTTGGCCACCATAACAACGCCATGTTGCGGCGGTTTCTGGATACGTTCGGCTTTGCCTATGAATTCATCTCGGCCACCGAATACTACAAGTCGGGCCAGTTCGATGAGGTGTTGCTGCGCGCCGCCGCGCGCTATGACGACCTGATGGCGGTGATGCTGAAATCCTTGCGAGAAGAGCGTCAGCAGACCTATTCCATCTTCCTGCCCATCCACCCGGAAACAGGCCGGGTTTTGTATGTGCCGATGAAGCATGTGGATGGTTCGACGGGTGAAATTACCTTTGATGATGAGGAAGGCCGCGAATGGACGCTGCCGGTGACCGGCGGGCAGGTCAAATTGCAATGGAAGCCAGATTTCGGCGCGCGTTGGGCCGGGCTTGGCGTGGATTTCGAAATGTATGGCAAGGACCACGCCGCCAATACACCGATCTATGACCGCATTTGCGAAATCTTGGGCGGTCGCGCGCCGGAACATTACATCTACGAGTTGTTCCTTGATGAGAATGGCGAGAAGATTTCCAAATCCAAGGGCAACGGGTTGACCATCGACGAATGGCTGACCTATGCGAGCACTGAGTCGCTCTCTTATTACATGTTCCAGAAACCGCGCACCGCGAAGCGACTGTCTTGGGATGTGATCCCGAAGGCGGTGGATGAATATCACCAGCAGTTACGCGCCTATCCCGACCAGACGCTGGACCAGCAAGCGGCAAACCCGGTCTGGCACATTCACGGCGGGCAGGTGCCTGCGTCGGGCATGGTGGTCAGTTTCTCGCTGCTCTTGAACCTCGCCTCGGTCGCGCGCGCGGAAGACAAGGACACGCTCTGGGGCTTTATCCGCCGCTACGCGCCAGAGGCGGCACCGGAAACTCACCCGGATCTGGACCAAGCGGCGGGCTTTGCCGTGCGCTATTTTGCAGATTTCGTGGCCCCTACGCTCAAGCCCCGCGCGCCGAGCGCTGCCGAGCGCGCGGCCCTTGAAGATCTGGCTGCCACGCTGAAAGATATGGCGCAGAACGGCATTGTGCCTGCTGCCCATGCCGCCGAATATGACAGCTTTAGCGAAGACCTGTTCATGTCGGTCGTGCGCGATACGGGCAAGGCACATGGCTTTGACAATCTGCGCGAATGGTTCAAAGTGCTTTACGAGGTGCTGCTGGGGTCCGACCAAGGCCCGCGTTGGGGCAGCTTCATCGCGCTTTATGGCCTGTCCGAAACCGTGGCCCTAATAGAGCGCGGCCTGTCGGGCGAGCTTGCAGGTTAACCCTTGCGCCAGACACGGCAGCATTTGGCCCAATCCTCTGCCGGGTTCGGCTGGTTATATAGCGCAGCCCCCAAGGTAAACGCATTCTGCGCATGACGTTTACGCAAGGCGGTCAGATCGAGCGCCAGACGGTCCAAGGCCGGATCACCGGGGCTGTTCGCGCGCAAATACATATCCAGCACGTCCAGATCGTTATGGGCGCCCAATGCGCGCGCCAAGCCATCGACCTGCGCGATATGTTGGCGCATGGTTTTGGGGTCGATCGGCTTGAAGAACCGCGCCTGATACCAATGCTGTTTTAGCCGTTTGCGCCAGTCGTGAAAGGCGGTCGCATCCTCTGTAGCGTGGCAGGCTGCGGCATAGGCGCGGTGCCCCTTATCCCATGTGCGACCCAGATTGTGCCACAGGCGCGGGGCGGTCTTGCCCCTTATTCGCATCTCGGCCACCGCCTGTGCGAAAGCTGCCATCATAGCCGCGAATTGCGCAATCGCATCCGGGTCCAGCGCGGCATCACACAGGTCGATCTCGTCCAGCAGCGCATGGCGCAAGCTGTCGAAGTCCGACGGGGTGCGGCGGCGGGCGGTCAGGGTATCGAAGGTGGCCAGCATCACCTCTGCATCGCGGGCAGGGGCAAGCTTGGCAGCCGCGTCGCGGATCTTGGCATGCCAATCCGGGGCAGCGTCCCAGCCGCCACGCAGCAGGCGCAACAGGCCGCGAAGCTCTTTGCTGCGTTTGCGCAACTCGAACACACTGGCATTCGGGCCATGCGCGGCCACTTCTGCACAGGCCATCCGCGCGCGGGCGGTTAGCACCTGTTGCAAGGCGGGCAACAGCTTGGGTCGGTCAGCTGGGTAAGCAAGTTTCATCGGCGGGGCGCATTCGTTACTCTGGCCTGATTAAAGTGGCAGGCGAATAAGGCACGGCTTGGGCCGATTGATGGCCAGGCGCTGAAACTGATCCGGGCAGGCTTGCGTAGCGTAAAGACCCATATGCGAAAGGACACCCGATGCGCCTTATCATTGCCTTGTTGCTTGCCCTCTCCTTAGCCCCGGCCGCGTTGCGCGCCCAAGACAGCGCAATCTCTGACGTGATCCAAGGCCAGATATCTGCCTTTCAGGCCGATGATTTCGACACTGCGTTCGATTATGCCAGCCCGACCATCAAACGGCTGTTTGGCACGCCCGAACGCTTTGGCCAGATGGTGCAAAGCGGCTACCCAATGGTCTATCGACCTGCCGAAGTGCGCATGCTGGATCAGCGCGATCTAGGCTCTGCCAAGATGCAGCGCGTGATGATCCGCGATGCACAAGGGCGTTTTCACTTCCTCGACTACCAGATGATCCCGACGGATATGGGCTGGCAGATCAATGGCGTGCAAATCTTGGCAGAGCCAGAGGTTGGGGCCTGACGCGCCTAACGGTTCGCGCCGGGCACCCATAAAATATCATCTTCGCCGTTGTTGTTGACAACGCGGCCCGCGACAAAGAACCAATCCGACAGACGGTTCAGGTATTTGACCGCCGACTCGTTCACGCTTTCGATGGCGGCAAGCGCGATTGTCTCACGCTCGGCCCGGCGCGCGACGGTGCGGCACATGTGGAAATGCGCGGCCAGTGGCGTGCCACCGGGCAAGATGAAACTGCGCAGGGGTTTCAGATTGGCGTTCATCGCGTCGATTTCGGTTTCCAGCCGCGTGACCTGTTCGGGGATCATGCGCAACGGGGGATACTCCGCCTCTGCATCGCGCTCCATATTCGGGGTGCACAGGTCTGCGCCCAGATCGAACAGGTCGTTCTGAATGCGCGCCATGGCAGCGGCCATGTCATCGGTTGCATGCAGTCGGGCCATGCCCATGACCGCGTTCAATTCATCGACCGTGCCATAGGCGGTCACGCGCTGCGAATGCTTGGCCACGCGCGCGCCATTTCCAAGCGCGGTTTCGCCCGCATCGCCGGTGCGGGTGTAGATCTTGTTCAAAACAACCATATCAGGCCCCTTTTTGTCGGAAATAGACGAAAGCAACGATCAGGATGACCGCGATGAACTGTGCGTAAAGCCGCCAGCGCATCATCCGGTTGCCGTGCTTTTGGTTGAAAGCACCACCCTTGCCGAAGCCGCCAATGCCCACCATCAGCACCCCCAGCACCGCAAGGCAGGCGATCAGCGCAGCTATGAAAAGTGGATCGCTGGAAAGCATGGTCTATCCCCGCCTGAGTGGTCGCTGTCATTCGTCTGTGCAGGGCAACTTAACCTGTCTGAGGCTGGTTGCGACCCCTAATTTGTTCTCTTGTCACATCCGCTGCAAGATCATGTCCAAAAGCCTGGTGGGCAAAAGGCGGCGCAAAGCGCCCAGCAGGTAAGTAGGTGTTGTGACCGGGTAGCGGGCCTTCGGACGGCGCGATTCCAAGGCATGGATCAGGCGGCGGGTTACGGCTTCGGGCGGCAATTCAAAGAAATCGGGCTCTGTTTTATCATAAAGCCGCGCAAGTAAACTGTCGCGGTATTGCGCGGCGCGAGGGCTGTTTTCCCAGTCGATCCACGTCTCGAAATGCGGGATCGAATTCTGCCTTATCTGCGATGTGATCGGTCCTGGTTCTATCAGGATGACATGAATGCCGGTATCGGTCAGTTCCAGCCGCATCACGTCCGATAGCCCTTCCAGCGCGAACTTGCTGGCAACATAGGCGCCGCGCCATTTCAGCGCGGCGAGCCCCAGCACCGAGGAATTCTGCACGATCCGCCCATGCCCTTGCGCGCGCATGACCGGAATTACCGCGCGAGTCAGTTCGTGCCAGCCAAAGAGGTTGGTTTCAAACAGGGCGCGCAACCCGTCCGTGGGCAGGTCTTCGACCGCGCCGGGCAGGGCGAAGGCGCCGTTGTTGAACAGCGCATCCAGTCGCCCGCCCGTGCGTGCAAGCGTATCGGCCAGCGCGGTGTGAATGCTGTCCTTGTCGGTCAGATCCAGCGGGAAGCTGTCCAGCCCTTCGGCTTGCAGGCGCGCGCAATCTGTCGGTTTGCGGCAGGTGGCCAACACCTGCCAGCCGCGTTTGGCAAGCGCATGGGCTGCATGATGGCCAATACCGGAACTGCACCCGGTAATCAGAACGCTGCGCATAGCCCGACCTTAAGATTTGTCCCATTGCTCGCGCTTGCGGTAGACGGTCGAGGGGGCGATGTCCAGTTCGCGCGCTGCGCGCGGCACCGACCCGCCATGGCGGGCAATCGCTGCGGTTATCGCGCGTTCTTCGATCTGCGCCATGGTCAGGCCTGCGAAGGGGTCGGTATTTGGCGTGGTTGCGCCGGGCCGCGTTTGCGGCGCAAGGCTGGTCAGGCCGGGAGGCAGCATATCCAGCGTAACCGTCTCTCCCTGATGCAGCACGACGGCATGGCGCAGCACGTTGATCAGCTCGCGCACATTGCCCTTCCAAGGCAGATGCAAGAACAGCTCTTGCACGTCTGGGCTGATGCGGGTGAAACCTTTGCCTTCCTCGGCGGCAATCTGGGCCAGATAATGCTGTGCCAGCAGGTGAATATCATCGCCCCGCGCCCGTAAGGGCGGCATACTGATCGGGATCACGAACAGCCGGTAATACAGGTCTTCGCGCAAGCGCCCCGCGCGCATGTCTTCGGTCGGATCATGGCTGGCGGTGCAGATGATCCGGATGTCGACCTTGATCTGTCTGGCGTCACCCACCGGGGAATAGCTTGCGCGCTGCAACACACGCAGGAATGCAGCTTGCAACTCTGCGCTCATGCTTTGAATGTTTTGCACGAACAGCGTGCCCCCATCGGCCCGCGCAATCGCGCCTGCGCTGGTTTGCGTGGCGGCTTTGCCGCGCGTGGGCTTTTGTCCAGCTTGGCCGAAAAGTTCGATCTCTAGCTGCGCGGGGTCGGCGGCGGCACAATTTACGGTGACAAAAGGTTGCGCCGCGCGGGCCGATTTCAGATGCACCGCGCGCGCACATAATTCCTTGCCCGTGCCGCTTTCGCCAAGGATGAAAACCGGCGCAGTCGAGTTGGCAACGGCGGCAATGCGATTGTGTACTTGCTGCATGGCTTGCGATCGGCCCATGAAGGCGCGTTCCAGCGCGTCGTTGCGGCTATGTTCGTCCACCGCAAGGCTGACATCTTGGCGCAACTCGGCAAAGGCGCTGGCAACAGCGCCGATCATGCGAATATCGCCCAAGGGCTTGACCAGAAAGTCATGCGCGCCTTCGCGCGTTGCCTCTATCGCGTTATTGACCGACCCGTTCGCGGTGATGACCACGATGCGCGCTTCGGGACGCAATTCCAGCATTTCGCGCATGACCATCAGCCCGTCGGAATCTGGCAGCATAAGGTCCAAAAGCACAACACGCGGGCCGAATTCCGCGAATTTGCTCAGCGCTTCCGCACCGCTAGAGGCCAGCATCGGCTTGTAGCCTGCTTTGCGCAAAACGGTCGCATAGAGCATTTGCAAAGAAGGAGTATCTTCCACGAGAAGCAAACCGTCACCCAAAGCTGCTGCTTGCACTGGCATGATCAATCCTGCGCCAGATCGGCCAGCGACTGGGCCGTGATCTTGGTCTGATCACGCAAGTCCGGCAACAATTCCCATGCAGTGCCGTCATCGTGGCTGGAGCAGGCTGTTTCCGTGTCCTCGGCCAATTTTGACAGCACAACCGCCCCGATGGTTGCCGCAATGCCCTTGATTTCATGGGCCGTCCGGCAGAGTGACACCATATTGCCAGCAATGCTTTCAGAGGCAGCTTCAAGCTTCAGCACTTCGTGGCACCGAAGCAGGTCGCTTTGGACTTGCGCAAGCAACGCTTGCCGCATGTCTTCGCCTCCAAGTTCAAGGAAGTCGTTCAAGACGCGATAATCAATGTCAGGGTTTTTCATAATCGGACAAAAGCCACCGTTACGCCTGCAAAAAGCGAACGGGGCGCGCCCGTTCGCTTTAACCTAGTCCTAAGCCCGTTCCGACAACAAGCGCTTTTAACCGGATTGGGTGTATTTCATCGGTTTCGTGATGCCACAGGTTGTGCAATCACCCTTTTTCGGCGGGCAAGCCTAGACTCTGCAACGCAACAGAGATTTCATCTAGGATGGCTGGGTCGTCAATCGTTGCAGGCATTTTGAACGCCTCGCCATCGGCGATCTTCACCATGGTCGCGCGCAAAATCTTGCCAGAGCGTGTCTTGGGCAGGCGGTCAACCACCACGGCTAGTTTGAACGCGGCAACAGGGCCGATTTTTTCGCGCACAAGCCTGACGCATTCGGCCACGACCTCGGACGGTTCGCGGTCCGCGCCCTTGTTCAGGCACAAGAATCCCAGTGGCGCTTGTCCTTTTAGCGTGTCTGAAATGCCAATCACGGCACATTCCGCCACATCGGGGTGGCTGGCCAACACTTCCTCCATGCCGCCGGTGGAGAGGCGGTGGCCGGCCACGTTGATCACGTCATCGGTCCGGGCCATGATGTAGACATAGCCATCTTCGTCGACATAGCCCGCATCGCCCGACGCGTAATAGCCAGGGAATTGTTCCAGATAGCTTTTGCGAAACCGCGCTTCAGCATTCCACAGCGTGGGCAGCGTTCCCGGCGGCAAAGGCAGTTTCAGCGCGATTGCGCCCAACTCGCCGGGCGCAACCGGATGGCCACCTTCGTCAAGCACCTGAATATCATAGCCCGGCATCGCCACCGCGGGAGAGCCGATCTTTATCAGTAGTTGTTCAATACCCAAGGGGTTTGCCGCAATCGCCCAGCCGGTTTCTGTCTGCCACCAATGGTCGATGACCGGCACATTCAATTGCGCCTGCGCCCATTGAATCGTGTCAGGGTCTGCGCGCTCGCCTGCCAGATAGACCTGCTTAAGGCAGGATAGATCGTATTTCTTGACGAACTCGCCTTTCGGGTCTTCGCGTTTCACAGCACGGAAAGCCGTTGGCGCGGTAAAGAAGCTTTTTACCTTATGCTCGGAGATGACGCGCCAGAAGGTCCCGGCATCTGGGGTACCGATGGGCTTGCCTTCGAACACGATGGTCGTGTTGCCAGCCAGAAGCGGCGCGTAGCAAATGTAGCTGTGGCCGACGACCCAGCCCACATCCGATGCCGCCCAGAACACATCTCCTGGATCGACATTGTAGATGGCCTTCATCGACCAATGCAGCGCCACCATGTGGCCCGCCGTGGGGCGCACCACGCCTTTGGGCTGGCCCGTGGTGCCGGAAGTGTAAAGGATGTAGGCCGGATGGTCGCCCGACACGGGCACACATTCCGCCGGGGTCACGCCATATTGAAAACCGTGCCAGTTATAATCGCGCCCGTCGATCAGCTTGGCGACCTCTTGCTCGCGTTGCAGGATAACGCAAAATTCAGGCTTGTGGGTGGCGGCCTCTATCGCGGCATCCAGAAGCGGTTTGTAATGCACAACGCGCCCCGGTTCCAACCCGCAGCTTGCGGCGATGATCGCTTTGGGGGTCGCGTCGTCAATCCGCACGGCCAGCTCATTGGCGGCAAAGCCGCCGAACACCACGGAATGAACCGCCCCCAGCCGCGCGCAGGCCAGCATGGCTTCTAGTGCTTCGGGGATCATTGGCATGTAGATGATCACCCGGTCGCCTTTCTCTACACCCTTTTCGCGCAAGGCTCCGGCCAGATTGGCCACGCGGTTGCGCAACTCGACATAGCTGATTTCGCGCTTGGTGTGGGTGACAGGGCTGTCATAGATAATGGCCGTCTGTTCACCCCGCCCGGCTTCGACATGGCGGTCAACCGCGTTCCAGCAGGTGTTGCATTGCGCGTCCTTGAACCATTCGTAAAGTGGCGCATGCTCGTCGAATAGCGCTTTGCTGGGCGGGGTCTCCCAGTCGATGGCTTGGGCTTGCTCCATCCAGAATGCGTTCGGGTCTTGCAATGATGCGCGGTGCAGATCGGCATAGGCCATGGTCATCCTCCTCAGAATGCACTTGGCTTAGCCGAGCGCGGGCGCGCTGCGCAATGGGTGTTACCGGGAACATAAGGGCAGGGGGTGCGGAAAGTTTGCAATTTTGCGAAGATAGTTTGCAAATATAGATATGCTTGCGCCAATTCGTCCGACTAAACCCATAATTTGCAAATTGTGCTTAGCAGAGCATCATCGGCAGGCCGCGGGACGGCCCGACGATGGTATGGCGGGCTTCGCCCTTGTTCCGCACCAATGGCGAACACCCTACCCGTATTGCGCCACAGGCGTGCCTGCGAGCGCCGACATGTTCAGCAAGCCCCGTGCCGTGATCGAGGGCGTCACGATATGCGCCGTGTTGCCCATGCCCATCAGGATCGGCCCCACCTCCAACGCGCCCGCACGGGTTTTCAGAATGTTGCGCACGCCGCTTGCGGCATCGGTATTGGCAAAGATCAGCACATTCGCCGGGCCGCTGAAGCGCGCATCCGGCAAAAGCCGCGCGCGCAGGTCGGGGTCGAGGGCGGCATCGACATGCATTTCGCCCTCATAGTCGAAATCCAGCCCCATGCCGTCCAGAATTTCCAGCGCCGCGCGCATGTTGCGCCCTGAAGGCGTGTCCAGATTTCCGAACTGGCTGTGCGAACAGAGCGCGATTTTCGGGCCCAGCCCGAAGCGGCGCACATGGCGCGCGGCACCGATGGTGGTTTCGACAATCTGTTCGGGCGTGGGGTTCGGGTGGACTTGGGTGTCGGCCACGAAGAGGTTGCCCTCTTGCTGGATCATCAACGAAAGCGCGCCCACGGGATGCAATTCCTTGGTGCCCAGAATTTGCGTGACATAGTTCAGGTGCCACAGGTATTGTCCGAAGGTGCCGCAGATCAGGCTGTCGGCATCGCCCCGATGCACCATGATCGCGCCAATCGCGGTGGTATTGGTACGCAGAATGGCACGCGCCAGGTCGGGCGTTACGCCGCGCCGCTGCATGATCTGGTGGTAACTTTGCCAATAGTTGCGGTAGCGCGGGTCATCTTGCGGGTTGACCAATTCGAAATCGGTGCCCGGTTTGATCGACAGGCCCGCTCGTTCCAGCCGGTTGGCGATCACCTCGGGCCGCCCGATCAGGATGGGCACTTCGGTCGTTTCTTCCAGCATGGCGCTGGCGGCGCGCAGCACGCGTTCATCCTCGCCCTCGGCAAAGACAATCCGGCGCGAAGCGTGGCGCGCGGCCTCGAACACCGGGCGCATGATCATGGAGGACCGGAAGACCGATGCATCCAAGCCCTGTTTATAGGCGTCCAGATCGGCCAAGGGGCGTTTGGCGACGCCCGAGTCCATTGCTGCCTTCGCCACTGAGTTGGCCACAATGCCCATCAGGCGCGGGTCGAAGGGCTTGGGGATCAGATAATCGGGGCCAAAGCTCAGTTGCTCGCCTTTATAGGCCGCCGCCGCCTCGGCACTGGTGGTTGCGCGGGCCAAAGCCGCGATCCCCTCGACACAGCCGATCTGCATGGCGTCGTTGATCTCTGTCGCGCCCACATCCAGTGCGCCCCGGAAGATGAACGGAAAGCACAGCACGTTATTGACCTGATTGGGGTAGTCACTGCGCCCTGTGGCGATCAGCGCATCGGGTGCCACCGCGCGCACCTCTTCGGGAGAGATTTCTGGCGTTGGATTGGCCAGTGCGAAGATGATGGGGCGTTTCGCCATACGCGCGATATGCTCCCGTGTCAGCGCACCGGGGCCGGACAGGCCCAGAAACAGGTCGGCCCCGTCGATCACATCATCCAGCTTGCGCCCGTCACTGACTTGGGCAAAGGCGGCTTTTTGCGGATTCATGTCCAGTTCTCGGCCCGCATAGACCAGCCCGTGAATGTCGCACAGCCAGATGTTTTCGCGCTTCACGCCCAGCTTGACCAGCATGTTCAGGCAGGCAATGCCCGCCGCCCCGCCGCCGGTGCTGACGATCTTGATATCCTCAAACCGCTTGCCTGCCACGCGCAGCGCATTCGTGGCCGCAGCCCCCACCACGATGGCGGTGCCGTGCTGGTCATCGTGAAAGACCGGAATGCCCATCCGCTCTCGGCAGATTTTTTCCACGATAAAGCAATCAGGGGCCTTGATGTCTTCAAGGTTGATCGCGCCGAAAGTGGGTTCCAGCGCGCAGACGATCTCGGCCAGCTTCACCGGGTCGGGTTCGTTCAGTTCAATGTCGAAACAGTCGATATTGGCGAATTTCTTGAATAGAACCGCCTTGCCTTCCATCACCGGTTTCGAGGCCAGCGCCCCGATATTGCCCAAGCCCAGAACAGCGGTGCCATTGGTCACTACGGCCACAAGGTTGCCCCGTGTGGTGTAGCGAGCCGCATTTTCCGGGTCTGACTTGATCTCCAGACAGGCTTCGGCCACGCCCGGCGAATAGGCGCGCGACAGGTCATAGCCGTTCGCCAACGGCTTGGTAGCGCGGATTTCCAGCTTACCGGGGCGCGGATATTCATGATAGAGCAGCGCCGGATGGCGGTTGTCGTCGTGGGTCTGCTCGGTCATCTATCCCTCCTGCCGAAAAGTAATTCACCCTTAAACTATTGTCGGTTCGCTGCAAGGGGCGGTAGCGCTAAAGCTGTTTTGGGCAGGCATCTTGCATCGGGCTGCGCGGCGGCGCAAAGTTGCCCAAAGCACAGGGGAAAGCCATGTCACTGGAAGATGCTGCGCGCGATGTGCGCGAAAGAGCCTATGCGCCGTATTCCAACTTCAAGGTGGGGTCGGCTTTGCGGTCAGAGACGGGGGCGGTTTTCGTTGGCTGCAACGTGGAAAACGTGGCCTATCCCGAAGGCACCTGTGCCGAAGCGGGTGCGATTGCCGCCATGATTGCGGGCGGCGCGCAGCGGATCATGGAAATCGTGGTCATTGCCGATAGCCCCACGCCGGTGCCGCCCTGCGGCGGCTGCCGCCAGAAGATCGCGGAATTTGCGGATGGCGATGTGCCGGTTACGCTGTTGTCGCTGAACGGCGCGCGGCTGGAGACCAATGTCGCCGCCCTTCTGCCCGGAGCGTTTGGCGCGGACCATATGGAGCGTGATTGATGCCGCGCGCCTTTCTGGTCGTGCTCGACTCGGTCGGTTGTGGCGGCGCACCCGATGCCGCTGCTTTTGGCGATACGGGCGCGAACACATTGGGCCATATCGCGCAAGCCTGTGCCGCGGGGCGCGCGGATCAGGGCCGCGCAGGGCCGTTGCACCTGCCGGTGCTGGACGGGCTGGGCTTGGGCGCGGCAATCAAGCTGGCCTCTGGGCTGGAAGCGCCGGGGCTTTGCGCGCCGCCCACTGGCCTTTGGGGGGCCGCCACGGAAATATCGCGCGGAAAAGACACGCCCTCTGGCCATTGGGAATTGGCCGGTGTGCCGGTGCCGTGGGACTGGACGTATTTTCCGCGTAAAGTGCCTGCGTTTCCGCCTGATCTTACCACTAAAGTCTGCGAATTGGCCAGGACCGAGGGCATTTTGGGTAATTGCCACGCGGGTGGGCTTGCTATCATAGACCAGCTTGGGGCCGAACATATCCGCAGCGGTTGGCCGATCTGCTACACTTCTGCCGACAGCGTGTTCCAGATTGCCGCGCATGAAGAGGCGTTCGGGCTGGACCGCCTGCACACGCTATGCGCCGCCCTCGCGCCCCATCTGCATGCCATGCGCGTGGGCCGTGTGATCGCGCGGCCTTTTATCGGTAGCGCGGGCAATTTCACCCGCACCCATAACCGACGCGATTATGCCATAGCCCCACCTGCGCCGACGCTTTGCGATTGGGTGCAAAATGCGGGGCGCATTGTGCATGGTGTTGGCAAGATTTCCGACATCTTTTCCGGGCGCGGGCTTACCCATAGCCACAAGGGCAAGGATGACGCGGCCCTGTGCGACCACCTGCTGCGGCTGGTGGACAGCGCTGAGGACGGCTCGCTCACCTTCTGCAATTTGGTCGAGTTCGACAGCCTCTATGGTCATCCGCGCGATGTGGCGGGCTATGCGCGCGCTTTGGAGCAGTTCGATGCGGTGGCTGGGCATATGCTGGACCGCCTGCGCCCCGGTGACATGGTGGTCTTCACTGCTGACCATGGCAATGACCCGACCGCGCCCGGCTCTGACCATACGCGCGAACGGGTTCCCGTGTTGGTGGCAGGGCGTGGCACAGGGGAAATCGGGCATTGCGGTTTTGTCGATGTCGCGGCATCTGTCGCCCATCACCTTGGCGTGCCTTCCCTAGGGCCGGGACGGAGTTTTCTGATATGAACCGCGATTTTGCCGCGATCCCGAAACTGGAATTGCATCTGCATCTGGAAGGGGCCGCGCCGCCCGCTTTCATCCGCGCGCAAGCGCAGCGCAAGAAAGTCGACCTGTCGGGCATTTTCGATGAATGCGGTGCTTATAAATACACCGGCTTCGTCGATTTCCTGCGCGTCTATGAAGCGGCGTGCACGGTGCTGACCAATCCGCAAGACTTCCACGACCTGACGCTTGCCGTGCTGGAGCAATCCGCCGCGCATGGCGTGATCTATTCCGAAGCGTTCCTGTCGCCCGATTTCTGTGGCGGGGGCGATCTGGTAGCGTGGCGTGATTATCTGGCGGCAATTGAAGCTGCGGCGCAAACGGCAGAGGCGCAGTTGGGTGTAACCCTGCGCGGCTGTATTACCTGCATTCGGCATTTCGGACCGGAACAGGCGCGGGTCATTGCCCGGTGCGCGCAGGAAACGGCGGGTCGGTTCATCACCGGC
>CAYNWX010000140.1:0-12730 GCA_964401005.1 uncultured Natronohydrobacter sp.
CAGTGGGGTGCCGACCTGCGCAATGCCGCCGCCCGCCAAAACGACGATCCGGGTCGCCAAGGTCATGGCTTCGACCTGGTCATGGGTGACGTAGACCATGGTAGATTCCGGCATCGATTCCTTCAGCTTCGCAATCTCGATACGGGTGGCCACGCGCAAGGCGGCATCAAGGTTCGAAAGCGGCTCGTCGAACAGATACACTTTCGGGTCGCGCACGATAGACCGCCCGATCGCCACGCGCTGCCGCTGCCCACCCGACAGGGCCTTGGGCAGACGGTCCAGATACGGCCCCAGTTGCAGGATGTTGGCGGCTTTGGTTACGGCTGCGTCAATCTCTGCCTTCGACTTCTTGGCGATCTTCAGCGCGAAAGCCATGTTGTCGCGCACCGTCATATGCGGATAAAGCGCATAGGATTGGAACACCATGGCAATGCCGCGCTGCGCAGGCGGAATGTCATTGACGACCAAACCGTCTATTTCCAGCGTACCGCCCGTGATCTTTTCCAGCCCCGCGATCATGCGCAACAGCGTGGACTTGCCGCAGCCCGAGGGGCCGACAAACACGATCAACTCGCCCTGTTTGATGTCCAGATTGACATCCGACAGCACCTTGACCTCGCCATAGGCTTTCTCGACATCGGTCAGTTTCAGATCGGCCATGGGTTCCTCCCCCCTCGTTTTATCGTTTCAGGACCACGCAAGGCTGCCACGGTCCCAGATGCACCAAGCCGTCCTCGCCCGCGCCAGAGCTATTCAAATCTTGCCCGACAGTCACCCAAGTGCCTTCGGGCAGGTAAAGCGTGGTCGGCTCATGGCTCAGGTTGAAGGCGCAGAACATGACCTCACCCGCCTCCTCGCGGATGAAAGACAGCGTGTCGCCCGAGACGTGCAGATCGCGCATCTCTCCGCGCGACAAGGCCCGGTGCATGTGGCGCAATTCAATGGCGCGGCGGTAATGGTGCAGCAGCGCATCGGGCGCGCGTTCCTGCGCATCGACCGCCAAGCCGATATGTTCGCGTGCCACAGGCAGCCAAGGCACATCGGTCGAAAAGCCAGCATTCAACGTAGTTTTTTCCCAGACCATCGGCGTGCGGCACCCGTCACGGCCCTTGTATTCGGGCCAGAACTGAATTCCATACGGGTCGCGCAGGTCTTCGAACACCAGCTCCGCCTCGGGCAGGCCAAGCTCTTCGCCCTGATAAAGGCACACCGACCCGCGCATACACATCATAAGTGTGGCATAGGCGCGCACGGCGGCGGGCGACATGTCCCAGCGGGAGATATGGCGCATCACGTCATGGTTGGAGAACGCCCAGCAGGCCCAGCCCTCGGGCGCGACATAATCCAGATGGCGCAGCACGGCGGCAATACGCGCGGCAGAGGGCTGGTCGGCGGCCAAAAACTCGAACGCGTAGCACATCTGCACCTTGTCGTTACCGGATGTGTACTCGCCTAAAATCTCTAGGCCCTTTTGCGCATCGCCCACCTCGCCCACGGCGGCGGCGCCATAGGTGTCCAGCAACGCGCGGAAGCGGCGCAGGAATTCCAAGTTTTCGGGCTGGTTCTTGTCGTAAACGTGTTCTTGGTGATTATACGGGTTCACCGCAGGCGCAATGCTTGCATTGCGCCGCTCAGGCGCAAGCGGCGGGTTGTCACGCAGATGATAGTCGTGAACATAGAAGTTGATCGTGTCCAGACGGAAGCCATCGACCCCGCGTTCCAGCCAGAAGCGCGACACTTCCAGCAATTCCTGCTGCACGGCGGGTTCGTGGAAATTCAGGTCGGGCTGCGACGTCAGGAAATTGTGCAAATAATACTGACAACGAGTCGCATCCCACGCCCAGGCCGAGCCGCCGAAAATGGACAGCCAGTTATTGGGCGGGTTGCCATCGGGCTTCGGGTCGGCCCAGACATACCAATTCGCGCGCGCATTCTCGCGCGACGAGCGGCTTTCCTTGAACCACGGGTGCTGGTCGGACGAGTGCGACAGCACAAGGTCGATCAGAACCTTTATGCCCAGCCCATGTGCCGTGGCGATGATTGCGTCGAAATCCGCCAGCGTACCGAACATCGGGTCCACGTCGCAATAATCCGATACGTCATAGCCGAAATCCTTCATCGGAGAGGTGAAGAAGGGGCTGATCCAGATCGCATCGACGCCAAGGCTGGCGATATAGGGCAGACGCTGCACGATACCGCGCAGGTCGCCGATGCCGTCGCCATTGCTGTCCTGGAAGCTGCGGGGGTAGATCTGGTAGATCACCGCGCCGCGCCACCAATCTTGGGTTAGTTCCAGCCCTTGATCGGGCTGCAACATAGCAGAAGCACTCACGTTATATTCCTTACTTGACCGAGCCGGCCAACAGGCCGCGCACAAGATAGCGTTGCATTGTGAAGAAGACGATCAGCGGCACCGCAATCGAGACAAAGGCCGCCGTGGCCAGAATGCCCCAATCTCCCCCCCGCGACCCCAGCAGGTCGTCGGCGATCTTCACTGTCATGACCTGAGATTCCGCGCCGGATGGCAAGAAAACCTTGGCCACAAGCAGGTCATTCCATGTCCAGAGGAACTGAAAGATCGCGAAAGAGGCAAGTGCCGGGAAACTGAGCGGCAGGATGATCTTGGTGAAAATCTGGAAATCGGTCGCGCCATCGACCTTGGCGCCCTCGATAATATCGGTCGGCAGGCCGACCATGTAGTTTCGCAACAGGTAAACTGCCAAGGGCAAACCAAAGCCAGTATGCGCCAGCCATATCCCCAAGAAACTTTGGCCGATGCCTATGTCGGTGTGCAATTTCAGCAAAGGCACGAGCGCCAATTGCAGCGGCACCACCAACAGCCCCACCACGGCAGCAATCAGCACGCCGCGGCCCGGAAAATCCATCCATGCCAGCGCGTAAGCCGCGAAAGCCGCGATCAGGATTGGGATGATCGTCGCCGGGATCGTGACTGTCAGCGTGTTGATAAAGGCGCGGTCCATGCCATTGGCGTTCAGAACCGTGTCATAGTTCAACAGCGTAAAGCTTGGCGGCGTTCGGGCCGAGAAGTAGATCGTCGGCCCTCGGTCTATCGGTTCGGCGCTTTCCAGCCGGAAACTGCCGTCTGCCTGCACTGTCAGCGTGCCACCCCGGCGCAATTCGGTTGCTGTGCCGGGGCTGAACTCTGTAGGTGCCACGGCCCGCGTGCCGAAAGCCGACAGGGTGCCAGCCCCATCCGCGAAAGATGATGCCACTTCCGGGTCGTAAAAGACATTGCCTTCAAGGACAAACAAATCACCCTCCTGGCGCGCACCATCGGCGGCAACGCGGGTGCCGAAATTCAAATCCACTGCGAAAGGGGCCAGCCACCAACCAGAGGCCGAGATCTGGTCACGCTCGCGGAACGAGGACACGAACAGCCCGATGGTCGGCAATAGCCAAAGCAGCACAAGGATGATGACGGTGATATTGACCGCGATCTTCCCGCCTTGGTTCTGGCCTGCAATATTATCCATGGCGTAACCCTCCCTCGCGCCGCTTAGCGCATTTCCTTGCGTGCTTGGGCGATGTTCCAGATCATCACCGGTAGAACCAGAACCATGATCACGAAAGCCACGGCGGTCGCGCGCCCATCGTCGCGGAACATGAACGTCATCATGTAGCTGGGCAGGATCTGCGTATCGAAATTGCCGCCGGTCATGGTGTAGACAATGTCGAACACCTTCAGGACAAGGATGGTGATGGTCGTCCAGACCACAACGATGGTTCCCATGATCTGCGGCACCTTTATCTGGAAGAACACCTGAAACGGGTTCGCCCCGTCAATGATCGCGGCTTCAATCGTTTCTTCGGGGATACCGCGCAACGCCGCCGACAGGATGACCATGGCAAAGCCCGTCTGAATCCAGACAAGGATCAGCATCAGGAAGAAATTGTTCCAGAACGGCACTTGCAACGGGTCCAGCGCATCCATCCCCATCGTGGTGCGGATGGAATTGATGATCCCGATATCTGGATTGGCCGAATAGACGAATTTCCAGATCAACGACGCGCCCACGAAGGAGATCGCCATTGGCATGAAGATCAGTGATTTGGCGAAATTGCCCCAAGCCAGCCGGTCGGTGAGCTGCGCGACAAGCAAACCCAGAAAGGTCGCCATCGCGGGCACGACTAGCACCCAGAGCAGATTGTTCAAAACGGCCGTGCGGAATGTCTCTTCGGCGAAAAGGTTGGCGTAATTGCCAAACCCGATGAATTCAGTCCCCGCGCGGTTGAACAGCGAGCGGTAGAACGACCCGACCACCGGGTAGACCAGATACAGGCCCAAAGCAAACATAGCCGGGAACAGGAATAGCCACGGGCGCACCTTGTTGGCACGGTTGATGTTCCGGCCCGCCATCGGCCCTTTGGCCGGGAAGATCACCTTATCCAAAATCAGGTTCGACGCGTAGAAATACCCCACGCAGCCACCTACCCCGATGATGATGGTCATTATGCCTTGCAAAACGGGTGACATGGCCGTGCTCCCTTCCTGCGCCGCATCTGCGGCCGCGTTCTGTTCCGGGGCGTCCCTGACCCGTGGCCAGAGCGTTGAAGAAAGCCCCCGCCGCGACAGCGCGGCGAGGGTCATGGCACATGCGGTGCCTTACTTGATGGTGTCCCAGCGTTCCTGAATGCTGGTGGCCACGGCGGTTGCGTCGGCGCCGGTCACATAATCGACCATGCCGGTCCAGAACACACCCGCGCCAATTTCACCCGGCATCAGGTCCGATGCATCGAAGCGGAAGGTGGTGGCATTCGCCAAAATCTCACCCTGCGCGCGCTCGGAATCGGTCGCGTAGGTTTCCAGATTCACGCCACCATGCGCGGTCAAGAACCCGCCCTGTGCCATCCACAGTTCATGAGCGATGGGCAGTTTCAGGAATTCCAGCATCGCGGTGGTTGCGTCCGACGGGTCGGTGATCGCAAACAGCGTGCCTGCGCCCAGAACCGGGCGGCCCAGATCGGCTTCGGCATAGGCTGGGAAGTAGAAGAAATCCACATCCTCGCCCACCGCGGTGCCTTCGGGGAAGAAGGCCGGGATGAACGATGCCTGACGGTGCATGTAGCAGGCAGGCGGGATAGAGAATAGGCCAGCCGGGCTGTCGCGGAAGTCAGTCGTCGCCACGGCCTGCGCGCCGCCCTGCACAAAGGCATCATTGAGGGCGAAAGAGCCGAATTTTTCGATTGCAGCAATCACAACGGGATCGTTGAACGGCATTTCGTTGCTGACCCACGCGTCATAAACTTGGGGCGGCTGGGTGCGCAGCATCATGTCTTCCACCCAGTCGGTTGCGGGCCAGCCAGTCGCGGCCCCAGACCCCAGACCAATGCACCAGGGCGTGCCGCCATCATCGACGATCTGCTGGGTCAGCGCCTTCAGCTCTTCCATGCTTTGCGGAATGTCATAGCCCATTTCGTCAAAAGCGTCAGGCGAATACCAGACCAAAGATTTCAGGTCGACGCGATAGAACAGCCCATAAAGCTGATCATTGCCATCAGGGTCTGCATAAGTGCCCAGATCAACCCAGCTTTGGCCTGCGGCATAGTTTTCCGCCACGAATTCGGCGGTGCCTTCGGGCAGCGGCGTCAGGAAACCTTGGGCGGCCATGTCGGCGGCCAGACCGGGCTGCGGGAACACGGCCAAGTTCGGGGCAGAACCCGCTTGGGTCGAGATGACAATGTCCTGCTCGAAGCTGTCAGAGCCAGAGTAGTTCACGGTGGCCCCAGTCGCGGCTTCGAAATAATCGAAAATGCGGTTGACCTTTTCTGCTTCGTTGCCGGTCCATGGACCGGTGATGGTCACGGTTTGCCCGGCGAAATCGGAAGCGTCCGCGAAAGCATTGAAGCTATCCCAAGTGAAAGCGCCCTCGCCCGGCGCGAACAGCAGGTCTTGCGCGGTGGCGCCAGATGCCATCAGCGCAACCGCCGCGACGCCTGCGTAAAGTCTGGATTTCATTGTCATCCTCCCAAGGTTGACGTTGTGGTGTGCACAATTTTTAGTCACGTGCTGATCAGCATCCCAGCAGTTTGGAATCGGATTTTCAAACCGCTTTGGATGCAGAAACCCTTACTCATCATGTTTGCGCTGTCAATTGTCTTTTTTAGAAAAAACCCTTGTTTTCTTGAGCATTTCGCAGGCGCAGCATTTCCGAAATTTCAGATTTGGCTTTTCAACTGGGAATGTTTCTGGTTAGCCTGTTTCGCGCTATCCAATGCGGTTTGAACAAATCATGGGCGTCACCCTCAAGGAATTGGCCACGATGCTCGCGCTGTCCCCGACAACGGTCAGCCGCGCTTTGAATGGGTATCCGGAAGTGAACGCCCAAACCCGCCAGCGCGTGCTAGAGGCCGCGCGCGCTGCGAATTACCACCCCAATATGCGCGCCAAAAGCTTGGCCACCGGGCAATCGCGCGCGATCGGCCATGTCATCCCGATCTCGACCAGCCATGAGATCGTGAACCCGATTTTCGCCGATTTCATCGCCGGCGCGGGCGAAAGCTATTCGCGCGCAGGCTATGACATGGTGCTTAGCGTGGTGCCCGATGCGGATGAGGAAGCGACCTACCGCAATCTGGTCGCGCGCGGCTCTGTCGATGGGCTGATGGTGCATGGCCCGATTTTGCAAGACAGCCGCATCGCATTGCTAAAAGACCTTGGCATTCCCTTCATGGTGCATGGGCGCAGCTCTGGCGTGACCACGCCCTATTCATGGCTGGATATCAACAACCGCCGGTCTTTCTGCCGCGCGACCGAATTCCTGCTGGACCTTGGTCATACCCGAATTGCGCTGGTCAATGGTCTGGAATCCATGGATTTCGCCATGCGCCGCCGCACCGGATATCTGGATGCGCTGCAAGCGGCCGGGATCGCCCCCGACGCGATGCTGATGCGCAGCTCCGAAATGACGGAACCTTACGGCCACAAGGCCGGGCGCGAGCTTTTGGCCCTGCCCCAGCCGCCCACTGCCTTTCTTGCCTCGTCCATGATCGTGGCTTACGGCCTGCGCCGCGCCCTGACGGATGCCGGGCTGAAGCTGGGCCGGGATGTGTCGGTCATCGCGCATGATGACGACCTGTCCTATATGCCGAACGGGTTGGATGTACCTCAATTTACCGCCACCTGTTCATCGGTGCGCGCAGCCGGGCGCAAAGCTGCCGAAATGCTGCTGACACTGGTTGGCAACCCGGATCACCCCCCTCTGACTCACCTTATGGAAACCCAGCTTGTTCTGGGTGACAGCACAGGACGCAACCGCACATGACTGACTTCACCCATAGGCGCGCCGATTTCCCAGACGATTTCCTGTTCGGGGTCGCCACCTCTGCCTACCAGATAGAGGGGCATGGTTTTGGCGGCGCAGGCCGCACCCATTGGGACGATTTTGCCGCCACCCCCGGCAATGTGGTGCGCGCAGAGCATGGGGGCCGCGCTTGCGATCATTACCACATGTGGGAGCAGGATCTGGAGCTGATCGCACAGGCTGGCTTCGACATCTACCGCTTCTCGGCTTCTTGGGCGCGGGTATTGCCCGAGGGGCGTGGCGCAGTAAATGCCGAAGGACTGGACTATTACGACCGGCTGGTCGACGGAATGCTGGAACGCGGCATCAAGCCCGCGCTGACACTCTACCATTGGGAATTGCCCTCGGCCTTGGCCGATCTGGGCGGCTGGCGCAACCGCGATGTGGCGGATTGGTTCGCAGAGTATACCGACATATTGTGCCGCCGCATCGGTGACCGCATTTGGTCTGCCGCCCCTATAAACGAGCCGTGGTGCGTGGGGTGGTTGTCGCATTTCATCGGTGCTCACGCGCCGGGGCTACGCGACATTCGCGCAGCAGCCCGTGCAATGCACCATATTGGCCTCGCGCATGGACGCGCCATTCAGGTCATGCGCGGGCTTGGCATGGGCAATCTGGGGGCCGTGTGCAATTTCGAATACGCCCTGCCCTTGACCGACAGCGCAGCAGATCGCGAGGCGGCGCAGCTTTATGACGGCATTTACAATCGCTGGTTTGTCGGCGGCATGCTCAAGGGCGAATACCCAGCCGATGTGCTGGAAGGCTTGGCCCCGCATATGCCCGATGGCTGGCAGGACGATATGGCGACGATCCGCCAGCCGCTCGACTGGCTGGGGCTGAATTACTACACTTGTAAACGCATCGCGGCAGACCCGGCGGCGGCTTGGCCGCACCTGTCCGAACATGTGGGCGACTTGCCCAAAACCCAAATGGGGTGGGAAATCTGTCCGGAGGGACTTGCACATTTTCTACATTTCTTGGGTGAATATGCCGGGAATCTGCCCCTATACGTTACAGAAAACGGCATGGCGAACCCGGACACCCCAGATAAGCCCGACGCTGCGCGCATTGCCTATTTGAACGCGCATCTCGACGCCGCGCGCGACGCAATGGCCGAGGGTGCGAACCTAAAGGGCTATATCATCTGGTCGCTTCTGGACAATTACGAATGGTCCTTGGGCTATGAAAAGCGCTTCGGTCTGGTCCATGTCGATTTCGAAAGCTTGCAACGCCGCCCGAAAGCGTCTTATCAGGCACTGAAGTTGGCACTGGCGCGCGCATAACGCGCAGGCCCGAAGCCCGAGGGTAGAACATGTCAGACAAGAACGCACCGGTTCTGGTGGCCGATGTCGGTGGCACCAATACGCGCGTGGCGCTGGCGCGGGACACGACCATCATTGCCGGCACGACAGAGCGCTTCCGCAATGCAGAGCATTCAGGGCTGGAAACTGTGTTGGCCGAATACCTATCCAAACATCGCAGCCTGCCTGCGCGCGCGGCCATCGCCTTGGCGGGGCCGGTGCGGGGCAATTCTGGCGCCATGACCAATCTGGGCTGGGCCATGCAGGCAGGCGATCTGGCGCGCATGACGGGTATTCGGCAAGTGTCGCTGCTCAACGACCTGCAAGCTCAGGGCCATGCCCTGCCGCATCTGCCGCCCGAACATCTGCGCATAATCCGCGAAGGTCAGACCGAACCCGGCGCGCGGCTGGTCATCGGGCTTGGCACTGGCGTGAATGCCGCCCCCGTCTACCCGGCAGGCGCTGGCCATATCGTGCCCCCAGCAGAGGCAGGCCATATCCACCTGCCGCAACAAACCGAGGAAGATCAGAACCTTGCGCGCTGGCTTGTGGCGCGGCGCGGCTTTGCCTCGGTCGAGGATGTGTTGGCGGGGTCGGGCCTAGAACGGCTTTATGCCTATCACGCCGAACAGGCCGGGGGCGCGCCCGCCCGCGATGCCGGCGCGATCATGGCCGCCATGGCCGATGGCGACGCACTCGCCACCCGCACGGGCCGCCACTACGTCCGGCTTTTGGCGCAAGTGACCGCCGATCTGGCGCTCATCACCCTGCCATTTGGCGGCATTTACTATATTGGCGGCGTAGCGCGGGCCTTTACGCCCTTCATGGCACGGTTTGGCTATGACAATGCTTTTACCGATATGGGCCGTTTCAGCGACCTTGTGGCACAATTTCCGGTCGCGCTGGTCGAGGATGATTTCGCCGCTCTGACAGGCTGCGCGGCCTATCTGGCCCGATAGCTCTTGCCCGGTGCACGCGATTGCGCCAGTGCTTGAGGCATGGAATGGCGTGACGAAGCAATCCTCCTGGCAACCCGCCCCTTGGGCGAAGGCACCGCGCTGATTGACGTGTTCAGCGGGCTGCATGGGCGCTATGCGGGCGCTCTGCGCGGCGGGGCGTCGCGCAAGATGGCACCGCTTTTGCAAGCGGGCGCTCAGTTGGATGTCACATGGCGCGCGCGGCTTGACAGCCATTTGGGCGCATTCACGGTCGAACCCCTGCGAGGGCGCGCGGGCGCGTTGCTGGCGGACCGTTTGGCGCTTCTGGGCTTGGGCGCGGTCTGCGCGCTCACCCGCTACGCATTGCCCGAGCGCCAACCCTGCCCGGAACTTTACCGCCATACGCTGGCGCTGTTGGACCGCCTTGGCCAGCCGGGATGGCTGCACGATTACGCGCTGTGGGAACTGACGCTGCTGGAAGAAACTGGCTACGGGCTGGACCTTGGGCAATGCGCGGTCACCGGCACAACCGAAGGCTTGGCCTATGTCAGTCCCCGTACGGGCCGCGCTGTCACGGCCGAGGGCGCGGGCGACTATGCCGCACGGCTTTTGCCCTTGCCCCAAGGTTTGCGCCCGGATGGCGCGCTCGACGCTGATGGCTTGCGCGATGCGCTGGCACTCAGTGGCCATTTCCTGACCGATTGGCTGGCCCGCGCGCAAGACAAACCGCTGCCAGAGGCCCGCGCACGGTTGGTGCGGGCGGTGGGGTGAGCGCATGAAAAAGCCCCGGCGCTTTGCGTCCGGGGCTTTTTGCATTCACACAGGTCCGCGTTAAACGACGCGCACCTGTGTGCCAATTTGCACAAGTTCAAACAAGTTTTCCGCGTGCTCATTGAGCAAACCAAAACACCCATTCGATGCACGACGACCGATCTTGGCCGGGTTGTCGATACCGTGGATACGGTAATACTGCCAGCTTAGGTTCATGGCGCGCGACCCCAGAGGATTGCGCGGATCGCCACCGTTCACCTGCACGGGCAAAGATGGATCACGCTCGCGCATAGAGGGCGTGGGAATCCAGGTCGGCTCAAACCGCTTCAGCGTGATCTCGCTATAGCCACGGCGGGTGAATTCTTCAGACATGGGCACCGAGCATGGATGCACCAAATAGGTGCGTTGGTCCTCGGACCAGTAATGCAGCGCGCGCGAATAGGTGTCGCACAAGATGGCACCCTTCCGCAGCGATTGGAAATGGTCTTTCCAGTGGTGGTTGCGGAACCCCATCACGTTGCGGGGCGCGGTCTGAATATTCTGCTCACCCTCAAAATCGGGCGCAGCCTGCGCTTTCAGGATGGATGGTGCAGCCAATGCTCCAAAGGCTAAACCGCCCGAAGCCAATAGCGCACGGCGCGACAATTTCGTCGTCATGCGATGTCCTTTCATGTCTTTGCCAAGCAATGCCCCAGCGAGGCTAAGTTTTGCAAGTCACGACCTCGTGCAACCGGAGCGATTACGACGTACGCGCGCATTTTGCCACGCCCCAGTGGCCCGTCAAGGTGTAAGATGTGGATATCGCATAGCCAAGCCGCAGATGAAATGCACAACCATACCCTGTCAATCGCCGGAAGTTTACGTCACTCACCAAACGTTAGAGTGTGAAACGTTCGATATTGACAGACGTATTTCTAGAATGGCATCGCACATCTCCTGTCCCGGTGAGTTGCCGAGAAGGCCAAGGCATCTCAAGACAAAGACGCTAGGAGGTTGGTGTCTTTGATGCACGTTTCCATGCCATCGGCCAACCAGCAGGATCCTTGTGCCGAGGACGGCCACACGATTGGCAGGTGCGACAGAGCCGCAAAAGGGCCTGCCCCAGATTTCTTGCGTTGCCATAAGGCGAACTTGGTGGCGTCCGACCGAGCACCTTTCTTGCGAGTTCTGCATTGATCGTTCAAAAGGACCTTAGGAACCGCGAACGAACAGCTTTTCAGATCGAATTTAGTGGTGCCCGGGGGCGGCACCAACTCCTTGTATTTGCTTGTTTTTAATTGTCCATCTTTGCCGCTATCCACCTTTTTTATATGGTGAATACTGCCCTAAACTGTCTTGACCTGTCCGACCTTATCCAGCAAGCTAAGGTGGATATTTAGGGGGATACAGAATGCGGGCGAAAAACAGGCTTTCGGCGGGTTTTCTGAAATCGCCCCCTGTGGGCAAGCATTGCGACGGGGCCGGGCTTTGGCTGGTGGTGCGCGATGATGGTGGGGCGCAATGGGTGCTGCGCGTGACCGTGCACGGGCGGCGGCGGGAAATGGGGCTGGGCGGCTATCCGGCGCTCGGGCTGGCCGAAGCCCGCAAGCAAGCTTCACGCTGGCGCGACGTCGCGGCGGCTGGCCGTGACCCCGTGAAGGAACGCCAAGCCGAAGAACGGGCGGCGCGGCGCGAAGATATATCGCTGGCGGTGCTGACCGCTGATGCTTTCGAAGCCCGCAAAGCCGAACTGAAAGGTGATGGCACGGCGGGACGGTGGCTTTCGCCTCTTACAATTCACGTTCTGCCCAAGCTGGGCAAAGTGCCGGTAACTGACCTTGACCAACGCGACATACGCGACACGCTGGCCCCGCTTTGGCACACAAAGGCCGATACGGCGCGCAAAGCGTTGAACCGGCTTTCAATCGTGCTGAAACATGCGGCGGCGCTGGGCCTTGATGTGGATTTGCAAGCGACCGAAAAGGCAAAGGCGCTGCTGGGGAAATCGCGGCATGTGGCAAAGAATATCCCGGCGATGGCTTGGGCCGATGTGCCAAGCTTTTATGCCAGCCTTGAAGAACTGACCCCAACGCATTTGGCTTTGCGGCTGCTGATTTTAACGGGGGTGCGCTCTAGCCCGCTGCGCCATATCCGGCTTGACCAGATGGAAGGCAACGTGTGGACCGTGCCAGCCGAAAGCATGAAGGGTCGCAAGGGTGCGACCGAAGCTTTCCGCGTGCCGCTTTCGACCGAAGCCCAGCGCATTATCGAACTTGCACGCCCGCACGCCCGCAATGGCTTTCTGTTTCCAAACAATCAAAAAGGCGTCATTTCCGACATGACCCTTTCGCGGCATATGGAACGGCGGGGGCTGGAAGCCCGCCCGCATGGCTTCCGTTCTAGCCTGCGCGATTGGCTG
>CAYNWX010000141.1:0-15499 GCA_964401005.1 uncultured Natronohydrobacter sp.
TTCGGACGAGGTGAACACCTATGAGGAAGGTTGCCTGTCTATCCCCGAGCAATATGCCGAGGTGACGCGCCCCAAGCTGGTTACGATGCGTTGGATGGGGCTGGACGGCAAAACTCATGAAGATGAGTTCGACGGGCTTTGGGCGACCTGTGCACAGCATGAGTTGGACCACCTGAACGGCAAGCTGTTCATTGATCATCTGGGCGCGATCAAGCGGCAGATGATTACCCGCAAGATGGTGAAATACAAACGCGAGCGGACGCGAGCGTGACCGTCCGGCGCTGCCTGCCTTGGCCCGACCCGGTGCTGCGGCGCAAAGCTGTGGCGGTGGACGCGATCACGGAGGAAATTCGCGCGCTTTGGGACGACATGATCGACATGATGGAGGCGATGCCCGGCGTTGGCCTTGCCGCACCGCAAATCGGGGTCAGCTTGCGGTTGGCGGTAGTTGATGCGTCCGAGACGCGCGGACAGGCCGTGCGCATGGCGAACCCGGAAATCTTACACGCCAGCGCGATCATGCGTCCGCATGACGAGGCCAGCCCGAACCTGCCCGGTGTTCATGCGCGCATTGAACGCCCGCGGGCAGTGACGGTGCGGTTTCTGAATGCAGATGGTGTGCTGGAAGAGCACGAGATGGTCGGGCTTTGGGCGACCAGCGTGCAACACCAGATTGACCATCTAGACGGCCGGATGTTCTTTGACCGCTTAAGCCGTGTGAAGCGTGACATGTTGCTGAGGCGTGCCGGGAAGCAACGTTAGGCCCATGGCCGCCGTGGTGCTGGCGAGGGGCCAGCCCCTCGCGCTCCCCGGAGTATTTGGGGCAAGATGAAGAGGAAAGCGATGCGGGTTGTCTTTATGGGAACGCCGGAATTCTCGGTCGCCGCGCTGGAGGCAGTCCATGCCGCGCATGAGGTGGTCTGCGTTTATACCCAGCCGCCACGCCCCGCCGGACGTGGTAAGAAGGACCGCCCCAGCCCTGTGCAAGCGCGGGCAGAGGCTTTGGGCCTGCCAGTGCGTCACCCGGTCAGCCTGAAAGGTGCTCAGGCGCAGGCAGAGTTTGCGGCGCTGGATGCCGATATCGCCGTGGTCGTGGCCTACGGCCTGATCCTGCCACAAGCAGTGTTGGACTCGCCGCGCTTTGGGTGCCTGAACATTCATGCCAGCTTGCTGCCGCGCTGGCGGGGGGCCGCGCCGATTCACCGCGCGATCATGGCGGGGGATGCGGAAACCGGAATCTGCATTATGCGAATGGAGGCAGGGCTGGACACTGGTCCGGTCTTGTTACGCGACACAACCGCGATTGCCGATAGCGACACGACCGCCAGCCTGCATGACCGTCTGTC
Source organism: uncultured Natronohydrobacter sp. (assembly GCA_964401005.1). Classification (GTDB taxonomy): domain Bacteria; phylum Pseudomonadota; class Alphaproteobacteria; order Rhodobacterales; family Rhodobacteraceae; genus Roseinatronobacter. The sequence goes on from CAYNWX010000141.1 coordinate 1,347, forward strand.
CGCCATGGGCGCGCGGTTGATCGTGAATGCCTTGGCGCAGTTGGACAGGCTTGTGCCGCAGCCACAGCCCGAAGACGGCGTGACCTATGCGGCCAAGATCGCCAAGGCCGAGGCGCGGATCGACTGGGCGCAACCGGCAGAGGTGGTGGCACGGCAAATCAAGGCCCTTTCGCCGTTTCCCGGCGCGTGGAGCGACAGCCCAATAGGGCGGTTGAAGCTGCTGGATGCGCGGGCGGTGACGGGTAAAGGTGCACCCGGCGAAGTGCTGGACGGGCTAATCATTGCTTGCGGCACTGGCGCGGTGCAGGTTCTCAGCGTGCAGCGCGAAGGCAAGCGCGCCAGCGACGCCGAGGCATTCTTGAACGGGCACCGCTTTGCACCGGGCGCGATGTTGGGCGACGCGCCGTAGGCCGATCTGGCGCAATGCGCAAGATTCGGGGTGCTTGGACCTGTGGCGCTTTGTATCTACGAGGCTTGATGAGGAGCCGCCATGGACCAAAGCTATCATTACAAGCTGATCGCCCGCGCCATTGCGCTGATTGATGCACCGGGCGGCACCGCGCGCAGTCTGGAAGACTTGGCGGCGGAACTGGGGCTAAGCCCCGCGCATTTTCAGCGCGTGTTCAGTGCTTGGGCCGGGGTCTCGCCCAAGCGCTACCAGCAATACCTGACCTTGGGCCATGCGCGCCGCTTGCTGGAAGCGCGCTTTTCCACCTTCGACACCGCGTTGCAGCTTGGCCTCTCGGGGCAAGCGCGCCTGCATGACCTGTTCCTGCGTTGGGAAGCTATGACGCCGGGTGAATACGCCAAGCGTGGCGACGGGTTGACCATATGGCACGGCTGGGTGGACAGCCCGTTCGGCCCAGCCCTTGCGATGGCAACCGAGCGCGGCCTGTGTGGGCTAGCCTTTGCCGATGCAGCGGATGACCCCGACACCTTGGCCGATATGGTCCGGCGTTGGCCCAAGGCCCGCTACGTGGCTGATGCGCAGGCCGTGTCGCAGCACATGGATAATCTGTTTGACGGGCGTGGTACCACTCGGCTGCACTTGATGGGCACGCCCTTCCAGATCAAGGTTTGGGAAGCATTGTTGCAGGTGCCACAAGGCCATGTCACGAGCTATGGAGAGGTCGCAAAACAGGTCTGCTCGGAACGCGCCGCGCGCGCCGTGGGCAGCGCCGTTGGGCGCAATCCGTTGGGTTTTGTCATCCCCTGCCACCGCGTTTTGCAAGGCAATGGGGCCTTAGGCGGCTACCATTGGGGGCTGACGCGCAAGCGCGCTATGCTGGGCTGGGAAGCCGCCCGCACCGAAGCCGCAGGCGCGCCTTTGACGCAAGCGTGATGGCAAAACCCCGCGCATGGGCGGCAAGCCAGATAGGCGATGTCTCAGACAGATGGTATGACACCGGCAATAGCTTCGAAGGAGGATACTTATGAAACTTGCCGCGTCCCTTGCCGTTTGTGTCTTTGCACTCTGCGCCTGTGCGCCCGACCCGAATAATCCGCAGAACCGAACGCTCGTCGGCGCACTGACCGGAGCAGCCGTGGGTGGCGTTGTGGGTGCCGCCACAGGCGATGGGGGCGGACGCCGCGCCCTTGCGGGTGCTGTCATTGGGGGCACAACAGGCGCATTGATCGGCCAACAGCTTGACCGTCAGGCGGCCGAGTTGCGCCGCCTGTTGGGCGACAATGTCGATGTTCAGAATACCGGGCAAGAGCTGGTCCTGACCCTGCCGCAAGACCTGCTATTTGCCACCGACAGCGCCACCGTCCGGCCCGATTTGCAGAATGATCTGCGCGTGATTGCCAACAACCTTGTGAATTACCCGCGCAGCGATGTTCGCGTTGTCGGCCATACCGACAATGTGGGGTCCGCCAGCTATAACCAAGGTCTGTCCGAACGGCGCGCGGCCAGCGTGGCGCAGGTGCTTTTCAACAATGGCGTGGCACCGGCGCGTGTGCGCACCGAGGGGCGCGGGCTGTCACAACCGGTTGCCGACAATGGCACGGCGGCAGGCCGCCAACAGAACCGCCGGGTGGAAATTTTCATCCGGCCTTTGCAGCCCGCTTAGAAGCGTCTGACCTTGGCAGTAACAGGGTGGCCGGTGGGGCCACCCTTTTTCGTTGCGCGGGCGCGCGGGTGGTCATATCTTTTTACCAATACCCCGGGGCACGGGGATGAGGAGGAACATGCCCTTTCAACGAATCCAGCCCGAGAAATTATCGCACTCGGTCGTGCGCCAGATTGAATTGCTTTTGCTGCGCGGTGTGCTGCGGCCCGGCGAACGGCTGCCCGCAGAGCGGGAATTGGCAGAGCGCCTTGGCGTCTCTCGGCCCAGCCTGCGCGATGCGCTGGCAGAGTTGCAGGCCCGTGGATTGCTGGAAAGCCGCGCGGGTGCGGGTGTTTTCGTGGCCGAGTTACTGGACAGCGCATTCTCGGATTCCTTGGTCCGTCTGTTTGCCGAACATGACGAAGCGCTGTTTGACTATATCAGCTTTCGCCGCGATATGGAGGGGATGTCTGCCGAGCGCGCCGCACGTCATGGATCCGATACCGATTTGCAGGTCATCGACACGTTGTTCACGCGGATGGAAGCCGCGCATCAGAAACGCGACCCGACAGAGGAAGCGCAGCTTGACGCAGAGTTTCACCTCTCGATCGTTGAGGCTTCTCATAACATTATCATGCTGCACATGATGCGGGCCATGTTTGACCTGCTGCATAAGGGCGTGTTTTACAATCGGCAGATAATCTTCCGCCAGCGCGCCACCCGGAGCGATCTGCTGGCGCAACACAAGGCGATCAACAGCGCCATTCAGGCGCGTGACCCCAAAGCCGCCAAGGCCGCTGCGATTGCGCATCTGGATTTTGTCGAGCGGATTATGAACGACCACAAACGCAGCGAGCATAACGAAGCGATTGCCCGTCTGCGGTTCGAACACGCACAACAGGGCGTGTAAGCGCAAAGCAAGAAAAAAACCCGGCAATGCTGCCGGGTTTTTTCAACTTGGGTCCGGGCGATAGCTTAGTGCAAACGCTCGCCAGCAGCCTTGATTGCGTCTGCCACAAGCGTATCGGCGCGGGCATCATCAATATTCTTGGCGATTACGCTGCTGGCCGCCGCGATAGCAACAGACGCAGCGCGATCCCGCACCTGACGAATGGCCGACGCTTCGGCAGAAGCGATCTGATCTTCCGCTGCTTTCAAGCGACGGGCAATAGAGCCTTCAATTTCTGCCTTGGTCTGTTCGGCAGCAAGCTGCGCGTCGGCCTTGGCTTTTTCGACAATGCGAGCGGCCTGTTCTTTGACTTCGGCTTGCTTGCGCTCAAAGGACGCGTGCAGTTCCAAAGCCTCTTCGCGCAGGCGACGGGCTTCGTCCAGCTCGGCCTTGATCGTCTCGGCGCGGCTATCAAGGAAACCGCCCAGCTTGCCGGGCACTTTCGCGTAGATCAGGACACCGCTGAAAATAAGGAACGCGGCCAGAACGATCAGGTCGGTATTATACAGCGAAAAGAAAGGATAGCCCTCAGCCGCAATGGCGGGGCTGGCTAGAAGCGTAGCAAGAATTGCGATCCGCAACATCATGCGTCCCCCTTCAGCTGGGCTTTGACCGCTGCGGTCACGCTGCGCGCATCCGCTTTCACATCAAACGCTGCCAGAATGTCCTTGGTCACATCGGTGGAGACGTCATTCACCATCTCGACCGCGTTGGCGGTGATCTCGCGAATGCGTTTTTCCGATTCTGCCGATTTCGCGGCAATCTCTGCATCGGCCTTGGCAATCTGCGCATTTAGCGCTTCTTGCATTTCAGCCTTGGCAGCTTCGACAATGCGGCTTGCTTCCACGCGAGCATCCGCTTCGGCCTTTTTGAAGGCTTCTTCGGCTTCCAGCGCTTTCAGCTTGTATTCCTCTGCCGCCGCAATGTCCGCGGTAATCGCGCTACGGCGATCAGCCAGAACCGACGCAACACGTGGCAAAGCCACGCGCGACATGACGAAATACAAAACCACCATTGCGACGACCAGCCAAAAGATCTGGTTCGAAAAGGTGGTTACATCCAGTTGGGGCATGCCCGGCCCCGTAGCGGCAGTGTCTGCCATATCATCCCCCTAACCCCGAAAAACACTGGTGAGGCGTAGCAACGCCCCACCAGCCGTAAGGATACGTCGGGAAGATCTTAGACGGCGAACATCAGCAGCAGAGCAACAAGGAACGAGAAGATCCCCAGTGCTTCTGCGAATGCGATGCCAATGAACAAGAACGCGGTCTGGCCAGCAGCGGCCGACGGGTTACGCAATGCGCCTGCCAGGTAGTTACCAGCGACGTGGCCCACACCGATACCTGCACCGCCCATGCCCAAGCATGCGAGGCCAGCACCGATATAAGCGCCCATTTGTACGATATCGCCTTCCATAGTCGTCTCTCCTTACGTTGGAATTGGCTAGATTGGGTTCGGACCTTGCCCCCTTAGTGAGCCGGGTGCAGCGCGTCTTTCAGATAGACGCAGGTCAGAATGGTGAACACATAGGCCTGAATAACGGCCACAAGCAGTTCCAGCGCGTAAAGCGCGGTGACTGCCAGAATGGGAAGGAAGAAAAACGCGCCAAGTGCTGCGGCAAAGCCTGCGAAAACCTTGGCCACGGCGTGCCCTGCCATCATCGCGCCAGCAAGACGGATGGAATGACTGACCGGGCGCACAAAGTAGGAAATCACCTCGATCAGCGCCAGAACCGGGCGCAGGGCCAAGGGCGCACTGCTGACCCAGAAAAGCTTCAGGAACTTGGTGCCGTGCAGGATGAAGCCCAGCGCCGTGACCGCAAAGAACACGGTAAATGCCAGTACTGCCGTGACCGCGATATGCGAGGTGGTGGTAAAGGCGAACGGGATCAGGCCCAGCAAGTTGGCAAAGAGCACAAACATGAACAGCGTGAAGATGTAGGGGAAGAAGCGCACGGCATCGTGGCCCGCGACATCCTCAACCATCTTGTAGATGAAACCGTAGGTCATCTCTGCCGCAGATTGTGCGCGGCTGGGCACCATCGCGCGACCGCGCGCCCCGACGACCATCAGCAGCGTTGCGGCAACAACGGTCAGCGCCATCCACAATGTAGCATTGGTGGGTGTATACCAAGCAATGTCACCCCCAAACAGCGCTTCGACCCGAAACTGATCCATTGGCTTGATGACAAGGCCGCCACTTTCTTCTGCCACAGGTCTAGTCCTCTTTCTGCGCGCCCGCTTGCGGCGGGGTCGATTGATCTGTCGTCACGGCCAATTCGCGTGCCGAGCGGAGCATGGTCTGCACACCGGCGGCGAAGCCCAGCAATGTAAACACCACCAGAAACAGCGGAATTGTGCCAAACAGCCAATCCAGCCCGTATCCAATGCCAGCCCCAAGCAAAAGGCCGGTAACAAGTTCTATCACCATGCGCCAGCCCACTTGGGCAATCGAATGATGGTCCTGCGCGACCGGTTTTGGGTCATGCTTGGCCCGAACCTGCGAGATGCGTGTTTCGAGTGCCTTGAGGCGCTCGCGCTCTTCGCTGTCGGTCATGCCCTCTCCGATCACAAGTTGGGCGCAAGCTATGCAGAGGGGGCTTTAGAGTCAAGAAAGCAATGCGATGGGCATATTTCCATAAATATTTGAAACTATTGAACTAAAATTTGGGCAGGAATCTCCTTGGCCGCCACCACCACCGATTTCGCGCTTGCAGCATATTCAACCATTCAGTTGACCTTTCTGCGGGTCCGCGAAAGATTGCGCTATGCATATGCCCCCTGACCCTTCGCTTGACCTGGTTTTCACTGCGCTCGCGGACCCCACGCGGCGTGCAATTCTGGCCATGCTGCTGGAAGACGACATGGCCGTGACCGATGTGGCGGAGCCGTTTGCGATGTCATTGGCCGCAGTGTCGAAGCATTTGGGTATTCTTGCAGGGGCGGGGCTAATCAGCCAAGAAAAGCGCGGTCGGGTCAAATGGTGCAAGCTGGAACCCGACGCGCTGCGCGAAGCCTCTGTCTGGATGCAGGCTTTTGGTCAGTTCGAACCCGTCAATCTGGATGCGTTCGAGCGGTTTCTGGCACAAGAGCTGTCCGACCCTGACGCCCTGACGCCCAGTTCAGCCCCAGAAGCCCTAGAATAGCTGCCGCACCGACCACTTCCGCCGCGAAGCTGGGCCAGAACAGCGCGATGATGGGGGGAACCAGTGCCAGCCGCATCCACGCTTTCATGGGCGCGAACAGGTAGCCCTCTATCGCGGCGGCAAAGGCGATCAGGCCCAAAGTGGCGCTAAAGCCCGTCCAGATAACATAGGGCACCGGCCCGCCGAGGATCAGTTCTGGGTTGAACACCATGAAGGCCGGGATCAGATACAGGCCCTTGGCAAATTTCCATGCCTGCATACTGGTTTCCATGGGCTTTGCCCCCGCAATCGCCGCGCCCGCAAAGCCCGCAAGCGCTACGGGGGGCGTAACGTTACTGTCCTGAGAATACCAGAACACCACCAGATGCGCGATCAGCAGCGGAATGCCGAATTCGGTGTTCAGCGCCGGGCCGACCAGAACGATCAGCACGATATAGCTGGCTGTCACGGGCAGGCCCAATCCAAGTATCAGCGACGCGACCAGCACAAGCAAAAGCGCAATCACGATATTGCCGCCCGAGAGCGAGATCATCATGGAGCTGAACTTCAGCCCAAGCCCGGTCAGACCCACAACGCCCACGATAATGCCCGCGACTGCACAGGCAATCGACACCGCCACCGCATTGCGCGCGCCCAGTTCGAGCGACTCAAAGATCATGCGGATGCCGCGCATAACCGAGTCCTTGATGCGCGGCCCGGTCATTGGCCCGCCCGCGTAAAGCGTCCAAGCGCCGCGCAGACCCGCCATGGCAATAACCGAAATAATCGCCCAGAACCCCACCCGCATGGGCGAGATGTTGTTCACCAACAGCACCACCAGCAAGATTAGCGGCACGATAAATTGCCAGCCCGCCGCCAGCACCGTGCGAACCACGGGCAGTTCCGTGGCGTCAAGCCCGCGCATCCCCTGTTTCATGGCCACGATATGCACAAACAGGTAAACCGTGCCCAAATACAGGATGGCCGGGAAGATAGAGACCAGCACGATGTCGATATAGGGAATGCGGGTATATTCCGAGATCAGGAACGCGCCCGCGCCCATCAGCGGCGGCGTGATTTGCCCGCCGGTAGAGGCCGCTGCCTCTACCCCGCCCGCTTGCGCAGGGCGGTAGCCCAGTTTCTTCATCAGTGGGATGGTGAACGCCCCGGTCGTGACCACATTGGCAATGGCAGAGCCAGAGATCGACCCCATACCCGCACTGGCGATCACGGCAGCTTTCGCAGGCCCGCCCGGTTTTTTGCCCGTGGCGGCAAAGGCCAAGTCGATAAAGAACTTGCCCGCGCCTGTCTTTTCCAAGAACGCGCCGAACAAGACGAACATGAAGACGAAGGTCGCGGCCACGCCCAAGGGCAGGCCGAAAATACCTTCTTGGCCAAGGTAAAGCTGGCCAACGAGGCGGTCTAAGCTGGCCCCGCGATGCGACAGGATCCCCGGCATCAAGTCGCCCAGCCAAGGCAGCGCCCCACGAGAGCCTGCGAGCGCATACAAAATGGCCATGATACCGATGATCGTCAGGCCAAGGCCCACGGCGCGGCGGCTGGCTTCCAGCACCGCGATAATGCAGATCACGCCCACCAAAATGTCTGTCGTCGTCCACCATCCCGCGCGGGCGATGATGTCATCCAGATACCAGATAATGTAAAATCCGCTCAGGAAGGACGCGACCAGAAAGCCCGCGTCTATAACCCATGCCCACCAAGTGCGTGGGCGGGATTGGCCTGTCAGCGGGAACAGCAAGAACGCCAAGAAAAGGATGAAACCCAGATGCGCCGTGCGTTGGTAAAACAGGCCCAGCGGTTCGATACCTGCCGTGTAAAGCTGGAACAGCGACAGCGCGATCCCGGTCAACGTGATCGCCCACAGCACGGGGCGCGGCTGTATCCGGTCTGCCGAGCGCATCGATTCCGGGATCACGTCTTGCAGGTCTGTCTGGGTCATCTGGCTATCCCATTCGTTCCGTCTGTGGCGCGCAGGGTCACGCGCTGGTTCGCGGCAAGTGCCGACAAGTCAACCTCTGCCGCGCCATTCGTCAACCTGTGGCCGACGCTCGCAGGCCCGACACGCAAGGGCAGACCATCGGCGGGCAGCGCTTCGTCAATCCCGACAATCCAATATCCGCCCCCATCAGCGGGCAGGGCGCGGCCACGGCCTGCGACCTCTCCCAAGCCTGCGGCGTAGTCATGCAAGTAGCTGCGGCGCAAGACCAGCCGGCCATCTTTGGCCCCGAAGCAATCAGCCACCGCCCCGCCTGTCACCGAATGCGCCCAGCTTAGGCAAATTTCGCCATCGGGCGGAAAAGGCAGTTCCGACAGCACATGGCCGGCGCGATCCGCCACTTGAAGCATGGGGTCAGCCCAAGCGGGCGCGGCCAGCGACAGGAATAGGGCGGCCACCAAGGGCCGCCCCCATACCTCTGGCCTCACGGGCGTTGACGATCCTGCACCGCAGCACCCACTTCTTCCAGATAGCGCAGCGCGCCGGGGTGGAAGGGAATGGGGGTGGACGCAATCGAGAAGTCGATGGTCGTGTCGTTTGCGGCCGGGTGGATTGCAATGAGATCGGCTACATTCTCATACATCGCTTTGGTGATGTTATATGCCAACTCGTCATCCATATCTGCATGCACAATCAGCACATTGGGCGTAGAGATGGTCGCCACAGCCATGTCCATCCCTTCATATAGCCCCTCGCGCAGGGTATAGGGTGCAAAGGTCGGATCTGCGCCAATGGCGGCGGCGATCTGATCACTCGACATGGGCACCATGGTGATCGAGCGCGTGGTCGCTAAGTTCAGGATCGACGAGGTGGGCGGGCCCACGCTCCAGAAACCTGCATCAATGTCGCCGTCGCGCAGGGCATCGGCGGTTTCGTTGAAGTTCAGGCGCTGTTCGTCGAAATCATCGTAGGTGATGCCATTCGCGGCCAGCAGCGTTTGCGCGCTGACCTCGGTGCCAGAGCCCGGAGCACCGACAGACACGCGCTTGCCGCGCAGGTCGTCCAGAGTGCTGATGCCGCTATCGGCCAGCGTCACGATCTGCACCGCGTTGGGGTAGATCGACGCCAAAGCGCGCAATTCGCCGACCTGACGGCCCTCGAACGCACCTGCGCCGGTATAGGCGGCAAAGACGGTGTCAGCCAAAGCGATGGCAATGTCGCTGTCACCGCGCGCGATAAGTGCCACGTTTTCCACCGAGGCGCCGGTCACTTCGGCGCTGGCGCTGGCGCCGTCAATATGGGTGTTGATCACCTCTGCCAGACCGCCGCCATAGGGGAAATAGACGCCCCCGGTGCCGCCAGTGGCGATGGACAATTCCTGCGCCGCGACCGGAGCCGCGAAAAGCGCAATAGCGGCCGCGAGGGCCGTTGCCTTGAATGTCATGGTATCCTCCCACGGATATGTGTGTTTTGTGGGTTCATACAGAACCGATGGCAAGACTAGCCGCGCACCTAGCACGGCGCAAGCCTTTCAGCCCTGACTCACCACCGGGTAAAGCGACGCGAGAAGCAACACCGCCATTGTGTAGTTGAAAGCGCGCAACCAATTCGGGCGCGTCAACAGACGGCGCAGGCTGACACCGACCGCCGTCCAGATGACCGTTGTCAGCCAGCCCACGCTCAGAAACCCCAAAGCGACCCAAGCCACGGCCACGAATTGCTGGTCGGGCGCATAGATGGCAACTGCGGCCAGCGACATGATCCACGCTTTCGGGTTGACCCATTGGAACGCAGCCGCTTGCAAAAAAGTCAGCGGGCGCCCTTCGACCTTGGTGCCAGAGGGCGGCACGGCGGTTGCGATCTTCCATGCCAGCCAAAGCATATACAAAACAGAAACCACCTTGAGCGCGACCTGCAACGGCGGGTAGCCGATAAACGCCCCCATCAGCCCGATGCCGACCAGAAACACCATGAAAGCATGGCCTAAAGCCACGCCCACCATATGCGGAATGGTGCGACGGAAGCCGAAATTCACGCCCGACGCCATGAGCATGACATTATTTGGCCCCGGCGTAACGGCGGTGACGAAGGCGAAGGTCAGAAGGGCGACGAAAAGCTCGAATGTCATGGCAAATCCTCTTTTCCGCGCAATCTAGCGCCAGAAAAGTGATCATTTCTTGCATTCTTTGCGCTATATGGATTATTTTCACAATCCATGAGCGACCTTGACGATAAATCTCAACATTTATTGCGTATCTTGCAGCGCGAAGGGCGCACCCCGAATCTGGAACTGGCGGACCGCGTGGGTCTGTCGCCCTCGGCCTGCCTGCGACGGGTGCAGGATATGGAACGGCGCGGCATCATCACCGGCTATCGCGCGGTTGTGGACCCGGCCAAGACCGGCACGGGTTTCGTGGCCTATGTAACCGTGGGCCTGTCGCAGCACTCCAAGGCCGCACAGGCGGAATTCGAGCGCCTGATGCGCGCCGCCCCGCAAGTGCGCGAGTGCCACAACATCACCGGCACGGTTGAATACCTGCTGCGGGTGGAAGCGCGCGACTTGCCCGCCTACAAACACTTCCACACGGAATATCTGGGCGCGTTTCCCTATCTGAACACGTTGACCACCATGGTCGTGATGGGCTCGCCCAAGGATGACCGCGCCTGAAATTGCGCGTGCATTGATGTTACACTTCCGTTATGCTGCGCCGCAGCAAAAGGAGCGGGCTATGGCCAAGGGCAAGGTAATCACCATCGCGCAGCAAAAAGGCGGGTCCGGTAAGACGACGCTGGCAGTCAATCTGGGCGTGATGCTGGCGCGGGCGGGGCATTCGGTTGCCTTTCTGGATACCGACCCACAAGGGTCTTTGGGCCGTTGGTTCATGACCCGGCATGAAGCAGGCCGCGCCGAGGGGATGGAGTTCTCCACAGCATCCGCGTGGGGTGTGGGCTACGAAGTTGGCAAGCTGCGCGACATGGCGGAATTCGTCATCATCGACACGCCGCCCAAGGCCGACAGCGACCTACGACCGGCCCTGCGCGTGGCTGACCTTGTTGTGGTGCCGATCGCATCCAGCCATGTGGACCTTTGGGCCACCGATGGCGTTCTGGACCTAGCGCGCCGCGAAAACCGCGACGTGCTGCTGGTGCTGAACCGCGCGCGCGCCGGCACCAAGCTGGGCGCCGAGATTTCCGAGGCAGCGCGCGCTTTGGCCGCCGATCTGGCCGAAACGCAAATTGCCAACCGCGTGGCCTATGCGGCAAGCCTTGGTGAAGGCTTGGGTGCGGCCGAGGGGACCACAAACCCCGCGTTGCGCGCCGAGTTGGAAGCGCTTTTGGGCGAGGTTCTGAACGCATTAGAAAACGCCGGATAGGCCAAACTTGGGAAAGCGCCTAGCTCAGCGCCCGCTAAATTACCCAAGCGCCACGATCCGGTTAGCATGCCCCATCTTTCGCCCGGCGCGGCGTTCGGGCTTGCCGTATAGGTGCAGCGCCACATCACGCTCTGCCAACAAGCCCGGCACGCGGTCCATGTCATCCCCGATCAGGTTTTCCATGACCACATCGGCATAGCGGTGCCCGTCACCCAAGGGCAGGCCGGTGATTGCGCGGATATGTTGCTCGAACTGGTCCACAGCGCAGCCATTTTGCGTCCAATGGCCGGAATTATGCACACGGGGGGCGATTTCGTTCACGATCAGACCTTGCGGGGTGACGAACAACTCCACCCCCATTACCCCGACATAATCGAGCGCATTCAGGATGCGCCCCGCCAGCAGCACCGCATCGGCGCGTTGCGACCCGGTCAGCCGCGCGGGCACAGTGGTGCGGCGCAAAATGCCCGCTTCGTGCAGGTTCTCGCCAGGATCATAGGCGGCGACCCGGCCATCCAGACTGCGCGCTGCGATGACCGACACTTCGTGGCTGAAATTGACAAAACCTTCGAGGATCGCCTCGGCCCCGGCCATCTCGGCCAAAGCGCGGTCGGCATCGCTCGGGTCTATGATCCGCGCTTGTCCCTTCCCGTCATAGCCCATGCGACGGGTTTTCAGAATGGCTGGCGCACCGATCTGCGCAATCGCATCTGCCATGCTGCCCGCATCCGCCACAGGCGCGAAAGGCGCGGTCATCAGCCCTAGATCGTGCAGGAATTGCTTTTCGGTCAGTCGGTCTTGCGAGACCGCCAGCGCGCGGCGGTTGGGGCGAATGGGTCGCAGGGCTTCCAACAAGTCCAGCGTGGCGGTGGGGATATTCTCGAACTCGAAGGTGATCACATCGACCGAGGCCGCGAAGGCGTTGAGCGCTGCCACATCCTCCCAATCCGCCATCGTCACCTGCGCGCAGACATCGCCCGCTGGCGGGTTCGCGCCGGGGTCATAGACATTGCAGCGGTAGCCCAAGCGGCTGGCCGCAACCGACAACATCCGACCCAATTGGCCACCACCCAAGATACCGATCGTCGCGCCTTGTGGCAGGGCGTTACTCATCGCGCGGCTCCGTTGGGATAGAGTCGGACAAAGCCGCGCGCCAAGCATCCAGCCGCGCGGCCAGATCGGCATCTTGCAGCGCCAGAATGCCCGCCGCCATCAACCCAGCATTGGCCGCGCCGCCAATGGCCATGGTCGCCACCGGGTAACCGCGCGGCATCTGGACAATCGAATACAGGCTGTCCACGCCGGACAGCGCCCGCGTCTGCACCGGCACGCCAATGACCGGCACTCGCGTTTTCGAAGCCATCATACCGGGCAAATGTGCCGCTCCGCCCGCGCCTGCGATGATCACCTGCAAGCCGCGCGCCACCGCGTCGCGCCCATACTCCCACAAACGGTCGGGCGTGCGGTGTGCAGAGACAATGCGCGACTCATACGCCACGCCCAGTTCATCCAAAATGGTTGCTGCCTCGCGCATGGTGGGCCAGTCCGACTGGCTGCCCATGATGATCCCGACTTTGACCTGTGCCATGCGCACCCCCGCACCCTTGCTTTTCCGCCTTATACTAGGCGCGCGACCGGGTGCAATTCCCTCAGGCGATTATGTCGGGGGTCAATTCGTCCTCGATCCGGGCGATCTGGTCCTTCAGCACCAGCTTTTCCTTTTTCAGCCGCTGCACGGTCAGCGCGGTGTTCGGCCCCTGCGCTTGCAAGGCTGCAATGGCTTCGTCAAGATCGCGGTGCTTTTGGCGCAGCACCTCCAGCTTCAGGCGCAACACCTCTTCATGGGTCAGTTCATGGGGCGCGTTCATATGCGGGACCAGCCTTGTTTTTCGACAGACTAGCCCGGATGCGGGCGCGACAAAAGCCTTTGATGGGCATGCTTGCAGATTGTTAAGCTCATACCCATATCGTTGGGCAAGGGGCCGCCGCAAAGGGGTCCGCCGCACCGTCGCCTGATGAGAGGGACGCTGGAAAGGACATGGCAGATGAGCAAACTCACCTTCCCGTCGCACCCGCTTTTGCTGGGGTTCGACCAGATGGAACGGCTGGTAGAGCGCACCGCGCGCAACGGGGCCGATGGCTACCCACCGTTCAACATTGAAGTGACTGGCCAGCACAGTTTTCGCATAACACTTGCACTGGCCGGGTTCCGCGAGGATGACCTGTCGATTACGCTGGAAGGCCGCCAATTGATCGTGCGCGGCCAGCAATCCGACGCGGGGTCAGAAGACCGCGTTTTCCTGCACCGGGGCATTGCCGCGCGCCAGTTTCAGCGTGTGTTTGCCTTGGGCGACGGGGTGGACGTGGCGAAAGCGGCGCTAAGTGATGGGTTACTGCATATTGACCTGAAACGCCACGAGCCCGAGGAAACCGTCCAGATCATCCGTATAGATCGCAAGTGAAAGGGAAGAACATGAACACCAAATTCCCGAACCTGACCAGCACCAAGCCAATTGCCTATGTTCGCCCCGTGAAGGTGGCCGACCTGCCCGACGAAATCCGCGAGCAGTTGCACGGCGTGAATGAAATGTATGCCATTCACCACGAAGAAGGCGACCAACTGGCGCTGGTGACGAACCGCACCATGGCTTTCGTCATGGCCCGCCAGAATGATTTCGAGCCGGTGAGCGTGCATTAA
>CAYNWX010000142.1:0-20019 GCA_964401005.1 uncultured Natronohydrobacter sp.
TGATGCTGGAATTGCTGGAGGTCGAGGGCGAAACGCTGCCCGTGGCCCGTGGTGGTCCGCCGCGCGGTGGGCCGAAGCGCAAGGCGGCGAAGGCCAAGCACAAGACGGCAAAGCTGGCCCGCAAATCGCGGCGCAAGGGGTAGGGCGTTAAGGGACACGTCGCCATACCCGCGCGCGCCCTGATGTCAGACTACCTTCGGCTGATCGCGCTGTTCGGCATTGTCGTGGTCAATGTGCAGTTCATTGGGTTTTCGGTGCTGCATGGATTTGTCGAGCCGCTGGCTCGAAGCTCGGCCGATGCCATCACCCTGTGGTTGGTCAACGGGGTTGCTCTGCTGAAAACCTACGGGTTGTTTTCCTTTATGTTCGGGGTGGGGCTGGGCTTCTTGATGCGCTCCGCCGCCCGCAGCGGGCTGTCCTTCGGCAAGCTTTATCGCAACCGGATGCTGGGACTGCTGGCCATGGGCCTGCTGCATGGTTGCCTGTTCTTTCCGGGCGATATTCTTGTGATCTATGCAGTGACAGGGTCGATCCTGTATTTGTTGCGCGACTGGCCGGTTCGGCGGCTTGTGCGGTTGGGCGCGGTGTTGCTTGTGCTGCAACCCATGGTCGCGCTGCCGCTGCTGCTTGGTCCGTCCGACACGCCGCCAGAGTTCTTCACCATCGAGCGGGATGCCTTGGGCGCGGGCGGGTTTCTGGAGGCTGTGACCTTTCGCACGGTCGGATTTTTGTTCACTCTGCCAGTATTTCTGCTGGTTCAGGGTTTCTCTGCCCTCGGCTGGTTTTGTCTTGGGCTAGCGGCGGTGCGGTCCGGCATGATCGACCGTGCCGACCACCAGCTTTGGGCACGCGCGCGGCGTTTGTGCCTTTTGCCCGGTCTGACGCTTGGCCTGATGGGGTCTGCGCTCTGGCAATGGGGACCGGCCACGGCGGGCGCAGCGTTGACGGTGATCGCCGCCCCTGTCGCAACGCTGGGCTATCTGGGTGTGATCGCAGCGCTTTCACGCTCGCCGGGGCCTGTCATGTCACGGATATTGGTGGCAGGCGGCTCCAGCCTAAGCATTTATCTTGGCCAGTCGATCATCCTGTCCACGCTCTTTTCCGGCTATGGGGCCGGAATATGGAATGCGGTTGATCGAGCGACGGCAACCCTGATCGCCGTTTTGGTCACGCTATCCCTGATCGCCGCGATGGTCTTTTGGCACCGACGCTTTGCGCATGGGCCGTTCGAGTGGGTGTTGCGGCGCGTGACCTATACCGGGCTGCCCCGCTAGGCCAGTTGGGTTCATTCAGCCCTTGAACGCTGCTTCGGCTGCAATTCGGGGGATCTCGCTGCGGTGAATGCCCAGATCAGCCAATTCTCGGTTCGAGAGCGCCTGCAATTCCTGCAAGGTTCTGGAATAGACGGCGCGCCGTTGCTTCACGGTGTTCAACGCGTCGCGCAGCCCATTTAGGCGGGCAAAAAAGCCGGTCGGGCGCGGTGCAGTGCTTTGGCTTGCATAGGCCATGCTTGGTGTCCTTTCGGTGCAAATGTTGCCACAACAGATACGCCGATGCTGCGCATGCACAATGAACAAACCGGAAATGCTGCTATGCGGCATTTGCAAGGCATCTCCACGACATCCAAAAAACCGCGACCGGAATGCCGGTCGCGGTGTGCGCTTACGCTGATGGGGCCGGTTTACTTCGTCGGGCCGGCGTCCAGCACCTCTTCCAGCGTGCGCAAACCGGTGCGCGGCGATTGCACCAGCACGGCCATGTTGCCCGGCAGGTGTTCGTTGCGCAGCATTTTTGTATGCGCGGCCGGGATATCTGCCCAGGTGAAGACTTCCGACATGCAGGGGTCCAGACGGCGCTCGATCATCAACTGGTTCGCCGACGAGGCCTGCTTGAGATGCGCGAAGTGCGAGCCTTGCAGGCGCTTCTGGTGCATCCACATATAGCGCACGTCGCAGGTGCAGTTAAAGCCGGACGTGCCCGCGCAGATCACGACCATGCCGCCTTTCTTGCAGACAAGGGTCGAGACGGGGAAGGTCGCTTCGCCGGGGTGTTCGAACACCATGTCGACATTCACGCCTTTGCCGGTGATATCCCAGATCGCCTTACCGAATTTGCGCGCTTCCTTGAACCACTCGGCATATTCTTCGCTGCCGACTTTGGGCAATTGACCCCAACAGTTGAATTCCTTGCGGTTGATCACGCCCTTCGCGCCCTGATCCATCACGAATTGGCGCTTGGATTCGTCCGAGATGACGCCGATCGCATTCGCACCGACCGTATTGGCCAACTGGATCGCATACGACCCCAGACCGCCCGAAGCACCCCAGACCAGCACGTTCTGGCCCGGTTTCAGGTCATGCGGCTCATGGCCGAACAGCATGCGGTAGGCGGTAGCCAGTGTCAGCGTGTAGCATGCGGACTCTTCCCAAGTCAGGTGCTTGGGGCGCGGCATAAGCTGCTGGGCCTGCACGCGGGTGAACTGGCTGAACGATCCATCATGCGTCTCGTAGCCCCAGATGCGCTGACTGGGCGAATACATCGGGTCGCCGCCATTGCAATGCTCGTCATCGCCGTCATCTTGGTTGCAATGGATCACCACCTCATCGCCGACCTTCCAGCGCGTGACCTTGTCGCCCACTTTCCACACGATGCCCGACGCGTCGGACCCGGCAATATGATAGGGCTGCTTGTGGCCGTCAAACGGGCTGATCGGCTGGCCCAAACCGGCCCAGACGCCGTTATAGTTCACGCCCGCAGCCATGACCAAGACCAGCACTTCGTGGCTGTCGATCTCCCACGTATCGACGACTTCAACCTCGAAGGCCTTTTCCGGCTCGCCATGGCGCTCGCGGCGGATCGTCCACGCATACATCTGCTTGGGCACATAGCCCATGGGCGGCATTTCACCGATCTCGTAGAGGTCTTTTTCGGGTGCGTCGTATTGGGCGATGCCCGTCTGGTTATCCAGCGCCATTGCGGCCTCCAAATTCAGGGTTGCGGGGGGGTCTCCCCGGTCATGGTGCTGCGACGCAGAATTCATGCGGCGCTTGCAGCATGGATAAAATGGCCCACGCAACATTGCAACCCTGAATATTGCTTTTTTGTAATTTTATGTCCAATGGGTCTCTGTGGGGCCGGGGGCGGTTCCGGCCTCTTGGCTGACGGACGCAGCATAGTAGGCGATCAGCGCCTCCTCTCCGGCGGTGACCCGAAAAACGCCGGAATCCTCATGAATCAAGGCTCTGACACGCAGGTGTTCCAAACCGCGCGCGATCATCTCGGCAAGGTCTTCCGTGCTGAACGCGCCTTTACCCATCTGGTCCACCGCTTGCGCCACAAGCTGCGACCTGTTGCCGCGTCCGCCAAGCGCTTGCAGCGCGGCGGCGGTCAGCGGCACCGCCAAAACCGGCATCGCGCTGCGAATCCGCTCCATGAGCAGCGCGCCAAGGTCTTCGGCGGTGCGGCCCGGATTGTCTGTCGCAAAAGCGCGCAACGACACGGGCTGGCCATAACTGACAGCGGCCTGCCCGAACCCCTTGAATCGCCCCAACAGCTTTTGCCACAAAATACGCGCGACGAACCCCAACGCCACGGTCGTGCGCCCGCGAAACCGCCTGCGCCCGGATTGATGCGCGGCCACTAACAGGCGGTCCTCCAGCACCCGGTCATAATTCAACGCCACCGGCACGAACAGCACGTCGCGCGGGCCGGATATGTCCCAACCGCGCAGGATATAGGTCAAGAGCCCTACCTTGCCGCGCCCGACACGGCCATCCAAGCTTAGCCCGCCTTCGGGAAAGATCGCCTGCGTGGTGCCTTGCTGCACCGACATTTGCACATAGCGCGCCAGCACCGCCCGATAGAGCGGGTTCGCATAGCGTCGCCGGATGAAATACGCCCCCATCGCCCGGATCAGCGATTTCAGTGGCCAAATGCGCGCCCATTCGCCCACCGCGTAACTCAATGCTGAATGTTGCGAGGCCAGCCAAGTCACCAGCACGTAATCCATGTTCGAGCGGTGGTTCATCACGAAGACGATTGCATCTTCCGGGGCCACGCGGTCCAGATCGCTCTGGTCTTCTGTGCGCACCACCACGTCATAGAGCCCCTCGCCAATACGCCGCGCCAGACGGATGGCGAAGCCGAAATAGGTTGCGGTGGAAAACCCCGGCACGATCTCGCGCGCATAGGAGCGAGCCTTCTCAAAGGCTACATTGGGTGGGATGCCTTCCTCGCGGGCATGCTGCCGCACCGCCTCCATGACCTGCGGATCGTAGACCAGACGGATCACCTGATCTTGCCGCTTCATCAGCTTGAACGGTTCAATCGGGCGCTTCAGGCGCTTGTTCAGTTCCGCCACAGCGCGTTCGGCCCTCTTGCGAAAGAACCAGCGCACGGATGGAAACAGGAAATGCGACGCGAAGGTAACCGCGGCAAACCCCACGATGAGGGTCAAGGCCCAGACAGGTAACTCAACGCGCTGCAACATCACCGCAATCTGTCAGGAACCACGCCAATGGTAAATGCCCCACCGACATGGCTTTTCATCCTTGCAGCAAATATCCTCGGGGGGTGAGCGCGCGCCTTTGGCGCGGGCGAGAGGGGCTGACGGCCCCCCTTTATAGCAAAGGCCCCGGGCTTGACCCGGGGCCTCTTGTCTCGTCCGCCCAAGCGAGGGCCTTAGCCGACCAGTTCGATCCCGGCGAAGAAATAGGCGATTTCCTCTGCGGCGGTTTCCAGCGCGTCAGAGCCGTGGACAGAGTTTTCGCCAACCGACTGCGCGAATTCGGCGCGGATGGTGCCCGGTGCCGCATCGGCGGGATTGGT
This sequence comes from uncultured Natronohydrobacter sp., assembly GCA_964401005.1. GTDB lineage: Bacteria > Pseudomonadota > Alphaproteobacteria > Rhodobacterales > Rhodobacteraceae > Roseinatronobacter. Next base: position 4,828 of record CAYNWX010000142.1, read on the forward strand.
GGCGCCCATCACTTCACGGTTCTTGGCAATGGCACCTTCGCCTTCCAAAACCTGCACCACGACCGGGCCGGATGCCATGAACTCGCACAGCTCGTCATAGAAGGGGCGCGCGGCATGGACCTTATAGAACTCGCCCGCTTGCGCCTTGGTCATGTGAATGCGCTTTTGCCCGACAATGCGCAGACCAGCCTCTTCGAACTTCGCATTAATCGCGCCGGTCAGATTACGTGCAGTTGCATCGGGTTTGATGATCGAGAAGGTGCGCTCTAGGGCCATGATAAGTCTCCGGATATGTCTGGGTGCGGAAAAGAATTTTCCGCCTGCGGGGGCCGCTTATCATGGGTATATGACGGTGAAAAGACCCGTCGCGTGCGGGCCTAGTCGCTGCGGTAGAAATCGAGGGGCTGCATCACGCCCAGCGGAAACAGCGACAGGCTGTCCTGCGACAGCTCGAATACCTCGAAACAGCGAATATCGCCATCGCGCGCATAGCTCTGCGCCAGCAGATAGGGGCCGTCGCCCATCGCGCCCTCGCATGTATTGGCCAAGTCCATCAGCCGCGTGTCGGACGGGATATTCTGATAATATTCCTCGAACACACCGCCGCTGATCAGCAATTGGTAATTCGGATCGCGTGTCGAGGTCCAGAAGCCTTGCAGATCGGCCCGCACCTGCGTGTAGGGGTCTACCCCCGCGACGCGCGCTTCGCGGATCGTGACATCAACATTCGCGCCGCCATAGCCTGCCAGATCGCCCGTCCATGTCATTGGCGTATTTGGTGGCAAGTCCATTAAGCCTTCCAGCATCCCTTGGTCGGTGTAGAATGCGCTGGAGGCGACATAGCGCCACCCGTCATAATGCAATTCGCATTGCACGCTGGCATCGGTCACCTCGCAATGACTGAGCAGGCCGCTGACCGTATAAGGTTCGCCATGCGTGCCGGGCGGGGCGGTTTGCGGTGCGGGGTCGGGTGCAGGGTCAGGGGTCTTGTCCGATGTAAGCGTCGTGGTGAAGCGTGTAATCCCGTCCGAGAGCGCAATTTCGGAAAACGCCTCTCGGTCATACCCACGAGACGTGCAGTTCTCGTCGCCGGTAATGTCGAAAGCCTCCGGTGTCGTGCAGAAAAAGTAGTTCTCATGCGTCCAGCTATCGACCTTCGACGTGGCCCGGTAATAGTAGAACCGGTTTTCAAGCGGCGCTGACCTTACTGCGCGGCAGTCGCCGACCTCGACCGCCCACCAACCCTCTGAGCGCCACGCGCCCTCGCTGCGGTAGCCTATGGCCACCGTCACCCGCGCATTTGTTTCATTGCAAAAGCGCAATTCGGCGGCGGCCGGAGCGGGCATGGCCAAGGGGGGTAGGGCCAGTACCAATAATATCAGGGTGCGCATAGCGGTTTCCATCGCTTAGGGCTATCGCCAGCATGGTTGCATGGAGCTTGCATTCTGCGAACAGAAAAGACCTGCGCGCGTACCGCGTTCGGGGTCATTCGAACGACACCGTCCCAATCCGGATTTGCTCCAACACTGGTGGCAAGGCGTCTACGGCGCCATTATCGTCAAGCCAGTCGATCACGCGACAGGCCGAGGCCGTGTAGAGCGCCTCTGCGTCGGTGACGGCCCGCCTTCGGAAGCTGCGCGGGTCAGAGGGCGGTTCTGGCCAATCTCCGGCCTTGCAGCCCGCTACTTCGCCATTGACTACCTCCAGATAACGGGGGTCTTGCGAGACCAGCACGGCCAGCCCTTCGTCAAACCATGTCGGCACGGGGTTCGACACCAAGCGGTGAGCCGTGCCAAGCCGCGCGTGCAATTCGGCATGGGCCAATTCATGCGCAAGAATGGTCGCGGTCACGCCTTCCGGATAAACGAACACAAAGAGGTCCAAATAGGCCAGCGCAAGCGGCCTTGGCGGTGTCTTTACCCCGCAATCGCCCGACAAACACAGCAGCCATATCGGGTCCGATGCCCGGCCCGGATAGGCGCGTTGCAGCATTTCTTCGGCATCGGAAAAGGCCTTCAAGGCGGCAATGATCGGCAACTCACTCGCGCCGTCATCGGCATAAACGCGTGGTGCAATCTGGTGAAAGCCTGCGCAGGTCGGGCAAAGATACGCTCTTAGATGGGGTTCCTTGGCAACAAAAAAGACCCCAACAAAACTCAGAACCACAATGGCCGCTGACAAGCCCCAACCTACGCCACGTCTACTCGGCATCGACCACGCCGGGGGCGGCCACCAGCTTTCCCTTGCGTGTGTCCGGATAGACCAGCCCGGCCGAGATGATTAGCTTCGCGGCATCTTCAATCGACATGTCCAATTCTATCACCTCGCGGCGATGCACGAATAGCAGGAAGCCAGATGTCGGGTTCGGCGTGGTCGGCATGAAGACCGAGATCAACTCCTCGCCATCCGACAGTCGGTCGCCGATTTCGCCGCGCGTGGTGGTGGAAATGAACGCTGTGGCCCACATCCCCTTGCGGGGGTATTCGATCAGGCAGGCGCGGTCGAAGGTCGGTGCGGAGCGCGCAAGAACCGTGTCCGCGATCTGCTTCACTGCGTTGTAGATAGAGCGCACGACCGGCATCGCTTCGACGATGCGTTCGCTCCAGATGACCAGCGTGCGCCCGATGAAGCCCTTTGTGAAATAGCCCATCACGACGGTGAAGACCAAGAAGATCACAACCCCCAAGCCGGGTACGTCCCAGCCGGTCAACACGTCGGGGTGAAAGCGCCGCGGGATCATCGGCATGACGATGCCATCGATCCATGTGACCACATTCCAAACCAGCCAGACCGTCAACACACCCGGTGCAATGACCGCCAGCCCGGCCAGAAAATTCGACCGGATAGAGCCAAGAAGCCCGCGTTTGCTGTGATCTGCTGACATGCCGCGCCCTAGCCCTGTGACTCGCCATCGATATGGGGCTGCGCGCGCTGCGATGCAAGCGCGCAAGCGATTTCAGCGCCAAGCCGCGCGTTGTTGCGCACCAGCGCGATATTGGCCGTTAGCGATGCGCCGTCGCTCAACTCGAATATCCGCGCCAGAAGGCGAGGTGTCACGTCTTTCGCGGCAACGCCTGCGCAATCGTCCAGCGCTTGCGCGATCCAATGGTCGATTATGTCGCGCGGGATTTCCTCGGCTAGAGGGATCGGGTTGGCGACCAATTGTCCGCCCGGTATGCCGAGAGCTCCGCGCATTAGGTGCGCCCAAGCAATTTGGCCGACATCATCCATCCGCAGCGGTGCGGGCAGGCCGCTCGTGCGCGACCAGAAGGCAGGGAAGTCGTCTTGCCCGTGGGCGATGACAGGCACCCCCAGCGTTTCAAGCACTTCCAGCGTTTTCGGCAGGTCCAGAATGGCCTTTGCACCGGCTGCAACCACGGTGACCGGGCTTTGCGCTAATTCCTGCAAATCAGCCGATATGTCGAAAGAGCTTTCGGCCCCGCGATGCACGCCGCCAATACCCCCCGTGGCAAAGACCGCAATGCCTGCGCGCGCGGCACAGATCATGGTAGCCGCGACGGTTGTCGCCCCTGTGGCCCCCATAGCCAGCGCTACCGCCAAATCGGCGCGGGACAGCTTCATCGCATCTTTGGCTTGGGCAAGTGTTTCCAATTCAGCCGGCTCTAGCCCGATATGGATAATGCCCCCCAGCACCGCAATCGTCGCAGGTGTGGCCCCGGCGGCACGAATATCGGCCTCCACCTGCTGCGCCATCGCAAGGTTCTGCGGGTAGGGCATCCCATGGGTGATGATGGTCGATTCCAGCGCGACAATCGGCGCGCCTGCTTGGCGTGCGGTCGCCACTTCCGATGAATAACGCATTGCAAGCATCAGAAATCCTTTAGTGTTCCGGTCCGCCAGCGACATAGCTTGCGGCCGTGCGTAAAGCGTGTGACAGGGCGGCATCACGCTCTAGACCGCGAGCCTCTGCGGCCATATGGTCGGCCATGAAAGTATCGCCCGCGCCGGTCACGCGCACAGCCTGCACCTGCGGGGGCGCGAGCGTCAGCAAGCCATCGGTGCTGGCATCGGTCGTGTCACGCGCGCCATCTGTGACCAGCACCCGCTGTGCCCCCCGCGCCAAAAGTCCGCGCGCGGCATCTGCCGAGGTGGCAAACTCCGTGCCGCAAAGAAGCCCTGCTTCTTCAAGATTGACATAAAACACCGTGCCGAGGCGCGCGACCAGGGGCAGCAAGCGCTCTCCCTTACCCGGAGAGGCGGGCGCGACCCGCAAATCGGCCATCGCAAAAGCTCGGGCGCTTGCGATTTCTGCCAAAAGCGACACGGTCAGATTTCCGTCGAGGGCAACCATCCCCGTCCAAGGCGCCGTGTCACTGGCCAAGCGCCCATCGCGCAAGGGGGTCAGAATCTTGTTGCCCGCAATTTCCAACGAATGCACATCCGCAATCGCGGCAATCAAGCCGCCTGCACCTTCAATCGCCATATAGGTATCGGTGGGCAGGTCTGGTGCGCGGTAGACATGCGCGCATCCGACGCCCCGCGCTGTCATTTCGGTTATCAGCGCATCACCCGCCGCATCTTGGCCAATTGCGGACAGGACCTGCGGGTTGGCCCCCGCGCGAACGAGCGCCATGGCAATATTCAGTGCCACGCCACCCGGAATGCGCGTGATCCGGCCCGCCACGTCAGACCCCACGCGCATGGGGGCAGGGGTGCGCCCTATGATGTCCCACAGGGCGGCGCCGATGCAGAGAATGTCGGTTCGTATGCTCATGCCGCAGGTGATGAGCGAAACCCGCCAGATTGGCAAGATGCCTCTCTGGCGGGTTGGTCGAGAGCGAAGGCGCGCAAGCCCCGCACAAAACCGGGTCAGGCGTAGTAGCGCCCACCAAACACATCTCGAACAGCGTCTGATCGCGTCAAGCCCTGTGCGGCCAAGTCTGCGTCCGAAGTTGCGCTTAATTTTTCCAGCCGCCGATACGTTGGCGAAACCTGCGCAAGTCGCTCCAGAATTGCAACAAAACGGTCCGCCAGCGACTCGGATGCGGTATTTGTGATGATATCAGTTGTCACACTAGCCATGTTTAATCCTTTCCAGAGACATCAAGCCTCCCTTGACATCAAGATAGGTCAGGCAAGCTGTCCTTACTACGGCTAAACTGGAATGCCCGCTCTGCACTTGGTGCAACCCTCTGTGGGAAAGGCTTTCTTAACCTCTTTCTGCAATTGTTAGTGGCACGACAGGCCACAAAGTTCTCGCTTTGTGCTCAATGATCGTATAGAACATGTTGTGAACAAACGTGCGATTGCCGCAACCGGCGCGCTGTGAAATAAGGGGCAAAACAATGGCTGTAGCGGACTTGCTGAACATGACCGATAAAAAGACGGCGGAAAAACAAAAAGCGCTCGACTCGGCGCTGGCGCAGATCGAGCGTCAGTTCGGCAAGGGCTCTATCATGCGCCTTGGGGGCGACAATGTCCTCAAGGACATCGAGTCGACCTCGACCGGCTCGCTTGGCCTTGACATTGCGCTGGGCATCGGCGGCTTGCCGAAGGGCCGGATTATCGAAATTTACGGGCCGGAATCTTCGGGGAAAACAACGCTCACGCTGCATGTGGTCGCGGAAGAGCAGAAAAAGGGCGGTGTCTGCGCCTTCGTGGATGCCGAACATGCGCTTGATCCGCAATATGCCCGCAAGTTGGGTGTCGATTTGGACGAATTGCTGATCTCGCAGCCCGATACGGGCGAACAGGCGCTGGAAATTGTCGATACACTCGTGCGCTCAGGCGCAGTGTCTTTGGTCGTAGTTGATTCGGTCGCGGCGCTGACCCCGAAATCCGAGCTTGAGGGCGATATGGGCGACAGCTCTGTCGGTGTCCATGCGCGCTTGATGAGCCAGGCCATGCGCAAGCTGACGGGGTCGATCAGCCGCTCGAACTGCATGGTGATCTTCATCAACCAGATTCGTATGAAGATTGGCGTGATGTTCGGCAGCCCCGAAACTACCACGGGCGGCAACGCACTGAAATTCTATTCCTCTGTGCGTCTGGATATCCGCCGCATCGGGTCGATCAAGGACCGTGACGAAGTTGTGGGCAACCAGACCCGCGTCAAGGTCGTCAAGAACAAGGTCGCGCCGCCTTTCAAGCAGGTAGAATTCGACATCATGTATGGCGAAGGCATCTCGAAAACCGGCGAATTGCTGGATCTGGGTGTAAAGGCCGGCGTGGTCGAAAAATCTGGCGCATGGTATTCCTATGGCGATGAACGTATCGGGCAGGGGCGCGAGAATGCCAAAACCTTCCTGCGCGAGAACCCCCAGCGCGCGCATGAGATTGAGGACAAGATCCGCGCCGCGCATGGTCTGGATTTCGCTATGTCCGAAAGCGATCCTGACCTGACAGAGGACTAGGGCCTTCGTGACAGGATTTCGGCGCGGGGTGTGGACAGCCCCCGCGCCGAGGGCTAAACCGTGCCTTCAAGATAGCACGCGCAAGCGCCCGGAGTGTGACATGCCCAGCCTGAACGATATCCGCTCGACATTTCTAGACTTTTTCGCCCGCAACGGGCATCAGGTCGTGGACAGCTCGCCCCTTGTGCCGCGCAATGACCCGACATTGATGTTCACCAATTCGGGCATGGTTCAATTCAAGAACCTGTTCACCGGGCTGGAACACCGCGACTATAACCGCGCGACAACCTCGCAGAAATGCGTGCGGGCGGGCGGCAAACATAACGACCTTGATAATGTCGGCTATACCGCCCGCCACCACACGTTTTTCGAGATGCTGGGCAATTTCAGCTTTGGCGATTACTTCAAGACCGACGCAATCCCCTTTGCATGGGAATTGCTGACCAAGGATTTTGACATCCCGAAAGACCGTTTGTTGGTCACGGTTTACCACACGGATGACGAAGCCGCGGATATCTGGAAGAAGGTCGCAGGTCTGTCTGATGACCGCATCATCCGCATCCCGACCGATGACAATTTCTGGCGCATGGGTCCGACCGGCCCCTGCGGCCCCTGCACCGAAATTTTCTTCGACCATGGCCCTGAAATCTGGGGTGGCCCTCCGGGCAGTCCGGAAGAGGATGGGGACCGGTTCATCGAGATATGGAACCTCGTTTTCATGCAGAACGAACAGCATGAAGACGGGCGCCTGACCGAATTGCCGCGCCAATCCATCGACACCGGCATGGGGCTGGAACGCATAGGCGCGCTTTTGCAGGGCAAGCACGACAATTACGACACGGACCTGATGCGCGCGCTGATCGAGGCCTCGGCCCACGCCACCTCCTCCGACCCAGACGGCCCCGGAAAAACGCATCACCGCGTGATTGCCGACCATCTACGCGCCACGTCGTTCCTGATTGCCGATGGTGTTCTGCCCTCGAATGATGGGCGCGGCTATGTGCTGCGCCGTATCATGCGCCGCGCCATGCGCCACGCGCACATGCTGGGCGCGCAAGATCCGGTCATGCACCGTTTGGTGCCCGCACTGGTCACGCAGATGGGCGGTCATTTCGGCGAATTGCGTGAGGCGCAGGCGCTGATCACCGAAACGCTCCGGGCCGAGGAAACCCGCTTCCGCCAGACACTGGATCGCGGGCTGAAACTGCTTGATGCCGAAATGGCTGACCTCTCGGAGGATGCCGACCTGCCCGGTGCCACTGCCTTCAAGCTTTACGACACGTTCGGCTTCCCGCTGGACCTGACGCAAGACGCGCTGCGCGAACGCGGCCGCAAGGTCGATGTGGACGGGTTCGACGCTGCCATGGCCGAGCAAAAGGCCCGCGCGCGCGCTGCTTGGTCCGGATCGGGCGAAGCGGCGGATGCCACAATCTGGTTCGATATTGCAGACCGCATGGGCGCAACGGAATTTCTGGGCTACAAGTCTGAAACCGCCGAAGGACAGATCCTTGCGCTGGTGGTCGAGGGTGCCGAATGCCCCCGCGCCGATGCACAGGTCCAGATCATCACCAACCAGACGCCGTTCTATGCCGAATCGGGCGGTCAGGTGGGCGATACGGGCTTTATCCGCACTGCCACCGGCGTGGCCCGTGTGACCGATACACGCAAGGCCGCCGGCCTGCACATTCATGTGGCAGAGCTTACCGAGGGCTATATCGCATCCGGCCAGCCCGCCAAGCTGGAAGTGGAGCATTCCCGCCGCAGCGCCATTCGCGCCAACCATTCGGCCACGCACCTGTTGCACGAAGCTTTGCGCCGCGCGCTTGGCGATCATGTGGCGCAGCGCGGTTCGCTCAACGCGCCCGACCGGTTGCGCTTCGATTTCAGCCATGGCGCGGCGCTGTCGCTTGACCAGATTGCGCAGGTCGAGGCCGAAGTGAATGCTTTCATCCGCCAGAACGGTGCGGTCGAAACCCGGATCATGACGCCCGATGATGCCCGTGCATTGGGGGCGCAGGCGCTCTTTGGCGAGAAATACGGCGACGAGGTGCGCGTGGTGTCCATGGGCACGCTGCACGGGTCCGGCAAGGGGGCTGCGGGCGATACCTATTCGCTGGAACTCTGTGGTGGCACCCATGTGGCACGCACGGGCGACATTGGCGCATTCGTGGTGTTGGGCGACAGTGCCAGTTCTGCCGGGGTTCGCCGGGTTGAAGCGCTGAGTGGTCAGGCCGCGCTCGATTATCTGCGTGCGCAGGACCAGCGTCTGGCCGATGTGGCTCTGGCCCTCAAAACCCCTGCCGCTGATGTGCCCGCGCGCGTGCGCGCCTTGATGGACGAACGCCGCACGTTGCAAAACGAAGTTGCGCAACTGAAACGTCAGCTTGCCATGGGCGGTGGCGCCGCAGAGGATGCCCCGAAGGAAGTGGCTGGCATCAAGCTGATCGCCCGCGTTATGGAAGGCATCAGCGGCAAGGACCTGCCCGCGCTGATTGATGCGATGAAAGACAAACTTGGCAGCGGTGTCGTGGTGCTCGTGGCCGATACCGGCGCAAAGCCTGCGGTGGCTGCCGGTGTGACTGCTGACCTGATCGACCGTATTTCGGCGGTTGATCTTGTGCGCGCAGCCGTTGCTGAAATGGGCGGCAAGGGGGGCGGTGGGCGTCCGGACATGGCCCAAGGCGGTGGGGCTGATATTGCCGGGGCCGAGGCCGCGCTGAAAGCCGCAACCAACCTACTTGCAGGAGTATCCGCATGACCGCGCTCTGGATTGCCCATGTCACTGTCACCGACCCGGACGCTTACGGCCAATATGCCAGCCGCGCGACCAAGGCGATTACCGAGCATGGCGGTGCGTTTCTTGCGCGTGCGGGCCGCGCTGTCCAGCTTGAAGGGCAAGGGCATCCGCGCAACGTGGTCGCGCGCTTCCCGTCGGTCGAAGCTGCGGTTGCCTGTTACAACTCGCCCGCCTACCAAGAGGCGTTGAGCTACGCCAAGAATGCCGCGACGCGCGAATTGGTCGTGGTGGAAGAGATCGACTGAACCTTCATCCTTGCAAGAATATCCTTGGGGGGGAAGGGGGCAGACAGCCCCCTGCAAACCACTGGCCGCTATGCGAACGGGTCGTTTGGATAGCCCACCCCGATCAGGCATAGGCCATCTGGCGGGCTGACCGGGCCACATGCCGTGCGCGCGCGTGCTGCAAGGGCGGTTTTCACATCTTCCGGTGTCCACGCGCCCGCGCCCACACGCTCGAGCGTGCCGACAATGCTGCGCACTTGATTGTGCAGGAAGGACCGCGCGCGCAGGTGGAAGCGGTATTCTACCCCGCCTTGTAGCTCCACGGCTTCAATTTCAAGCGCATCCAGCGTTTTGATGGGCGAGGGCGCCTGACATTGGCTGGCGCGGAAGGTGGTAAAGTCATGCTGGCCCAGCAAATGCGCAGCACCTGCCTGCATGGCGTGCAGGTCCAGCGCGTGGCGGATATGCCAGACAAAGCCTGCATCCAGCGCGGGCGGCGCGCGGCGCGACAGCATCCGAAACGTATAGCGCCGCTCGCTGGCCGAGAAGCGCGCGTGAAATTCGTCCGAAACCTTTGCGCAGGCGAGGATGGCCACGGGCAGGGGTTTGAGATGGTGGTTCAACGCTTCCATCAGGCGGAAGGGGTTCCAATCGCGTGCCATCTCGCAATGGGCCACTTGGCCTTGGGCATGCACGCCCGTATCGGTCCGGCCAGCGGCGGCGATTGTGGGCACATCCGGCTCTAGTCGGGCAAGGGCGGCTTCTATCGCGCCTTGCACAGAGGGCAGGCTGCGTTGGCGTTGCCACCCGCAGAACGGGCGGCCATCATATTCTATTTTCAAGGCATAGCGCGGCATGGCGCGGGATTAGCGCCAAGAGCGTGGCAATGCAATTACCCTTCCGCCTCTAGAATCGCGCGCAGGCCGCTGCGATAATCGGGGTAAAGCGGTTGCCAATTCAGTGCGCGTTTAATGCGGGCATTCTGCACGCGTTTGCTTTCCGAATAGAAACTGCGGGCCATGGGGGACAAGTCGGCGTCAGCGAAGGGTATTTCCGGTGGTGGCTCGATACCCAACAGCTCTGCGGCATAAACGATCACGTCTTGTGGCGGGGCGGGGGTGTCGTCGCACAGGTTGTAGACCGCAGGGCCTTGCGAAGACTGGATAGCGGCCAGAAGGGCCCCGCCAATATCGTCGCGATGAATGCGGGAAAACACTTGGCCAGGTTTGATGATGCGTTGGGCATTGCCTGCGCGCAGCCGATCAAACGGGCCGCGACCGGGGCCATAGATGCCCGCCAGCCGTAATATATGCAGCCGGGTCGGGGTGGCGGCTTGCCATGCGGCCTCTGCCGCGACGCGGGCGCGCCCGCGGGCGGTGCCGGGGGTCAGCGCCGTGTCTTCATCCACCCAACCGCCGCCATGGTCGCCGTAAACGCCGGTGGTTGAAAGGTAGCCCACCCAGTCCAGATGCGTGGCTGCCGCGATTTCCGCGGCATGCGCGGCCAGAACCGGGTCACCCTGTTCGCCCGGCGCGATGGAACTCAGCAGATGCGTCACGCGGTCCAGTGGCAGCGTGGTTCCGGGCCAGATGAGCGGCTCAATCCCCGCACGCGCCAATTCTGCCGCGCGGTCTGGGCCGCGGGTGGTGCCAATGATGGTCCAGCCCATCGGCAGCAGAAGATCGGCCAAGGCCTGCGCGCTATAGCCATGTCCAAGAGAGAGAAGTGTTTTCGTCATGTCCAACATATCGGGTTTGCGCGGGCACAAGGCAAGCCCGCTTTGAGGCATGTCAAGGACGGGTTTTGGGCCGTCGGCTAAGATGCCGTGTTTGCAACCAGACAGGAACGTGCCCATGGAAGATGTCGCCGCCCCCGCCAGCCTTGACCCGACTGAGGCTGTTCCAGTTCCAGAGGCCATGCCCGATGCCGTAGCCGACCATGTCGAACCTGCCCGCCTGCAAACCGCGCCCGCCAAATACGCATGGATGCCGGATCCCGATACGCTGACACATGAGCAGATCAGGCAGTTCTTCGAATCCGACCGCTACCCCTACCGCTACAAGATGGCGCGTGTGCCTTACGAAGCCGAGAAGGCACGGCTTCAGGCAGAGCTTTTGAAGGTGCAGAAATGGGCGCTCGAGACAGGCGAGCGGTTCGTCTTTCTGTTCGAGGGGCGTGATGCGGCTGGCAAGGGCGGCACGATCAAGCGGTTCAACGAGCATCTGAACCCCCGCTTTGCCCGCGTGGTAGCGCTGAACAAACCGTCCGAAAGCGAATTGGGCCAGTGGTATTTCCAGCGTTATGTCGAACATCTGCCGACCTCGGGCGAAATGGTGTTCTATGACCGGTCTTGGTATAACCGGGCAGGGGTGGAGCGCGTCATGGGCTTTTGCACACCGACCGAATATCTGGAATTCATGCGTCAGGCGCCGGAATTCGAGCGCATGTTGGTGCGGTCCGGCATTCGGCTGTTCAAGTTCTGGTTTTCTGTCACGCCTGAAGAACAGCGTCGCCGCTTTCTCGCGCGCGAAACCGACCCGCTGAAACGCTGGAAGCTGTCGCCCATCGACAAGGCAAGTCTTGGCAAATGGGATGAATATACCCAAGCCAAGGAAGCGATGTTCTTCTACACCGACACGGCCGATGCGCCTTGGACGGTTGTCAAATCAAAGGACAAGAAGCGCGCGCGGCTGGAATGCATGAAACATGTGCTGTCCACGCTCGACTACCCCGACAAAGACCCGGAGATCGCGCGCATCCCAGACCCTCTGATCGTGGGGCGCGCGCGCCACATGGTGCTGTCGGGCGCAGAGTTGGGGCATGTGATGGGTGGCTAGGCCTGCCGGATGATCGCGTGCTGGGCGTAGGTGGCAAACAGGTCCGTGGCCTCTAGCTGCATTCCGCGCGCTTCGGCTATCGCCTGAAGCCTGTTTATCAGGTCATGGCGCGGGGTGACATGAAACCGTGCCAGCCACGCATTCAACCCGTCGCGGGCGAGGCGTGGCAAGCGGCTTTGATGACCGAAATCCACTACATGCAGGCTGCCACCGGGTGCCAGATTGTCGAGCGCGCAGTCTAGGGCACGGGTCCAGCCGGGGATCATGGACAGGCTGTAGGACAGAACGATCCGGTCAAAGTCCGGAACGCTGAACATTGCGCGCCCGTCGAAAGCGCAGGCATCGCCATGGGCCAACACCGCGCGCGTACCCAGCTTGGCACGGGCGCTTTGCAGCATCTGGGTCGAGATATCGAGGCCATACAACCGCGCATCCGGGTAGCGCCGCCAGATATGGTCCAGATTGCGCCCGGTGCCGCAGGCAATTTCCAGAACGCGGCCCGCTTCGGGCTGGTCCAGATTGGCAATCAGATGGTCGCGCCCTAGTAAGAACCACGCGCGGGTCGCGTCGTAAATTCGCCGCTGGTGGCGGTAGGTTCGGTCCATCAGAGCGGCGTGGCTGGTTTCCGCCATGGGATCAGCCCTTGAAACGGTAGAGATGCACACCGCCATAAATCGCAGAGCGATCACGCGCAAAGGCACGTGCAGAGGCGTTGATATCATAATGCCACCGCGCCAACAGGCGCGAGGGCACGCGGCCCGGCAAAATGTCATCTGTGCCGCCGGTGCGGAACAACACGCGGGCGCCGGTGCGGGCGGTGCGGGTAATCTCGTCCCAAAGGGCGGTCAGTTGCGCGTCGGTCATCCAGTCTTGCGCATCCAGCAGGACATAGGCATCCAAACTGCCAGCGTCACGCGTGGCCAGATGGTCGGTCAAGGACAGGTTCAACGGGACAACACGGTCCGCGCGCGCGGCAATCTTGCCGAAATGGCGCGGCTCCAGATAGGGCGGCACGCTGGCGCAGGGCGCATCCTGATAGCCTCGGTTCACAGCTTGCCACAGGAAGTAATTTTCGCGCGCGGGAAAATCGCAGACCAAGCGGCGCACCCGTTCGCGCAGCACGTCGATCACCGCGCCATCATTGGCCAGCTTGTCATATTGCGCGGGCGGTATACCCAAACCAAACAGCGATGCGCGCTGGCGGGCCAACACCTGCACCAGCTTCTTGTCGAACAAGGGCGCGATCTTCGTATCATAGAAGGCGCGCTGCGCGGCCATGTCGGGGGCTTCCAGCAAGGGCTGGAAATCCACCCGCGCCAGTTTTGCCACCACATGCACCGCGCCGATGAAGCGGCCCAACAGCCCTTGCCGGTAAAAGCCACGGGCGAAATAGGCTTTGCGCCCGGTCCAATAGGCGCGCGTTTTCGGGTCGAGATGGGGCAAAAGCCGCGCGATCAGCGCAGGGTTGCCGGGACGGTCGGCGCGAACGAACAGATCGTGAAATTCAGTCTCTGACAGGTGCTGCGCGGCTGCAATTTTCAGATGCAACAGTGCGATATGCGCAGGCGACAGGTCGACCGCCGTGATGCTGGCCGGATCGGCTGTCAGGTAGGACATGACATTGCACCCGCCAGAAGCAATGCAGATCATGTCCGCGCCGGCGTGCAGGTCCATGGCCTCTAGGTCCGCGACCGGGTCTTCCCAGATCTGGGCGTATACCAGCCCTTCGAACAGTCGCGCGAACAAACGTTCATTCAGGCCGGTGACGCTATGGGCCGGTTTCTGAAGGACGGCCGCATCCAGTTGGCGCGCTACGGTGCTGGCATCGGTCATGTGGTAACTTCTTTCGAATCTGCGCCTTGAAGGCCTTGAGTTTGTGCGATCAATGCCTTGCGTCCGCCAAGGCGGCGAAGCACGCCATCGCCGGAATCATCCAGCGCAGTCATGCTGTCGATCCAGTCGCCGCAATTGGCATAGGTCAGACCGAAATGGTCGTGCAGCGCGGCAATATGGAAATGCCCACAGATTACGCCATCAAGGCCCTCGTCGCGGGCCATTTGCACCATGCGACGCTCATGCGAACGGCCCCGGTAGCGCAGCACATTCAGCCCGCAAATCGCCATATCGACCGCGCCACGGGTATATGTTTCGTCACGCTGGCGGCGCAGGAGGCGCTCGACGCGGCGCAGTGCATGGTCGATCACGCTGCCAAGGCGGGTCATCAGGTGAAGGCGGATCAGGCGGCTGTCGGCTTCGTCGCCATGAATGACAAGATAACGTTTGCCATTTAGCGCCTCATGCACGTGGCGCGTGACATGGGTGGCGGGCAGGCGGGCATGCTCTGGAATGGCTGCCGGATCTGGGTCATGATTGCCGCGCACATAGATGATCGTGGACCCCATCCGAACACGAGCGCGCAAATGGTCGATGACCGCTTGGTCCTCGGGCGTCCAATTCGGCAGCATCGGGTGCCACAGGTCCAGAAAGTCGCCAACAAGAACATAGGTTTGCGCGGGGTTCCGGATCAGGAAATGCAGCGCCAGCCCAGCTTGCGATGACAATGCCCCCAAATGTAAATCCGACAAGAACAAGGTGCGCCCACGGGGCAGGCGGCAATCATCAGCACGGTCTGAGGGCATGTTCCCATCCGGTCAGCCAAGTTTGGCGCAACATGCCCCGCCTGCGCGACAGGGATGTGACGAGAACGTATCGGTTTTGTTGCAATCCGGGCTTGGGCGCAGTTCTTTGGGCTTGTTTAATGTAATAGTATTACATAAATTGTCGTGAATCACCCCAAGATAGTTGCCCCATGACCCGCAGTAACACAGGAATGACAACCCTGCGCAGGCGCATCCGCAGCCGCAATGCGATGCAGGATTATGACCGCCTGCCGCCTGAATTGCGCGCTTGGTTGGCGCAGGCCGCGCTGCCGTGGCGATCAGGGTCCGCGCATAGAATTT
>CAYNWX010000143.1:0-5130 GCA_964401005.1 uncultured Natronohydrobacter sp.
GGGGATGGCAGCCGCCAGTTGCGGTTGGAACAAGGAAGTAACCGCAAATGCCTGCGCCGAAGGCCAGGTTTATGACAGCGAAAGCGGAAGCTGCATCACGCCGGCCACCAGCTAATTTAAGCGCCCCTCTTTGAGGGGCGTTTTTAATCGTGGCGTCAACCAATTCTTTAGGGGTTTGGCGCTAGGACTGTCTGGTCTTCATGAACAGGCGTGTCATGTCCGGATCAAATCTTGCGCGGGCGTCGATTGGGGCATCTGCGGCTCAAGCGCAGGCTGTGCGCCCTACCCCGCAGCCCCGGGCCCGCACCGATCATCTGACCGGCACTCAGAAAGCCGCGATCATCGTGCGTGTCTTGCTGGCTGAAGGGGTCGATTTTCCGTTTGCCAATATCCCTGCCCAAAACCAGACCGATATGACGCAGGCATTGGCCTCGCTGCGGTTGATCGACCGGCCCACCATGTGCGCGGTGGTCGACGAGTTTGTCGAGATGCTGGAACAGGTCGGTCTGTCCTTTCCCGACAATATAGAGGATGCGCTGAAGCTTCTGGACGGAAAACTGGATGCGCAGGCCACCCGCCAGTTGCGCGCATTGGCACGCGGGGGCGTTGGCGCGGACCCATGGACAGAGATTGAACTGGCGGAAGACGCCGACCTGATCCGAATTCTGCAACAGGAAAGCACGGGTGTGGGCGCGGTGGTGCTATCGAAGTTGAGCACGGACAAGGCAGCAGCACTTCTGGCAGCCCTGCCCGCCGATCTGGCGCAAGTGCTGGCACTGGCGGTGGCTGGCACCGAAACCATCGCGCCCGAAGCCGTGGCGCGTATTGGCGCGGCTCTTGCCGAACAAGTGCGCGACAAACCCGTGCGCGCCTTCGCCAGCCCTTCGACCCGCCGGGTGGGAGAGATCTTGAATTCAACAAATGCCAGTTTGCGCGACCAGCTTCTGTCCGGGCTGGAACAAAGCGATCAGGTGTTTGCAAGCGCCGTGCGCAAAGCGATTTTCACGTTTCAGGATATTCCTTTGCGTGTCTCCGCGCGCGACGTTGCCAATCTGGTGCGCGCAGTGTCAGAAGATGATCTGCGCACCATTCTGGCCGCTCAAGATGCAGGCAGCGCCCCGACGATGGACTTTTTGCTAGAGAATATGAACAAACGTCTGGCCGAAGGCTTGCGCGAAGATGCCGCCGCCCTGCCCCGCCCTTCGGCCAAAGCGCTTGACGCCGCGCAGTCGCGCATTTCGGGCGCTGTCCGGGCCATGGCGGATGCAGGCACGATTAAACTGCTCAGCCAAGACGAGGAGGATGCTTAACGCTCGGTCAGTTTCAGCTCGATCCGTCGGTTCTGCGCGCGGGCTTCGGGTGTATTGGCCGTGTTCACGGGGCGGTATTCGCCAAAGCCGGTTGCCGCCAAACGCTCTGGCGGGAAACCAAGACTGTCTGTCATGAAGCGCACGACTGATAGGGCACGAGCTTGGCTTAGCTCCCAATTGCCAGCAAATTCCGCACCGGGCGAGAGGGCAAGGTTGTCGGTATGCCCATCGACCCGCAAAATCCAGTCAATATCGTCGGGAATGCGGTCCGACACCTCGCGCAAAATGCGGACAACATTGGTAATTTGCGCGCGTCCCTCTGGCGCCAGATCGGCCGAACCCAGTTCGAACAACACTTCCGACGAGAATACGAAACGGTCGCCCACAACCTGAATTTCGTCGCGCCCTTCCAGCAAGTCCCGCAAACGCCCGAAAAATTCGGACTGGAACCGCTCCAGCCGCGCGCGCTCGGCCGCTTCCAGATCGGCGCGTGCCTTCTGCTCTGCCGCCAATTCGGCCAAGGCAAGGTTCAGATCGGACCCAAGCGATTCAATCTGCGTGTTGGCAGCATCCTCGCGGGCGCGCGCCTCGCCCAACAGGTTTTGCAACCCGCCGACCTGCCCGCGCAGCGCCGCGACTTGCTGGTTTAGCAATTCCAGTCGGCGCGCTTCTTCAGCGCTGGCGTCATCTTGCGCGGCAATCGTGTCACGCGCGACGGCCAGTAGCGCCGCTTGACGCTCGCGCTCGCTGAGGGTCTGGTCCAGTTCCGTCTGAAGCTCGGATTGCGCCGCCCGCGCCGCCGCCAACAGCGTAAGCGTATCTTCGGCGCGGGCGCGTTCGGCTTCCAGCGCCAAGGTCAGCGCGGTAAGTTCCGTATCAGCTTCCGCCAACCGCGCGCGCAAAGCCTCTGCGGCGGCGGCTTCGGCCAGCCGGGTGCGTTCTTCGTCACTGAGCGCGGTTTCCACATCGGCCAAACGGGCGCGCAGGGCTTCGACGGCAGCGGCTTCGGCCAAACGCTCGGCTTCGGCCGCGTCAAGCTCCTCTGTCGCGCGTGCAGCTTCGGCCAGCGCTGCAGAGCGCTCGGCCTCTGCCTGATCTAGTTGTGCGGCAAGCTGCGCCAAGGAGGCCTCGCGCCCGGCGGCCTCTGCCTGCGCATCTGCCAGCGCGGCTTCGACCGCATCGGCCCGCGCCGCGGCCAGACGCGCGGCCTCTGCCTCTGCGTCCAGTTCGGTGCGCAGATTGGCTAGGGCTAATTGCAGCGCCTCTTGCTCCGAGATCAGCACCGCTTGAGCCGCTTCCAGTTCGGCCAGCTCCACGCTCAGAGCCTGCCCCTCTGCCAAAGCCGTATCGCGCGCACCAACTAGAGCTGCGACCTGCGCTTCGAAATCTGTGATCTGGGCGCGCGCATCCGCCAGATCTCCCTCGCGGGCCGAGAGATCGCGGGTCAAGCCCGCGATGGTCGCAAGTTGCGCCGCGATTTGCGCTTCCGCCGCGCCGACATCATCACGCAGGCCCGACACTTCGCTTTCCAAACTGCTAACGCGCGCGCGCGACAGCCCCAACGCATTCGCAAGCTGCGCAACTTCAGCGCTCAGGCCTTCAAGCTGGGTGCCTTGCGCGCTGATCGTATCGCGCAGCACGAATTGCACGATCATGAAAATGGACAACACGAACATCAGCACCAGCAAGAGTGCTGTCATCGCATCGACAAAGCCCGGCCAGATCGCGCCGCTGACATCGCGTTGGGTTCCCCTGCGCGACAGCGCCATGGTCAGGCTCCATCCTTGCGAGCCGCAAAACCACCGCGCGACAATTGCCGCACCGCCAAGGTCAAAGTCGACAGGTCAGAGCGCAGATCGGCCGTAGTTTCCAACCGCCCGGCAGACAATTCTTCGGCAATGCGCAAAAGCTGACCGTCAATGTTGCGCAAGCGCAGACGTATTTCAGCGTCGGAATGCGGGCCGCCTTGGGCATCGTCGCGCTGGTAATAGTCAAGAATCCTCTCTTGACTTGTGGCTATACGCTCCAATGTTGCCTCTGCGCCGCCCATGCCGGAACTTGCCAGCCTGTCAATGGCTTCGACCAAAAGTCCCAACGCCTGGTCAAGTTGAGCGCGCTCCGCATCAGCCTGAAGCTGCTGGCGGCGCATGCCTTCCATTTGTTCGGCCATGGAATCGAGCACCTGCACGATGGCGCCCAGTTCTTGGCCTTGTTCGACATCGCCGCCGGCAAAGCCAAGTCGGGTGATCGACGAAAGCCATTCTTCCAACTGCCGGTAGAAGCGGTTTTGACCATGGCCTGCAAAGAGTTCCAGCAGGCCCACCACGAGAGACCCTGCCAGCCCAAGCAAGGATGAGGAAAACGCCGTGCCCATTCCGCCAAGTTGCGCTTCAAGTCCGGTCATCAGGTTTGCGAAAACCTCTATCCCGGTTTGCGACTCGTCCGGGGCAAGCGAGCGGATGGTTTCTACAACTGCCGGAACCGTTGTGGCCAAGCCGTAAAACGTGCCCAAAAGGCCAAGGAAGATAAGAAGGTTAATGATGTATCGTGTGATATCACGCAATTCGTCCAGACGCGTGGCCACCGATTCCAGAATCGATTGCGCGGAGGCCGAACCGATTTGCACGCCCCTGCCCCGCCCGCGCAAAAGTGCGGCCAAGGGCAAGAGCAACCCCGGCGGAATGGTAGCTCCGTGACCAACACGCTCGGCCGCGAAACCTTCGATCCAGACGATCGAGCGGTTAAGCTGGATAACCTGCCAAAAGGTTGCAAGAACCCCGATGACAAAGACAAAGAAGATGACCCCGTTCAGCCAGATATTCGCAAGGAAAATTCCGGATACCCGGGGAAATGCGAAATAGGACCCTATTGCCACCAAAAGGGTAACCAGAAGCATCAAAGTGATCTGGCGAACAGGTCTTGAAAACTGCGTCTTTGCCCCAAGTTGGGCCCCAAATTGGGTTCGGGCCATTGGTCTTGCCTTGGTCCTGTGCTCTTTTCCCGGACCATATTTCTGTTCGTCAGATGTGCCAATCCTCAATTCCCAAACATGCAGCAAAATATTGTGTGTTGCGACATGCGTGGCACAAAAGAAGACCGCCCCTGCTGTGAGGCGGTCCTTTTCTTGATATAAGCGTTACGCGGGATCAAGCGTCTTGCGTATTAGACGGCACCTCAGCGTCGCGACGCTTGCGGTTCTCGGACATGAATTCGTCGAATTCGGCCTTGTCCTTGGCGTCGCGCAAGCGGGTCAGGAAAGCGTCAAAGGCGGCTTGTTCGTCTTCTAGGCGGCGCAAGGTCTCTGCTTTGTAGGCGTCAAACGCGCTGTTGCCGGAAGAGGAGTAGGCGGCGCCATGGCGCTTCGCTTTGCGGCAGGATGATTTGAACATGGATTTCCCCCAGATCATGTAAGCAAGAAGTGCAAGGCCCACGGGCCAAAAGACGATGAAGCCAAGGACCATCGCGGCGATCCAGGCCGGTTTTCCATAGCCGTCAAGCCAATATTCGGCGCGGCGAAACCAGTTTGACGGGGCGGCAAGCGTTGTCATGGTATCCCTCTCAGATGTTGCGTCATATTACATTGTGAATGTTATTTACATTTACATATGTGGGCGAAGACACAGGGGCATTCAAGGGCAAATCGCATCTTTTTGGAAATTTCAGGATGTTTGCCTGATTATGCACATTCGCGCTGTGGCTGATATGCGCCTCTGGCGAGAATATTTGGGCAAGCATGAAAGCATATGTCGGCACCGCGCCCTTGACCAATCGCTCGGGGAGGACGCGGTGCTTTCACCCTTGGCCAAATATCCCGGGGGAG
>CAYNWX010000144.1:0-21817 GCA_964401005.1 uncultured Natronohydrobacter sp.
GCTGCGCCGCTATCGCGCGCGGGTGAATGGCGAACCCACCCCCGCCATGCTGGAGCCGTTGCGCCAAGGCATCACGTTGGAGGGCGAGCGCTTCCAGCCGATGGAGGTAAGCATTGACCGCCAGCAAGGCGCGAATGCTTGGCTGACAGTGGGCATCCGCGAAGGACGAAACCGCGAAATTCGCCGCGCCTTGGACTATGTCGGGCTTAGCGTGAACCGGCTGATTCGGATCAGCTATGGCCCGTTTCAATTGGGCACGCTGAAGCGCGGCGCGGTTGAACAGGTCAAACCCAAGATCTTGCGCGAACAATTGGGCGAAGGGGCCGCGGGCGCAGAAATTGCGGCAAAACCTGCGAAGACCGCGCGACCCGCGCGGGGCCCGGCATCGGGCAAAACAACCGGCAAGGCAACGGACAAACCTGTTGGCAAAGGCGCGCGGCCCGACCCCGCCAAGCGGCCCGACCACCCAAGCGCCAAGCCCCGCCCCCGCCGCCCAAGCTGACAGCGCAGACACCGGCACTGGCCGATTTTCGCAAGCAGCGCCGGGCTTTGTCTTTCAATATGCACAATCATCCCATATATCTGGCGGGGTGATTAACGATCGCGGGATGTATCCGGCATGACGGGCACTGGGTTGCAAAAAACCTCTTACGCGCTTTTGATGGCGTTGTTTTGTTACGTCGCACTGGTCGGGGGCTAAGGATATGTCGCAGCGCTTTGGTGGTCGATACAGCCCCGGTGCGTCTGGTCAAGCGCCTTTGGAGGTGCCAGTCGCCTCTCCGGGGATGGCGCGGCGTCATCCTGTGGGCGCAAGGGTCAACCTTTTATTCGTGCTGCCTTTTGCTTTTGCCTTGAAGGCGTTTTTCAGCGACCCGACGGGACTTGCCCTGAACCTAGGCGCCTTTGCAGTGCTGATGCTGGCAGCATGGCTGACGCGCGAAGGCGCCTTGGCGCAGGCCGCCTATGATGCGCGCAAAGTTGCGCGCCGACCGGCCATTCCGCGCAAGATTTTCGGGTCGGCCCTGACCGGGCTGGGCTTGGGCCTAGCGGGCTTGGCCGGCGGTGTCGTCGAAGCCGTGATCTTTGGCGCGCTGGGTGCGGGTCTGCATTTCGCGGCCTTTGGCGCCGACCCTTTGCGCGACAAAGGGATGGAAGGGATCGACGCCCACCAGACAGACCGCGCCGCCCGCGCCGTGGAAGAGGCCGAAGAATCACTGGCCGAGATGGCCGATGCCATTCGCCGCGCAGGCGACCGCCATTTGGTCGACCGGGTTGCGCGTTTTGCCGAAACGATCCGCCCGCTGTTTCGGGCTGTGCAGGACGATCCGCGCCAGCTAAGTGCCGCGCGGCGTTACCTTGGTGTGTATCTGACCGGCGCGCGGGATGCGACGGTCAAGTTTGCAGATTTCTACGCACGCGGCCGCGATGCGCAGGCCCGCAACGATTACGAAACGCTGCTCGACGATCTGGAAAGCCAGTTCACCCTGCGCCGTGCAGCGCTGTTAGAAGACAACCGGACCGAACTGGATATCGAGATTGAAGTGCTGCGCGAGCGGTTGGAGCGCGAAGGAATACGCCGCGAGGGCTAAGGTCATGCGGTGGGCCAAAAGTGACGATAGCAACAAAGATTGAGGGAACCCATGTCCGATACAATTCGTGCCAAGGCCGAAGGGCTGACCAAAGAAATTGACGCACTTGTTGCGCAGCCACTGGCCGAACCTGCCAATGCGCTGGTGACGATTGACGACGCGCCCGCGCCGGAGGCAGAGACGATCCGCGCGCGGATGGGCGAGATCGACATGGGCGAGACCTCGACCATCATCGGGTTTGGATCGCGCGCGCAGATGGAACTGCAGCAGATCAGCCAAGCCATGCTGGCCGATGTCAAGAACAAGGACCTTGGTCCGGCAGGCGATGGCCTGCGCGAGATGGTCACAACGCTGCGCGGGTTTTCGGTGTCGGAACTGGACACGCGCCGCAAGCAAAGCTGGTGGGAAAAGCTGCTGGGTCGCGCGGCCCCCATCGTGAAATTCCAAGAACGCTACAGCAACGTTCAGGACCAGATCGATCGCATCAGCGACAACCTTCTGGACCATGAAACGACGCTGCTGAAAGACATCAAGTCGCTCGACAAACTGTATGAAAAGACGCTGGATTTTTACCACGAGCTGGCGCTGTATATCGCGGCTGGTGAAGCCAAACTGCGCGATCTGGATGCCAACGACATTCCCGCCAAGGAAGCCGAGGTCGAAGCAGCCCCCGAAGCCGACAAGATCCTGAAAGCGCAGGAATTGCGCGACCTGCGCGCCGCGCGTGACGATCTGGAGCGCCGGGTGCACGACCTGAAACTGACGCGGCAGGTAACCATGCAGTCCCTGCCCTCGATCCGGCTGGTGCAGGAGAATGACAAGTCGCTTGTGACCAAGATCAACACGACCTTGGTGAACACCGTGCCGCTGTGGGAAACCCAGCTTGCACAGGCGCTGACAATCCAACGCTCGCGCGAGGCGGCGGCGTCGGTGCGGGCGGCCAATGACCTGACCAACGAACTGCTGAATGCCAATGCCGAAAACCTGCGCCAAGCCAACCGCGAAGTGCGCGAAGAAATCGAACGCGGTGTGTTCGACATTGAGGCGGTGAAGAAGGCCAACGAAACCCTGATCGCCACCATCGAGGACAGTTTGCAGATTGCCGATGCGGGCCGCGCCAAGCGCGCCGCCGCAGAAGAAGAGCTGGGCAAGATGGAAGAAGAGCTGCGCAAATCATTGTCGTCTGCCACCGCACGCGCGACCACGGATGGCACAACCGACACGGCGACAGCCCAAGGGTGATGACTCATGCGTGGCGCAGCCAGCAAGATAAGGTTGATCGGGCTGGCCTGCTCCACGGCGATGGCTTTGGCGGGGTGCACCATGCTGCCCCCGCCTGCCCCCAATGCCGCGCCCATGGTACCAGAAGAAGCCGCGCCCCCGGCCCGGCCTGACACGGCACCAAGCGCGGTCGAGGCCCATTTCGCGGCCACCCAAGACCGGCGGATCGCGCAAGGGCTTTTGCGCACCGAACGGGCACCGCGTGATTTGCCCATCTCTGCCAGCTTGATCGAGCGCGCCTTTGCCGAAGTGGCGCTGCATGACGAATACCAGATCGGCGCAAGCGCAATCTTGCAGCGCAGCAGCCCTGCGCCCCTGCGCCGGTGGGACGCGCCTGTCCGCCTGTCGTTGGAATTTGGGGCCTCTGTCCCCGCAACTATGCGCCAGCGTGACACCGAGCTTGTATCGCGCTTTGCCACGCGCCTGTCGCGCGTCTCAAGCCACCCTGTCGCGCTGACGGGCGGGCGCGGCAATTTCACGGTTCTGGTCGTGTCAGAGGACGAGCGCCGCGCCATCGGCCCGCGCTTGCGCGCGCTTGTGCCGGGGATTGACGCAGTCAGCCAAGCTCTGGTCGAGGATTTGCCGCTCAGCGTATCCTGCCTTGTGCTGGCCTTTTCTCGAAGCGGCACCAACACCTATTCCGACGCGGTCGCCATCATCCGGTCCGAACTGCCCGACCGGACCCGCGACATGTGCTATTTCGAGGAAATCGCGCAAGGCATGGGGCTAGCCAATGACAGCCCCGTGGCACGCCCGTCGCTCTTCAATGACAGCGCCGAGTTTGCGGTTATGACAGTGCTTGATGAACAGCTTCTGCGCATCCTCTACGACCCGCGCCTGCGCCCCGGTATGATGGACGCACAGGCGCGCCCGATCGTGCGGGTGATTGCGGCAGAGTTGATGGGCGGGCAGTCTTAGGTAATACTCACCCCAGCAGATACCCCTAACAGAGCGGGGCCAAGGAGAAGTCGCATGGTTTTCAGTTTCCTCAAAGGTCAGTTCATCGACGTCATCGACTGGACCGACGATTCCCGCGATACGATGGTTTACCGGTTTGAGCGGTATGGCAACGAGATCAAGTATGGTGCGAAGCTGACCGTGCGCGAGGGGCAGATCGCGGTATTCGTGCATGAAGGGCAATTGGCCGATGTGTTCGGGCCGGGCTTGTATATGTTGGAAACCAACAACATGCCCATCCTGACCAGCCTGCAGCATTGGGACCACGGGTTTTCCTCGCCCTTCAAATCAGAAATCTATTTCGTCAACACACGGCGGTTTCCGGGCCTCAAATGGGGCACGCAGAACCCCGTCATGCTGCGCGACCCGGAATTCGGGCCGCTGCGGTTGCGGGCCTTTGGGTCTTACACCATCCGGGTAACCGACGCGCCGCGCTTCATGACCGAAATTGTCGGCACTGATGGCGAGTTCACCCAAGATGAAATCGCAGGTCAAATCCGCAATATCGTGGTGCAGAAGGTCAGCCGGGTGCTGGCGGCGAGCGGCATTCCGGCGCTGGATATGGCCGCCAATACAATGGACCTGTCGCGCATGGTGGCAGAAGCGATTGCCCCCACCATCGGCGCTTACGGGCTGGAGATGCCCGAACTTTACATCGAAAATATCTCGCTGCCGCAGGAGGTGGAAAAGGTTCTGGACCAGCGCACCGGCATGGGGATCGTGGGCGATCTGAACAAATACAGCCAATTCTCTGCGGCGCAGGCCATGCAAAAAGCTGCCGAAGCGGGTGACAGCGGCATGGGCCAAGGTCTTGGCGCGGGTCTGGGCATGGCGATGGGGATGGGCATGGCGCAGGGCTTTGGCCAACCGGCACAAGCTGCCAGCGCCCCGCCACCACCGCCCCCTGCGGAAGCTATGTGGCATATTGCCGAGAACGGCCAGACGCGCGGCCCTATCCCGCAAAGCCAGTTGGGCGGGCAGATCGGCCGTGACACGCTTGTCTGGACCGAAGGGCAAAGCGGATGGATCAAGGCTGGGGATTTACCCAGCTTGCGCGGGCTGTTCGCATCCATGCCGCCCCCACCCCCGCCGCCGGTTCTGTAAACAGACCGCGGATTTGAAGAATTTGGCAAGATGAAGCCTGCAAGTGGGCCTCTGTAAATGATACGCAGGCAAAGGCGTGATGACCCAGATCCAGTCTGAAAACCGCTTTCCTTGCGGCCAATGCGGGGCCTCGCTGCGCTTTACGCCCGGCCAAGGCAGCCTGACCTGCGAGTATTGCGGGTTCGCGCAGGACGTGCCGGATGTGTCGGAAGACATGCGCAGCGCGGCCCTCGCGACGCTTGATCTGCACACGGCACTGGCCGAACGGCTTTCGCCCGAAGCCATGGAAGTCACGCGCGTGTCGCATTGCAACACGTGCGGCGCAGAGGTGCAGTTCGACCCCAATATCCACGCGGCTGAATGCCCCTTTTGCGCAAACCCGGTCGTGGCCGATACCGGCGCGCACCGGCACATTAAGCCGCAAGCGCTTCTGCCCTTCAAGCTGGATCAAGCCGCCGCCCAAGCCAAGATGCGCGACTGGCTTAAGGGGCTGTGGTTTGCGCCGAACGGGCTTGCGAAATACGCCCGCGACACCGGTAAATTGAACGGAATATACCTGCCCTATTGGGCCTTCGATGCGGATACGAAAACGCGCTATACGGGCCAGCGCGGCGTGCATTACTATGTGACCGTGGGCAGCGGTAAGGACAAGCGCACAGAACGGCGCACCCGCTGGACACGCGCCTCTGGCCGGGTCACGCGCGATTTTACCGATGTTCTGGTCGTGGCAAGCGAGGCGCTGCCCCGCCAAAACCTGCGCGCGCTGGAACCGTGGACGTTGAGCGATCTTGCACCCTACGCCCCCGACTTCCTGTCGGGCTTCCGCGCCGAGGGCTACACGGTCGATCTTGGCCCCGGCTACAAGATCGGCCAAGAGCGCATGGCAGAGGTCATCCAAAGCGACATTCGCCGCGACATTGGCGGAGATGAGCAGCGCATCGACACGATGCATACCGATTACGCCGACGAGCGCTTCAAGCATATCCTGCTGCCGATCTGGATGGCGGCGTATCGCTACAAAGGCAAAAGCTACCGTTTTATTGTCAATGGTCAGTCCGGCCGCGTGCAGGGAGAGCAGCCCTATTCGGTCTGGAAGATCATGTTTGCGATAACATTGGGGCTGGCTTTCGCCGCGGCGGTCTATTACGTCGCAGAAATGGGCGGATAACGACGCGAGGAAATCCATGATCCTGTGCTGTGGCGAGGCTTTGATCGACATGCTGCCGCGCGAGACCGGCGCAGGCGAAGCCGCCTTTGCCCCCTATCCCGGCGGTGCTGTGTTCAACACGGCCATTGCCTTGGGGCGGCTGGGGGTCAAAACCGGGTTTTTCTGCCCGCTTTCGGACGATCTGTTCGGGCTACGGCTGCGTGCAGCGCTCGACGTCTCTGGCGTCGACCATGGCCTTAGCCCCGCAGTGGACCGGCCCTGCACATTGGCCTTCGTGACGCTGACAAACGGCCAAGCCCAATATGCCTTTTACGACACCGGCACGGCGCTGCGGAATATGGCGCTGGCCGAACTTCCGGTGTTGGATGACAGCGTGCGCGCGTTGTTCTTTGGCGGTATTTCCTTGGTGGGCGATCCTTGTGGCGCGGGCTTTGCCACGCTTTGTGCTCATGCAGGCGAGCGCGTGGTCATGCTCGACCCCAATATCCGCCCCGGTTTCATCCGCGATGAGGCTGCCTATCGCGCGCGGCTGGACGCGATGCTGGCCCGCGCCGATATTGTGAAAGTCTCGGACGAGGATTTGCGCTGGCTGATGGGCGTGGGCGAGATTGCCGATCTGGCAGCCGCGTTGCGCGCGTGCGGCCCGCGTATTGTCGTCGTGACCGAAGGGGCCAATGGCGCGCGCGCCTTCCATGCGGGCGGCGTGGCCCATGCGGCGGCAAACCGGGTCGAGGTGGTCGATACCGCCGGCGCGGGCGATACGTTCAACGCAGGCTTTCTGGCGGCACTGGACGATGCGGGGCTGTTGTCACGCACGGCGCTAAAAGGCGTGACCGAGGACCAGATCACAGCGGCTCTGACACTTGGCACGCAAGCCGCCGCCGTGACCGTGTCGCGCGCAGGGGCCAACCCGCCTTGGCGCGCCGAACTGTAATATGCGCGCGCTTGTTCAACGTGTGACAGCCGCGCGGGTCGAGGTGGACAGCCAGATCATCGGCCAGACAGGGCCGGGCCTGCTGATCTTGGTCTGTGCCATGCAGGGCGATACGGAAGCAGAGGCCGCAAAACTGGCCGCCAAAATCCACAAGCTGCGCATCTTCCGCGATGACGCGGGCAAGATGAACCTTGCGCTGAAAGACACGGGCGGCAGCGCGCTTGTGGTCAGCCAATTCACGCTGGCCGCCGACACGCGCAGCGGCAACCGCCCGGGATTTTCCACCGCCGCACCGCCGGACGAGGGCGAAAAGCTTTACCAGCTTTTCGCGCAAACCCTGCAGGACATGGGCGTTCCGACAGAGACCGGCCAATTCGGGGCCGATATGGCGGTGCA
Source organism: uncultured Natronohydrobacter sp. (assembly GCA_964401005.1). Taxonomy (GTDB): domain Bacteria; phylum Pseudomonadota; class Alphaproteobacteria; order Rhodobacterales; family Rhodobacteraceae; genus Roseinatronobacter. The sequence continues at coordinate 7,430 of CAYNWX010000144.1, forward strand.
TCTGGTCAATGACGGCCCGGTGACGATCTGGATGAATACGGACGACAAAGCCTAGAGCACGATTTTGAAACGCGCGCCATATTTCCGCCCAAGATTTGTGTAACGAATGCTAGTGGTTTGAGTAAATGGTGTCGCATGTTAAGCGTATTTAAGTCATTTCAGGATGATCAATCGGGTGCTGTAACAGTCGATTGGGTAATCATTGCAGCAGCAATCATGGGCATAGGGTTGGCAAGCGTCGTATCCGTGCGAACGGGCGTGAACGACCTTGGAACAGATACTCAGCTAGCGCTGAGCGGCGTTGAAGTCGCCTCGCTCGGCGAGTTGGGAAGCTTCGCGGCAGCTTGGGAATTCACAGGCCTGTATGTGTCACGCGAGTGGATCGAGGGGCCCGGCGGGTTCGTTGACCAGATAACCAATTGGGGGCACACTCCGGAACAACTACAGCAAAGCTATGATGGCTATGCAAGTTCGGCGCAACGCTACATTGATCAAGGCAACGCCGCCTATGCAGGCTTGATGGTGGATCACATGTATGCGGTGCAGCAGGTTTTGGCCAATGCTGGGGCGTCGGTCTCGTCGTCTTCGACTTCGGTTCAATCCATGCACAACGCCGTTACTGCCATGTAAACGGCGCACTCGTCACGGATGGCGCTGGGTAATCTGCACATCACCCATAATCTCACCCTCTACCGCGCCCAGAATACCGGCGGCATTGGCCTCGTCCGTGTCGATATGCATTTCCGTCGTGGCCTTTTCCGACACCCGCACCAAAACATGGGTGAAGGTCAACCCACGGGCGGTATCGTCCAAAGACACATCGACCATATCGCCATCTTCCAGCGCCCATGCTCGTGCGTCTTCCGCCGACATGTGGATATGCCGCGACGCGACGATCAGCCCGGTCGTGTCATAGCTGCCCGCCGGTCCATGCAGGCGAATGCGCGCGCTGCCCGCAAGGTCGCCCGATTGGCGTACCGGGGCATCTACCCCCAGTGCAAATCCGTCGGTGCGCGACACTTCAATCTGGGTCTTGGGCCGCAAGGGACCAAGAATGGCTACATGCTCCAACCGCCCTTTCGGCCCTTCCAGCGTCACCCGCTCTTGGGCCGCCCAGTGGCCTTTCTGGCGCAGCGGGCGCGCGGGCGTTAGGTCATAGCCCGGCCCGAACAGCGCATCGACCGCCGCGCGGTCCAGATGCACATGCCGGGCCGACACAGCGATGGGCAAACGCCGCGCGGGCATGGGATGGGCGGCGCGCATCATCTGAGCCACCTCATGCGCGATCATCAATTGTTCTGCGGTTTGGGTAACCAGCACATTCACCCGCGCGCCATAGGCTTGGATTTGCGGCGCCGCGCGCCCCTCCAACTCGACGGTCGCGTTGCGGTCATCATCCAGCCGCAGCCCCAGAAATTCCAGCCCGTCGCAAATGCGCCGCCGCATAGAGGCCGAATTCTCGCCAATGCCGCCCGTTAAGACCAAAGCGTCTAATCCCCCCATCGCTGCGGCATAGGCGCCCACATATTTGCGCGCACGGTAGGCGTATAGGTTGATGGCCAACTGCGCCTCGGCATCGCCCGCGGCGGCGCGAGCCTCGACCTCGCGCATATCGGCTTGGCCGGTCAGCGCCAAGAGCCCGCTCTGGCGATAGAGCGCATCCTCCACCTGCGCCACACTCAGGCCCATCTGGCGGTGGAGAAAGCCAAATATGCCGGGGTCCACATCGCCGGACCTTGTGCCCATGACCAAGCCTTCAAGCGGGGTCAGACCCATGGAACTGTCAATGGATTGGCCGCCCGCAATAGCGCAGGCGCTTGCGCCATTGCCCAGATGCAGGCTGACCAAGCGCAAATCGCGCAAGGGTGTCTGCAACGCCTCGGCCGCGCGCAGGGCCACATATTTGTGCGAGGTGCCGTGAAACCCGTAGCGCCGCAACCCAGCGCTGCGCCACTCGGCAGGCACGGCATATGTGGTGGCGCGGGCCGGGTTTGTCAGGTGAAAAGCCGTGTCGAACACGCCCCATTGCGGAACATCGGGCCAAAGCATCTGCGCCATGTCGACCGCTGCCAGATTGGCCGGGTTGTGCAAGGGTGCAAGCGGGGTAAGCGCGCGAATGGCCTCTAACGTCGGGCTATCCAGCCGGGTTGCCCGGTTGAACCGCGCCCCCCCATGGGCAATGCGGTGGGCGATGGCGTCGAACCTCTCCAGCCCGGCCTTGGCCAGCAGTTCTGGCACGAAGGCCGTGGCTTGCGCCAGATCGCGCGGGGCGGCGCGGTGTTTGGATTGGCCCGTCACTTTCAGGTCGCAGCCATCGGGCAAAAACCGGTCCAGCGTTCCGCGCAACACCTCTCGCGCCTCTGACAAGGTGCCGCCCGACAGGTCGAACACCCCGAATTTCAACGAGGAGCTGCCCGCATTGAACACCAAAATCTGCATGATCTGCCCCGCGTTGTCGTTCGATTGCGCTGTGTTACACCCAGAAGACTTCAACAATTTGACACAAAGCCACAATAGGCGATGATGCAACGCAACGACAATCCCGAGGGCAGCATGATCCAGACCATCCCCACCACCCCGATTGACGGCCAGAAACCCGGCACATCGGGCCTGCGCAAGAAAACCGCCATCTTTCGCCAGCCGCATTACCTGGAGAATTTTGTCCAGAGCATCTGGGACGGAATCGGCGGGGTTGCGGGCAAGGTGCTTGTTTTGGGCGGTGACGGGCGCGCGTTTAACGTTGAGGCCGTGCAGATCATTCTGAAAATGGCCGCTGCCAGTGGGGCGGCGAAGGTGATCGTGGGACAAGACGGGCTTCTCTCGACCCCCGCTGCCTCGAACCTGATCCGCATGCGCCACGCCGATGGCGGCGTGATCCTGTCGGCCAGCCACAATCCCGGCGGCGATGACGGCGATTTCGGGATAAAGTTCAACACTGCCAATGGTGGCCCCGCACCCGAAAGCGTGACCGACGCGATTTTCGCGGCCAGCACCAAGATCAACGACTACCGCATTTTGAAAGCCTCCGATCTGGACCTTGGCGCCTTGGGCATGGCGCAGATGGGGGAGATGGCGGTCGAGGTCGTAGACCCGGTTGCAGATTATGCCATACTGATGGAAAAGCTGTTCGATTTCAATGCGATCCGCGCACTTTTAAACAGCGGCTTTACCCTGCGATTTGATGCGATGCACGCCATTACCGGGCCCTATGCCCGCGAGATCTTGATTAATCGACTAGGTGCACCCGAAGCGTCGGTCATGAATGCCGTGCCGCTGCCGGATTTTGGCGGCGGCCACCCCGACCCGAACCCGGTCTGGGCGCATGAGCTGATGGATATCATGATGGGGCCGGATGCCCCCGATTTTGGCGCCGCATCCGATGGCGACGGCGACCGCAACATGATCGTGGGGCGCGGGGCCTATGTTACCCCGTCGGATTCGCTGGCCGTGATCGCGGCCAATGCGAATTTGGCACCGGGCTATGCGCAAGGTTTGGCGGGTGTCGCCCGCTCCATGCCCACAAGCGCCGCGCTCGATCGCGTGGCCGAAGCGCGCGGCTTGCCCTGCTATGCCACGCCCACGGGCTGGAAGTTTTTCGGCAACCTTCTCGATGCAGGCCGCGCCACGCTTTGCGGCGAGGAATCGGCGGGCACCGGGTCTGACCATGTGCGCGAGAAGGACGGGCTTTGGGCTGTGCTGATGTGGCTGAACATTCTGGCCGCGAAACGCATGTCGGTGGCCGAAGTCATGGAAGCCCATTGGGCCGAGTTCGGGCGCAACTGTTATTCGCGTCACGATTATGAGGGCGTGGACAAAACCGCCGCCGAAAGCCTGATGGCCGATCTGCGCGCGCGTCTGGACAAGATGGCGGGCGAACCTGCCGGGGCTTTGATCGTCACGGCGGCCGAGGATTTTTCCTATACCGACCCGGTCGATGGGTCCGTGACAACGCGCCAAGGATTACAGATAATGTTCGAGGGCGGCGCGCGGCTGGTTTTGCGGTTGTCGGGCACCGGCACTGAAGGCGCGACGCTGAGGGTGTATATGGAAAGCTTCGCGGCAGACAATTTCGATCAAGACCCGCAAGCGGCGCTGGACGATGTGATTGCCGCCGCCGAAGCCTTGGCCGGGATCAAGACCCGGTTAGGCCGCGATGCGCCCGATGTGGTGACGTAAGGAGCTTTGCCCCGTTGATAGGATTTGAGGGGCTTTGCCCCTCTGGTCCCTTCACCCCGGGATATTTTCGCAAGGATGAAATCAACTTGTTGTTTCTGGGCTAAGCGATTGCGCGGCTTCCAGCGCGGCATCGAGTGCAAGCAGAATCGACGCGTGGCGATTGCGGTAGTCGCGCGCTGGGATGAGCACTTCGTATCCTTGGAACGGGGCATTCGGGATAGGACCGTTCTCGGTCAGCATGGCATAAAGCTCGACGCGGGCTTGCGACAGGTCCAGAGCGGTCTTGCCAATGATAACCTGCCCCAGGATGGCCGCCGCCGCCTGCCCAAGAGCGCAAGCCTTCACCTCTTGCGCAAAGCGCGTGACGCGGTCCTCTTGCATGTCCAGATCGACCGTGACGGTCGAGCCACACAGCGGCGAGCGGCGTTTCACACTTGTTTGAGGGGCCTCGAGCCGGCCCTGATGCGGGATAGCAGCCGCCAGCGCCAGAATGCGCGCGGAGTAGAGTTTCATCATCTGGGCGTTGTCGCTCATGGCTTTCCCCTGCCGTTTGGTCGGGCTATTGCTGTTCGTTGAAAGGACATAGCCCATGAATTTCGATCCGCAAACCCTACGATATGATGACAAAGGCTTGATCCCCGCCATCGCGCAGGACGCAACCACCCAAGAGGTGCTGATGGTCGCGTGGATGAATGCCGAAGCGGTTGCCCGCACGTTGGACACAGGCCGCGTCACCTATTGGAGCCGCTCACGCCAATCCTTCTGGGTAAAGGGCGAAAGCTCTGGCCATGTGCAGGAATTGGTCGATTTCCGCGTGGATTGCGACCGTGACTGCGTGCTTGTCTTGGTCAATCAATCCGGGCCTGCCTGCCATACGAACCGGCGGTCCTGCTTTTACACCGCGATCCGCGACAGCGCGGAAGTGGAGCTGATGACGCCGGAAAAAGACTAAAGCCCAACCATGCGCCGAATATCCTGCGGCGAAGCGCCGTCCTCGCGGTAGGTGCGGATGGCGCGCGCATCATCGCGTTTGGCCAGTCGCTTGCCTGCCGCATCACGGATCAGCCTGTGGTGGTGGTAGACGAGCGTGGGCAGGCCCATCTGGTGCTGTAAGAAACGTTGCAGAAAGGTCGCCTCGAACAAATCCTCGCCCCGGATCACATGGGTGATACCGCAGGCCGCGTCATCCAGCACAACAGAGAAATGGTAACTGGCCGACATACCCGGACGCGCCAGAACCGGATCGCCCACATGCGTGAGCAGATGGTGATGTGTCACGGTGTGCGTGCCTGTATGGGCGGGGCCAGTCTCGGTAAAGCTAAGGTCTTGGTCGAACGCGGCCTTGCTCAAATCATAGCGAAATGCGTCGGTCACGCGGCGATCGGCATAGGCACAACCCCGACAAGTGCCGGGATAAATGCGGCCATCCGGGCCAAAGCCGGGGGCACCTTCTTGCGGGGCAGACGCCGCAGCCTCGATATCTGCGCGCGAGCAGCGGCAGGGATAAACCGCGCCTTGCGCGGCTAAGGCGGCAAGTGCGGTGCGGTATTCGTCAAAATGGTCCGATTGGCGGCGCACAGGCCCGTCCCATGTCAGGCCCAGCCAGCGCAGATCCTTATAGATAAGGTCTTCCCATTCGGGCCGCGCGCGAGATTGGTCCAGATCGTCTATACGCAGCAGGAATGCGCCACCCTGCGCGCGCGCAATGTCATGTGCCTGAATGGCGGAATAGGCATGACCCAAGTGCAAAGGACCAGTAGGCGAAGGGGCGAAACGGGTTCGAAATACCATTATTTCAGAGCTCTACGAACCGTTCTTTATGCAAGCCTATGCCGCCTCTGCCGCTATCTGACCCAGCCATTCCTGCCACGCCGCTTTCGCGCGGTCGGTATAGGCCTTGTAGCGATCCTTGCGCCCGCGCCGACCACCTTTGACACCGCCGACCGGCGGGAACAGGCCGAAATTGACGTTCATTGGCTGGAAGGTCTTCGCCTCTGCGCCGCCGGTGATGTGGTGGACCAGCGCGCCCATGGCGGTTTCTTGCGGCACGACAGGCAAGCTTTGTCCCAGCATCTCCGACGCCGCCATACGCCCTGCAAGCAAGCCCATCGCAGCGGATTCGACATAGCCCTCAACGCCCGTAATCTGGCCCGCAAAACGGATATTGGGGCGCGACCGCAAGCGCATCTGCGCATCCAGCAGCGTCGGCGAATTCAGGAAGGTGTTTCGGTGAATGCCGCCAAGGCGCGCGAAGCTGGCATCTTCTAACCCCGGAATCAACTTAAATACAGATGTTTGTGCGCCATACTTCATCTTTGTCTGGAAGCCCACGATGTTATAAAGCGTGCCCAAAGCATTGTCGCGGCGCAACTGAACCACGGCATAGGGTTTCACATCGGGCGCATGCGGATTGGTCAGGCCCACGGGTTTCATCGGCCCATGACGCAGCGTTTCACGCCCTCGCTCTGCCATCACTTCAATTGGCAGGCAGCCATCGAAATAACCCGCCGTTTCGCCTTCGTGGAACTCGGTCTTTTCTGCTGCCAAAAGCGCGTCGATAAAAGCTTCGTATTGGTCGCGGTCCATTGGGCAGTTCAGATAGGCTTTGCGCTCCTCTTCAGTCTCTCCCTTGTCGTAGCGCGACTGGAACCAAGCTTTCGACAGGTCGATACTGTCGAAATAGACGATGGGCGCAATGGCGTCGAAAAAGGCCAAAGCCTCTGCCCCGGTCTCGGCCGCGATGGCTTGCCCCAAGGCGCCAGAGGTCAGCGGACCGGTCGCGATGATCCATTCCCCCTGCTCTGGCAGCGCCGTGATTTCGCCCCGCGCGACTGAAATGCGCGGATGCGCCAAAAGCCGTTCGGTCACGGCGGCGGAAAACGCATCCCGATCCACTGCCAATGCGCCGCCTGCAGGTAGTGCATGGGCGTCGGCCATTTCCATGATCAACCCGCCCGCCGCGCGCATTTCCCAATGCAAGAGGCCCACGGCGTTATTCTCATCATCATCCGAACGGAAGGAATTGGAACAGACCATCTCTGCAAGGTTCTTTGTCTGGTGCGCGAAGGTGCCGACATCTGGGCGCATTTCGTGAATGACCACGTCAATGCCCATATTCGCGGCTTGCCACGCGGCCTCTGACCCGGCCATGCCGCCGCCCACGATGTTCAGAACCTTGTCCATCCGCATCCCTTTCCTGTTTGGCCCCAGATAACCACGCAAAAGGGCTTTGGCAAATGGCGGCATAAAAAATCGCCGCACATGCGTGGGGGCGCATGGCGGCGACAGTCAGGTCAGGCGCGGGCTGGCTGGCCCGCAAGCAGTGTCGAAAGCTCAGGCAAAGAGCGGCAGATGAAAGGCGGCAACCAGCAGCACCACAAGCGACAGACCACCACACAGGTCTTGCACAAACATGGCGCGACCAGCTTTGCTTTGCAGGGATGACATGGCAACCTCCTTTGCTCTGTTAACCTTATGTTCACATTTGTTCCCTATATAGTCAAAAACAAAATAGGAACATCAGCCAACAGAAAGGTATTGGATCGCCTTGTCCTGCTCCATCAACCACAGTGCCACCCGCGCGGCACGGCCACGCGGGCTGGTTAGGTCTGGATCGTCATGCAGCAATTTGCGCGCGTCGGATTGCGCCAGCGCCATAAGGGCGGCTTGCCGTTCCAGATCGGCCACGCGGAAGCGCGGCAGGCCCGATTGCGCCGTGCCAATCAGATCGCCAGCGCCCCGAATGGCCATGTCTTCCTCGGCTATGCGAAAGCCATCCTCGCTGTCCCGGAGCAGCTTCAGGCGGCGCGCTGCGGTCTCGCCCAAGGGCGGCTCGTAGATCAGCAAACAGGTAGAGGCATCGGAGCCGCGCCCAACCCGGCCCCTTAGCTGGTGAAGCTGTGCCAGCCCGAAACTTTCGGCGCGCTCGATCACCATGATCGTGGCGTTAGGCACGTTCACGCCCACTTCGATGACCGTGGTGGCGACCAGAAGTTGCGTCGCGCCGCTGGCAAAGCGCGCCATAGCCGCGTCTTTCTCGGCGGGGGGTAATTGGCCATGAACCAGACCGACCGCACCTTCGCCAAAGGCCGCACGCAGATGTTCAAACCGAGTTTGCGCGGCGGTCAGGGTGCTGACTTCGCTATCTTCGACCAGCGGGCAGACCCAATAGGCCTGCCGCCCCTCTGTGATCGCGTGGCGCAATTTGGCCACCACCTCGTCCAGCCGTGCCGACGACACCAGCGCCGTGGTGATCGGTTTGCGACCGGGGGGCTTTTCATCCAGCACAGACACGTCCATATCGCCATATTGCGCCAAGGCAAGCGAGCGCGGAATGGGCGTGGCGGTCATGACCAGCACATCCGCCCCTTCGCCCTTGGCCGCAAGTGCTGCGCGTTGCGCCACACCGAACCGGTGCTGCTCGTCGACCACGGCCAGCCGCAGGTCTGCAAACTCGACCCCCTTTTGGAACACTGCATGCGTGCCGACCAGAATGTCGATGCGGCCCGCGGCCAGATCGGCCAGTTTTTGCGCCCGCTCGCCCCCCTTGTCGCGGCCCGTCAGCAAGTCCAGCCGCACGCCTGCTGCCTGCGCCAAAGGCGTCAGGCTTTCCAAATGTTGTCGCGCCAGAATTTCCGTGGGCGCCATCAGCGCGCCCTGCCCGCCTGCTTCCACCGCAATCAGCAATGCAAGCATTGCCACAAGCGTCTTGCCCGCCCCCACATCCCCCTGCAATAGCCGGTTCATGCGGCGCGGGCTGGCCATATCGGCGGCAATCTCGGCCAGCGCGCGGGTCTGGGCACCAGTCGGCGCGTAAGGCAAACTGGCCAAAACACGGGCCTGCAAGCGACCAGAGCCCTGCGTCACCCGCCCCGGTTTGCGGCGCGCCCGCGCACGGGCCAAGGCCAATGTAAGTTGGTGGGCAAACACCTCGTCATAGGCCAGCCGCGCCCGTGCAGGGGCTTCAAGCGCAAGATCTGCCAGCACTTGCGGCGCTTGCGCTGCGCGCACCGCCGCGGCCCAATCCGGCCAGCCTTTCTGGGCCTTCAAGGTTGGGTCTATCCATTCCTCTAGGTTCGGCACACGCTCCATTGCGCCACCGATTGCGCGGCTCATCAGCTTTTGCGACACGCCTGCACACAGAGCATGGACCGGCTCGAATTGCGGCAGCCCCTCGGACTCGTCGGTCCGGAGCACATGGTCGGGATGCACCATCTGCGCGATACCGTCGAACAATTCAACCTTGCCGGACACGACCCGCCGCTGCCCCGTGGGCAACAGCTTTTGCAAGTAATCCCCGCGCGCATGGAAGAACACGAGTTGAAATTCCATTTCGGCATCTTGCACGAACACCCGGTAGGGCCGCCCGCGCAGGCGCGGCGCGTGATGCTGACCAACCACCACCTCGACCGTGGCGATCGCCGGAAAATCTAGGCCGCGCAGCGTGTGGCGCCTGCGCCGGTCGATCACGCCATGCGGCAGGTGGAACAGCAGGTCGCGTGGCGTGGATATGTGCAGCCCGTCAAAATTGCGCGCGGTTTTGGGGCCGACGCCGTCCAATCCTTCCAGCGCACCAAACAGTGGGAACAATACTTCTGGCCGCGTGGCCATCTCACGCGGCCCCGATCAGGGAAAGCCAAGCATCCTCGTCAATCACTTCTACCCCCAAGGCAGCGGCTTTGGCCGCCTTCGACCCCGCTCCCGGGCCCGCGATCAGAATATCGGTTTTGGCCGAGACCGACCCCGCGACCTTCGCGCCCAAGGCTTCGGCGCGCGCCTTGGCTTCTGCCCGTGTCATCCGTTCCAAGGTGCCGGTAAAAACAAGCGTTTTGCCGGCCACAGGGCTGTCGGCGCTGGGGCGCGCGGCGTCCTCGATCGTCAGGCAGGCGGCAAGCGCGTCGATCTCGTCGCCTTCCGCCTGAAATGCCGCCAGAAGGGCACGCGCCATGACCGGGCCGACCCCGTCTATCGACAACAGGTCAGCATAGGCGGCGCTCTGCTCGTCTTGCGCCGCGCGCATCGCGGCGCGTAACGCTGGCCAAGCGCCGTAATGGCTGGCCAAAAGCGCCGCAGAGGTTTCCCCGATATGGCGAATACCCAGCGCGAACAGGAATCGTGCCAGCGGTATTTTTCGTTTATCTTCAATAGCCTCGAACAGATTGTTCGCGCTTGTATCGCCCCAGCCCTCGCGGTTTTTCAGCTGGCGGGGCTGGCCGGGGCCGAACCGCTCTTTCAGGGTGAATATGTCGCGGGGCGTGGCGATCCAGCCATCGCGCCAAAAGGCTTCGACCTGCTTGGCGCCCAAGCCTTCGATATCGAAGGCAGCGCGGCTGACAAAATGCTTCAGCCGCTCGACCGCTTGGGCCGGACAGATCAGCCCGCCGGTGCAGCGGCGCACCGAATCGCCCGGTTCGCGGATGGCGGGGCTGGCACATTCGGGGCAAGTTTCGGGAAACTGGTAGGGCGCGCTATCTACAGGGCGTTTGGACAAGTCCACATCGCGCAGCTTTGGGATCACATCGCCCGCGCGGTAGACCTGAACCCAATCGCCCACACGAATGTCGCGCCCTTCTCGGATGGCAGCGCCTTTGGAATCGCGCCCGGCAATGTAATCCTCGTTGTGCAGCGTGGCGTTTGAGACGACGACACCGCCGACCGTGACTGGCGACAACCGTGCGACCGGGCTGAGCGCGCCGGTGCGCCCAACCTGAATTTCGATCGCGTCCAGCCGCGTCCAGGCCAGTTCGGCGGGAAATTTATGCGCAATGGCCCAGCGGGGTGTCGTGGAGCGCAGGCCCAGCCGGTCTTGCAGCGCAAGGTCGTCCAGCTTGTAGACGACTCCGTCAATGTCATAGCCCAGCGTGGCGCGCTGTGCTTCGATCCGGGCGTAGGTGGCGAGCATGTCGTTCAGGTTGGCGCAGGTCTGCATCAGCGGGTTGGTCTGGAAGCCAAGGGCGTTCAGGCGCGCCACGGCGTCCGATTGCGTGGCGGCCAGCGGCGCGGACAAATCGCCCCACGCATAGGCGAAAAAGCGCAAAGGGCGCGCGCGGGTAATCGCGGGGTCAAGCTGGCGCAGCGACCCGGCGGCGGCATTGCGCGGGTTGGCGAAGGTTTTTGCATTCAGAGCGGCTTGGCGGGTATTGAGCGCTGCAAAATCGTCATGCGCCATGTAGACTTCGCCGCGCACTTCCAACACAGACGGCGCGCCGGTCAGGCTGCGTGGAATATCGGCAATTTCGCATGCATTGGCGGTTACATCCTCGCCTGTTTCGCCGTCGCCGCGGGTGGCGGCATATACGAGTTGGCCTTCTTCGTAGCGCAGCGAGAGCGACAACCCGTCGATCTTGGGTTCTGCGGTGAAGGATAGCTGCGTGTCGTCTGCCAGTCCGAGAAAACGGCGAATGCCCGCGACAAATTCGGCAATATCCTCTTCAGAGAAACCATTGGCCAACGACAACATGCGCTTCGCGTGGCGGATTTTGCCAAAGGCCGCGGATGTCTCGGCCCCGACGCGCAAGGACGGGCTGTCGGCGCGTTGCAGACCCGGAAAACGCGCTTCTATTGCAGCATTGCGTTGGCGCAGCAGGTCATATTCGGCATCCGACAGGAATGGCGAGTCTTCACCGTGATAGGCTGCATCAGCGCGCGCGATCAGGTCGGCCAACCGGGCCAGCTCTTCCGACGCCTGAGCTTGCGACAGATCGACAACATCGATCTGGCTTGTCTCGGCCTTTTCCATGGTCACCACCCTGCGCCAGATTTTGGTCTGCCCAAGGTGATAGGGCGCAGGCAGTGTCGCGTCCAGCCCTGCAAAGCCCTAGGCTGACAAAGCCTTCGCGCTAACGGCTTGGGGTTGCGCCACAGGGTCGCGCAGCACGTATCCACGGCCCCAGACGGTTTCGATGTAACTTTCCCCGCCGGTTGCTTCTGCCAGTTTTTTCCGAAGCTTGCAGATAAACACGTCGATGATTTTCAGTTCCGGTTCGTCCATCCCACCATAGAGGTGGTTGAGGAACATCTCTTTTGTCAGCGTTGTGCCTTTGCGTAAGCTGAGTAACTCCAGCATCTGGTATTCCTTGCCGGTCAAATGCACGACCTGCCCCTCAACCTCGACCGATTTGGCATCTAGGTTCACATTTAGCAACCCCGTGCGGATGACCGATTGTGCGTGCCCTTTGCTGCGGCGGATGATGGCGTGGATGCGCGCGACCAGTTCTTCGCGGTGGAAGGGCTTGGTCAGATAATCATCCGCACCACCACCGAAACCGCGCAGCTTGGTGTCGGTATGCAGATCGCCCGTCAGAATCAGAACCGGCGTGTCGACCCGCGCGACCCTGATCTGGCGCAACACGTCCAGCCCGGCCATGTCGGGCAGGTTCAGATCCAGCAAGATAAGATCATAATCGTAAAGCTTGCTGAGTTCGACCGCGTCTTCGCCCAGATCGGTGCAATAGACGTTGAAATTGGAATGGGTCAGCATCAGCTCTATCGAGCGGGCGGTGGTCGGGTCATCTTCAACAAGCAGCACGCGCATAAGGATTCTCCATTGTCGCCGTTTTGCCCAGCTTTCATCAAAAGCGTTAATTCTAGGTTACCGTGCGTTCATAAAGATCATATTCGACCTAAGGTTGTCTATACCTTTGAAGCGCCGTCACTTTCAGTGCGTCAACCCCGTAGGTATCCACCGCCTTGGCCCAGAGATCGAATTCTTCTTCCGACAATTCGTAGCGCTCAAGCGCCGCTTTCCGCGACAACAGGCCCGCACCCACTGCCTGCACCACCACCGCTTTGCGGCTGGCAACCCAACGGCGTGTGTCCTTCGGCGGCAGGTCTGCAAGCGACAAAACCGTTCCATCCTCCAGATTGACCGCGCGCGGCCCGTCCACTTTCTTGATATACATTTGGCACCCTCCTTGGTCCTTCGCGCCCCGTGGCCCAAGAATTGCGCGGGAATGTTAAGCAGAGGTTGAATGCGGGGGTTGAGAATGCAGAGCATTTTCTTATATTTTGCGCTTGTTTTCCGGGAGTAACCCAAATGCCCTTCGACCCGCCGCTGAATTCACTCGGGCTGCCCAAACCGGTGGCCGAAACCCGCGTGGTCGTGGCCATGTCGGGGGGCGTGGACTCATCCGTCGTTGCCGCCGAATTGGCGGCAGAAGGCTATGACGTGGTGGGCGTGACTTTGCAGCTTTATGACCACGGCGCGGCCTTGGCCAAAAAAGGTGCGTGCTGCGCGGGGCGCGATATTCATGATGCCCGCCGCGTGGCCGAAGCCATGGGCTTTCCGCATTATGTGCTGGATTACGAATCGAAATTCCGGGACGCGGTAATTGACGAATTCGCCGATGCCTATCTGGCTGGGGCCACGCCCGTGCCCTGCATTCGCTGCAACGAGCGGGTGAAGTTCCGCGATTTGTTGGAAACCGCCAAGGATCTGGGCGCGGATTGCATGGCAACGGGGCATTACATTCAGCGCAAGGCCGGGATTACCGGCGCAGAGCTGCACCGCGCCGCGGACCCGGTGCGCGACCAAAGCTATTTCCTGTTTTTGACCACGCAAGAGCAGTTGGATTACCTGCGCTTTCCCTTGGGCCATCTGGCCACCAAGGCCGAAACGCGGGCGCTAGCGGCCAAGCACGGGCTGGCCGTGGCCGACAAGCCCGACAGCCAAGATATCTGCTTCGTGCCCAATGGCAATTATGCCGCCGTTATCGAAAAGCTGCGCCCCGGCGCGGGCGAGCCGGGCGAGATTGTGGACATGGCCGGGACTGTGCTGGGTGCGCATGAGGGGGTCATTCACTATACGATCGGACAGCGGCGCGGCTTGGGCATTGGCGGGCTGACTGACCCCTTATATGTGGTCAAGCTGGACCCCGATGCCCGACGCGTGGTCGTCGGCCCGAAAACGGCCTTGGCCACCCGCATTGTGCCGGTGCGCGAGGTGAATTGGCTGGGGGATGAACCTTTTACCGGGCAGGCGGAATGGCATCTGTCGGTCAAGCTACGTTCGACCCGGCCGCCTGCGCCCGCGATCGTCCGGCCCCTGTCGGCCACAGAGGCCGAGGTAGAGCTGCTGACGCCTGAGGAAGGGGTCAGCCCCGGACAGGCTTGTGTCTTCTACGATGGCGACGGCACGCGCGTCTTTGGCGGCGGCTGGATCTGGAAAGGGCGCTAATCAAAACGAAGGCAGTCTGGCGCGCGGGGGCGCCGCGG
>CAYNWX010000145.1:0-11462 GCA_964401005.1 uncultured Natronohydrobacter sp.
ACGGCAAGGGCGAAGTGGACGATATCGACCACCTCGGTAACCGCCGTGTGCGTTGCGTCGGCGAACTGGCGGAAAACCAGTATCGCGTCGGCCTGCTGCGCATGGAGCGCGCGATCCGCGAGCGCATGTCCTCGGTCGAGATTGATACGGTCATGCCGCAAGACCTGATCAACGCGAAACCCGCGGCTGCCGCGGTGCGCGAATTTTTCGGGTCGTCGCAGCTGTCGCAGTTCATGGACCAGACCAATCCGCTGTCGGAAGTGACCCACAAGCGCCGTTTGTCCGCGCTTGGGCCGGGCGGTCTGACCCGCGAACGCGCAGGCTTCGAGGTGCGCGACGTGCACCCCACCCATTATGGCCGCATGTGTCCTATTGAAACGCCGGAAGGTCAAAACATCGGTCTGATCAACTCGCTCGCTACCTTCGCGCGGGTCAACAAGTATGGCTTTATTGAAACGCCCTACCGCAAGGTCGTGGATAGCAAGGTCACGGATGACGTTGTCTACCTGTCGGCCACTGAAGAGCAGCGCCACACAATCGCGCAGGCGAATGCGGTGTTGGACGACGAAGGCCGATTCGTGAACGAAATGGTCTCTACACGTGTCGGCGGCGATTTCATGTTGAACCCGGTCGAGAATGTCGACTTGATCGACGTGTCGCCCAAGCAGCTTGTCTCTGTTGCCGCCTCGCTCATCCCGTTCTTGGAAAATGACGACGCGAACCGCGCCCTGATGGGGTCGAACATGATGCGTCAGGCCGTGCCGCTGCTTCAGGCAGATGCACCGCTGGTCGGCACCGGCATGGAAGCGACCGTGGCCCGCGATTCTGGCGCTGCGATCATGACCCGCCGCGCGGGCATCATCGACCAGGTCGATGCGCAGCGTATCGTTGTGCGCGCGACCGAGATGCTGGAACCGGGCGAGCCGGGCGTGGACATCTACCGTCTGCGCAAGTTCAAACGCTCCAATGCGTCGTCCTGCATTAACCAGCGCCCGCTGGTGACGGTGGGCGAGCAAGTGACGCGCGGTCAGGTCATCGCCGATGGCCCGTGCACTGACTTGGGCGAATTGGCTGTCGGCCGCAACGTGGTCGTCGCTTTCATGCCGTGGAATGGCTACAACTACGAAGACTCGATCCTGATCTCGGAGCGCATCCTGAAGGATGACGTTTTCACTTCGATCCATATCGACGAATACGAAGTGGCCGCCCGCGACA
This sequence comes from uncultured Natronohydrobacter sp., assembly GCA_964401005.1. Classification (GTDB taxonomy): domain Bacteria; phylum Pseudomonadota; class Alphaproteobacteria; order Rhodobacterales; family Rhodobacteraceae; genus Roseinatronobacter. Next base: position 1,216 of record CAYNWX010000145.1, read on the forward strand.
CCAAGCTTGGGCCGGAAGAGATTACCCGCGATATCCCCAATGTGGGCGAGGAAGCTTTGCGCAACCTTGACGAAGCGGGCATTGTCTATGTCGGTGCAGAAGTGCAGGCAGGCGATATTCTGGTTGGCAAGGTCACGCCCAAGGGCGAAAGCCCGATGACGCCGGAAGAAAAGCTGCTGCGCGCCATCTTCGGCGAAAAGGCATCGGATGTGCGCGACACCTCGCTGCGTCTGCCGCCGGGTGCTTATGGCACGATCGTGGAAGTGCGGGTGTTCAACCGCCACGGTGTTGAAAAAGACGAACGTGCTTTGCAGATTGAACGTGAGGAAATCGAACGCCTGTCGCGCGACCGCGACGACGAGCTGGAGATCCTCGAGCGCAACATCTACGGGCGTCTGCAACAGCTGATCATGGGCAAAGTGGCTGTCAAAGGCCCCAAAGGCGTGAAGGCCAATTCCGAGATCAACGAGGAATTGCTGTCCAGCCTGAGCCGTGGTCAGTGGTGGCAGTTGGCTCTGGCGGATGAGGCCGAAGCGCAGGAAGTCGAGGCGCTGAATGCCCTTTACGACCAGCAGAAGCGTCAGCTTCAGGCCCGCTTCGATGACAAGGTCGAAAAGGTCCGTCGTGGCGACGATCTGCCGCCCGGTGTGATGAAGATGGTCAAGGTCTTCGTCGCAGTGAAGCGCAAGCTGCAAGCGGGCGATAAGATGGCCGGTCGTCACGGCAACAAGGGCGTCATTTCCAAGGTTGTCCCGGTTGAAGACATGCCGTTCCTTGCCGATGGCACCACGGTCGACATGGTTCTGAACCCGTTGGGCGTGCCCTCGCGCATGAATGTCGGCCAGATCTTGGAAACCCATATGGGCTGGGCGCTGCGCGGTCTGGGTGTGCAGATTGACGAAGCGTTGCAGGAATACCGCCGCTCTGGCGACATGACCCCTGTGCGCGAAGCGATGCGCATTGGTTATGGCGACGACACCTATTCCGAAGTGTTCGCGGACATGGATGACGCGGCACTGGTCGGCTCTGCTTCGACCGTCACCAAGGGCGTGCCTATTGGCACCCCCGTGTTTGACGGCGCGAAAGAAGCCGATGTCAACGACGCGCTGACCCGCGCTGGCTTTGACACGTCGGGCCAGTCGGCAGTGTTCGACGGGCGCACGGGCGAGAAATTCGCGCGCAACGTGACTGTGGGCGTGAAATACATGCTCAAGCTGCACCACTTGGTCGATGACAAGCTGCACGCCCGCTCGACGGGGCCATACAGCCTTGTCACGCAGCAGCCGCTGGGCGGTAAGGCGCAGTTCGGGGGGCAGCGTCTGGGCGAGATGGAGGTCTGGGCACTGGAAGCCTATGGCGCCGCCTACACCTTGCAAGAGATGCTGACGGTCAAGTCCGACGACGTTGCGGGCCGGACAAAGGTCTATGAATCGATCGTCAAGGGCGAGGACAATTTCGAGGCCGGCGTGCCCGAATCCTTCAACGTGCTCGTGAAGGAAGTCCGTGGCCTTGGCCTGAACATGGAACTCCTGGATTCGGAGGAGGACGGGTAAGCATCACGCGCCGGACCCTTTCGAAGGGTCCGGTCCGTTTTCTTTTCAAGAAAACGGTGTTGCGCCTCCTTTCACCGCCAGTCTTTTAGGAATATGAAATGAACCAGGAACTGACGACCAACCCGTTCAACCCGATGGCGCAGACCAAGACCTTTGACCAGATCAAGGTCTCTCTGGCATCGCCCGAGCGCATTCTCTCTTGGTCCTATGGTGAGATCAAGAAACCCGAAACCATCAACTACCGCACTTTCAAGCCCGAGCGTGACGGCTTATTCTGCGCGCGCATCTTTGGCCCGATCAAGGATTACGAATGCCTGTGCGGCAAGTATAAGCGCATGAAATATCGCGGCGTTGTCTGCGAAAAATGCGGCGTGGAAGTGACCTTGCAAAAGGTCCGCCGCGAGCGCATGGGCCACATCGAACTGGCCAGCCCCGTTGCGCATATCTGGTTCCTGAAGTCGCTGCCATCGCGCATCGGCCTGATGCTGGACATGACCCTGCGCGATCTCGAGCGCATCCTCTATTTCGAGAACTACGTCGTGATCGAGCCGGGCCTGACCGACCTGACCTATGGTCAGTTGATGAACGAGGAAGAATTCCTTGACGCGCAGGACCAGTATGGTGCCGACGCCTTCACCGCCAATATCGGCGCAGAGGCGATCCGCGAAATGCTGGCCAATATCGACCTTGACGAAGAAGCAACGCGCCTGCGCGAAGAGCTGAAAGAGGCCAAAGGCGAGCTGAAACCGAAGAAGATCATCAAGCGGCTGAAAGTGGTCGAGCATTTCATCGAATCCGGCAACCGCCCGGAATGGATGGTGATGACCGTTCTGCCCGTCATCCCGCCTGAATTGCGTCCGCTGGTGCCGCTGGATGGGGGCCGCTTCGCGACCTCGGACCTGAACGACCTTTATCGCCGCGTGATCAACCGCAACAACCGCCTGAAGCGCCTGATAGAGCTGCGTGCGCCTGACATCATCGTGCGCAACGAAAAGCGCATGTTGCAGGAATCGGTAGATGCGTTGTTCGACAATGGCCGTCGTGGTCGGGTCATCACGGGCAACAACAAGCGCCCGCTGAAATCCATGTCCGACATGCTGAAAGGCAAGCAGGGCCGTTTCCGCCAGAACCTTCTGGGCAAGCGCGTGGATTTCTCGGGTCGTTCGGTGATCGTGACCGGGCCAGAGTTGAAGCTGCACCAGTGTGGTCTGCCCAAGAAAATGGCGCTCGAATTGTTCAAGCCCTTCATCTATTCGCGGTTGGAGGCCAAGGGCCTGTCCAGCACAGTGAAGCAAGCGAAGAAGCTGGTCGAGAAAGAGCGTCCCGAAGTCTGGGACATTCTGGACGAGGTCATCCGCGAGCACCCGGTTTTGCTGAACCGCGCGCCAACGCTGCACCGTCTGGGCATTCAGGCGTTTGAACCTATCCTGATTGAAGGCAAGGCAATTCAGCTTCACCCGCTGGTCTGTTCGGCTTTCAACGCCGATTTTGACGGCGACCAGATGGCCGTGCACGTTCCGTTGTCTCTGGAGGCGCAGCTGGAAGCGCGCGTCCTGATGATGTCGACGAACAACGTGCTGTCGCCCGCAAACGGCGCGCCGATTATCGTGCCGTCGCAGGATATGGTGTTGGGCCTGTATTATGTGACCATGATGCGTGAGGGCATGACGGGCGAGGGCATGATCTTCGCGTCGATTGATGAAGTGGAACATGCGCTTGCCAATGGTGACGTGCATCTTCATGCCAAGATTCAGTGCCGGATCACCCAGATCGACGAAGATGGTAACGAAGTGACCAAGCGCGTGGAAACCACGCCGGGCCGCCTGCGGCTTGGTGCGCTGCTGCCGCTGAACGCGAAAGCGCCGTTCGATCTGGTCAACCGCCTGTTGCGCAAGAAAGACGTGCAGACGGTGATTGACACGGTCTACCGTTATTGTGGGCAAAAAGAATCGGTCATCTTCTGCGACCAGATCATGACTCTGGGTTTCCGCGAGGCATTTCGCGCGGGTATCTCTTTCGGCAAGGATGACATGCTCATCCCAGATGCGAAGTGGGAAATGGTCAACGAGACCCGTGACCAAGTCAAGGAATTCGAACAGCAATATCTTGATGGTCTGATCACGCAGGGCGAGAAATACAACAAGGTGGTCGACGCTTGGTCGAAATGTTCCGACACTGTGGCAAACGCCATGATGGGCGAGATCTCCGCCGTGCGACGGGACGAGGAAGGCCGCGAACTGGAGCCGAACTCGGTCTACATGATGTCGCATTCCGGTGCGCGTGGCTCGCCCGCCCAGATGAAACAGTTGGGCGGGATGCGCGGTCTGATGGCCAAGCCCTCGGGCGAAATCATCGAGACGCCGATCATCTCGAACTTCAAGGAGGGTCTGACCGTTCTTGAATACTTCAACTCGACCCACGGGGCCCGCAAGGGTCTGGCCGATACCGCGCTGAAAACCGCGAACTCGGGCTACCTGACGCGCCGTCTGGTGGACGTGGCGCAGGATTGCATCGTTCGGTTGGATGATTGCGGCACCGACCTGTTCATCACGGCGCAAGCCGCAGTGAATGATGGCGAGATCATTGCGTCCTTGGCCGAGCGCATTCTGGGCCGCGTTGTGGCAGAGGATGTGATTGACCCAGCTTCGGGTGAAGTGCTGGTTGCGCGCAACGTGCTGATTGACGAGCGTGATGCCGAAGCTATCGAAGGTGCGGGCATTGCGACGGTGAAAATCCGCTCGCCTTTGACCTGTGAGGCGGATGAGGGTGTGTGCGCCAAGTGTTACGGGCGCGACCTTGCCCGCGGTACGATGGTGAACCAAGGCGAAGCCGTGGGCATTATCGCGGCGCAGTCCATTGGCGAGCCGGGCACGCAGCTAACCATGCGGACCTTCCACATCGGCGGGATCGCACAGGGTGGCAGCCAGTCCTTCCAAGAGGCGAACGCGTCCGGCAAGATCGAGTTGCGCAACGCAAACATGCTGGAAAACGCTGCAGGCGAGCAGATCGTGATGGGCCGCTCGGTGCAGATCGTCATCATCGACGCCAACGGTGTTGAGCGGGCGACCTTCAAGCCCGGCTACGGGTCCAAGTTGTTCGTCAAAGACGGCCAAGAGGTTGAGCGCGGCGACAAGTTGTTCGAATGGGACCCTTACACCTTGCCGATCATTGCCGAAACCGCGGGCCGCGCGCGTTTTGTCGACCTGATCGCGGGTTTGTCGGTTCGTGAAGAGACCGACGATGCCACCGGCATGTCGCAGAAGATCGTGAGCGATTGGCGGTCGACCGCCAAGGGCGGCGATCTGAAGCCCGAGGTCATCTTGATGGATGCCGAAACGGGTGAACCGCTGCGCAATGATCAGGGCAACCCGATCACCTATCCAATGTCGGTGGACGCCATTCTGTCGGTGGAAGATGGTCAAGACCTGAAAGCGGGCGATGTCGTGGCGCGTATTCCGCGCGAAGGTGCCAAGACCAAGGACATCACCGGTGGTCTGCCGCGTGTGGCGGAATTGTTCGAAGCCCGTCGGCCCAAGGACCACGCCATCATCTGCGAAATGGATGGTTATGTGCGCTTCGGGAAAGACTACAAGAACAAGCGCCGCATCACTGTCGAGCCCGTGGACGACACGCGCGAGCCGGTGGAATACTTGGTGCCCAAAGGTAAGCACATCCCCGTGCAGGAAGGCGACTTCATTCAGCGGGGCGATTACATCATGGATGGCAACCCTGCCCCCCATGACATCTTGCGCATTCTGGGGATCGAGGCGCTTGCCAACTACCTGATCGACGAAGTGCAGGACGTGTATCGTTTGCAGGGCGTGAAGATCAACGACAAGCATATCGAGGTGATCGTTCGCCAGATGCTTCAGAAGTGGGAGATCTTGGATTCTGGCCAGACCACGCTTCTGAAAGGCGAGCATGTCGACAAGATCGAGCTGGAAGAGGCCAATGCAAAAGCGGTCGCGATGGGTCTGGACCCCGCCAAGGGCGAACCCATCTTGTTGGGTATCACCAAGGCCAGCTTGCAGACACGCAGCTTCATCTCTGCCGCGTCCTTCCAAGAAACCACGCGCGTGCTGACCGAGGCTTCGGTTCAGGGCAAGCGGGATTATCTGGTTGGCCTGAAAGAGAATGTCATCGTGGGCCGCTTAATTCCGGCAGGCACGGGCGGTGTTGTCGCCAAGGTGCGCCAAGTGGCGGCAGATCGCGACAAAAAGGTGCTTGATGCCCGGCGGGCCGAAGCAGAAGCGGCAGCCGCTCTTGCAGCGCCAGAGCCGGTTGAGCAGTCGGAAGCGGATATCGTTTTCGGCAAACGCAACGACTGACGCGAAACGCCTGAAACACCGAAGCTCCCGCGCACAGCCTGCGCGGGGGCTTTCTTTTTCAGCGGGCTTCGGGCATGTCTGGCGCAGCCAGTCAGGAAAGTGCCATGCCCGTCAGCATAAATCCGCAAGTCATCGTCGTGATCCGTTTTTCTTACTTGGGTGAAAACGGTTGGCGCTTGACCCATGGCGGGCTGGAAGCGAACCGCAAGGTGCTTTATGACCCAGCCCGCCTTGAGCGCCGCTTCAGGCTGTTCGAAGCACTTACGCTGCCATCGCTTCTGGCGCAGACGGACACCGATTTCACCACGGCCATCTTGATAGGGTCGGATTTTCCGCTGGCATCGCGCCAACGCTTGACCGGATTGGTCAAGCCACTGCGCGACGCCCGCGTCATTGCGCTTCCGCCGATGAAGAATTTCGCCGCGACGAAAAAGGCGCTTGATCTGTGCACCAAGGCGCCAAGCCATGTCATCTCTATCCGACTGGATGATGACGATGCCATGAGCGTGGATTGCATTGCCGAACAAAAACGCCTTGCGCCCATGGTGCTGGAAATTTCGGGTGTCGACACCCCAACCATTGTGGCATTCAATAACGGGTTGTTCTTGAAAATTGCCGAAGGTGGCAGCAAGCTGTTCGGTGTGATCGAAAGCCTTCCTTTGGGTATTGGCATGGGCATGATCGCGCCCAAGGGCATGCGCCCGACGATCTTTTCTACCGACCACCGACAGATCCACACGCGCTGGAATTGCTACACAGATTCCGTGACACCGCATTTCATCCGCTCGGTGCATGGCGACAATGATTCCGGCGCGCGGGTTTACGGTGTGGAAAAAGACTACACAGATGCAGAGCTGGACCAGATCATGGCCACGCGCTTTCCCTTCTCCCGCACAGAGTTGCTGGCCCTGCGCCCATGATGTCGGACAATCTGCGTGCGGCCCTGTTCATGATGGTGGGGTCTTGCGCCTTTGCCGTTAATGACACGTTTCTGAAGCTGCTTGGCACGGGCCTTGGCATGTTCCAGATCATCACGCTGCGCGGCGTGGCTGTGTCATTGATCTTTGCCGCACTTCTCTGGGTGCAGCGTGCCACGATCAGCGCATTACGGCCCCGTGACCGCTGGTTTCTGGCGCTGCGCTCGGGCGCGGAAATGGGCGCTGCGTTCTTTTTCTTCAAGGCGTTATTCAACATGCCACTAGCGGCGGTCACCGCCATTATTCAGGTGGTGCCGCTGACGGTCGCACTGGCGGCCTACTTGTTCCTCAAAGAGCCTCTGGGCTGGCGTCGCCTATCGGCGATTCTCATGGGTTTGGGCGGCGTTATGCTCATTGTGCGTCCAGGGACCGAAACCTTTACGCCGGCGTCTGTCTACGCGCTGCTCTGTGTCGGCATGGTCACGTTGCGTGACCTGACAACGCGCGTCATGGCCAAGGGTGTGCCGTCCAGCATGGTGGCGCTGACCACGGCCATTGGGGTTACGCTGATGGGGGCAACAGGTTCGCTCACAGAGATATGGCACGTGCCGGACGCCAAGAGCATGGCATGGTTGGGCGGGACGGTGGTGTTTACCGTTCTGGGCTACTACCTTGTTATCCTTGCCATGCGGACGGGTGAGCTGACTTTCGTGGCGCCGTTTCGGTATGCGGCACTGCCCGCCGCGTTGGTTTTGGGCTGGGTCGTTTTGGCCGAATGGCCCGCGCCGCTGACCTTTGTGGGCAGCGCGATTGTGGTGGCAACGGGGGTCTATACGCTGTATCGTGAAGGGCGTGCAAAGCGACGTGCGCTGGCTGCGAAAGCCGGTTTGCCACGCGCGCCCGGCGAGTGTTGACAAGCCCTGCGACTCCACCTATACGCCCCTCAATCCATCTGGCGCGGGCCCGCCCCGCGCTCTGGTGCGACTCAGATTAGTAGCGGTCAAGATCCGGGTTAAACGCCCCGATCCTCTGGAATTCCACCGCGGCGCCCCCAGGCTTGGGGACGCAAGCGGTATTGTGCGTTCTGCCTTTCGGGGATTGAGCGCAATAGTGAGAGGCGCATAACGCGTCATAAAAACGGGTTGAAACGGGAAGAACCGGAATGCCAACGATTCAACAGCTGATCCGCAAGCCGCGGCAGCCAAAAGTGAAGCGCTCCAAGTCCATGCATCTGGAGCAGTGCCCCCAGAAGCGCGGCGTTTGCACGCGCGTCTACACCACCACGCCGAAGAAGCCGAACTCGGCTATGCGGAAAGTCGCCAAAGTGCGTCTGACCAACGGGTTTGAGGTTATCAGCTACATCCCCGGCGAGAAGCACAACCTGCAAGAGCACTCGGTCGTGTTGATCCGCGGGGGTCGTGTAAAAGACCTTCCCGGCGTGCGTTACCACATTCTGCGCGGCGTTCTGGATACGCAGGGCGTTAAGGACCGCAAGCAGCGCCGTTCGAAGTATGGCGCGAAGCGTCCGAAGTAAGGAGAATTTCAGATGTCTCGTCGTCACGCCGCTGAAAAGCGCGAAATCCTGCCCGACGCCAAATTCGGTGATCTGGTTCTGTCGAAGTTCATGAACAACCTGATGGTTGATGGCAAGAAATCGGTCGCTGAATCGATCGTTTACAACGCCATGGACCGCGTCGAGTCGAAGCTCAAGCGCGCGCCCATCGAAGTGTTCCACGAAGCGCTCGACAATATCAAACCGTCCGTCGAAGTGCGGTCGCGTCGCGTTGGTGGTGCCACCTATCAGGTGCCCGTCGAAGTGCGCCCGACCCGTCGTGAAGCGTTGGCGATCCGCTGGCTGATCAAAGCCGCGCGTACCCGCAACGAAAACACCATGGAAGAGCGTCTGGCCGCTGAATTGGTCGACGCCGTCAACTCGCGCGGTTCCGCCGTGAAGAAGCGGGAAGACACCCACAAGATGGCCGACGCCAACAAAGCGTTCAGCCATTACCGTTGGTAATCCAGTCACTCTGCAAGCCTGAGGAATTAGATCATGGCACGCGAATACCCCCTAGAGCGCTACCGTAACTTCGGGATCATGGCGCATATCGACGCGGGAAAGACCACGACGACCGAGCGCATCCTGTATTACACGGGCAAGTCGCATAAAATCGGTGAAGTGCATGATGGCGCCGCCACCATGGACTGGATGGAGCAAGAGCAAGAGCGTGGGATCACGATCACCTCTGCTGCCACCACCACGTTCTGGGCAAAGACCATCGACGGCACTAACCCGATTGGCGAGAAGCATCGCTTCAACATCATCGATACGCCCGGGCACGTGGACTTCACCATCGAAGTGGAACGTTCGCTGGCCGTGCTTGATGGCGCGATCTGTCTTTTGGATGGTAATGCTGGCGTCGAGCCGCAGACCGAAACCGTCTGGCGTCAGGCTGACCGCTACAAGGTTCCGCGCATTGTGTTCGTCAACAAGATGGACAAGATCGGCGCTGACTTCTTCAACTGTGTGAAGATGATCAAGGACCGCACCGGCGCAACCCCGCTGCCGATTCAGTTGCCCATCGGCGCTGAAGACCAGCTGGAAGGCATTATCGACCTGATCGCGATGGAAGAATGGACCTGGAAGGGCGAGGACCTTGGCGCAAGCTGGACCCGTCAGCCGATCCGTGACGACCTGAAGGATCTCGCCGAAGAGTGGCGCGCCAATATGATCGAAATCGTGGTCGACCAGGACGACGACGTGATGGAGCAGTATCTGGAAGGCAACGAGCCTGATCAGGAAACCCTGCGCCGCCTGATCCGCAAGGGCACTCTGGCACTGGATTTCGTGCCGGTTTGCACTGGCTCGGCCTTCAAGAACAAAGGTGTGCAGCCGCTGCTGAACGCCGTGACCGACTTCCTGCCCAGCCCGATGGACGTTCCCGCCTATATGGGGTTCGACCCGAAAGACGAAACCGAAACGCGCAATATCCCGCGTTCGGCCGATGACACCCAGCCCTTCGCCGGTCTGGCCTTCAAAATCATGAACGACCCCTTCGTCGGTTCGCTGACCTTTACCCGCATCTATTCGGGCATCATCTCCAAGGGTGATGGCATCCTGAACTCGACCAAGGGTAAAAAGGAACGTGTCGGGCGCATGATGATGATGCACTCGAACTCGCGCGAGGAAATCGATTGGGCTGCGGCAGGCGACATCATCGCTCTGGCTGGCCTGAAAGAAACGACTACGGGCGACACGTTGTGCGACCAACAAAAGCCGGTGGTTCTGGAAACCATGACATTCCCCGATCCCGTGATCGAGATTGCCGTGGAGCCCAAGACCAAGGCCGACCAAGAGAAGATGAGCCAAGGTCTGGCCCGTCTGGCAGCTGAAGATCCGTCTTTCCGCGTGGAAACTGACCTCGAATCGGGTCAGACCATCATGAAGGGGA
>CAYNWX010000146.1:0-7431 GCA_964401005.1 uncultured Natronohydrobacter sp.
CGGCTCTGCCGCAGCCGTGGCGGCCGATCTGTGTCTGGCCGCGACCGGCACCGATACGGGCGGGTCAATCCGCCAGCCCGCCGCGTTTACCGGCACTGTGGGCATCAAGCCAACTTATGGGCGCTGTTCGCGGTGGGGGATCGTGGCTTTCGCATCGTCTTTGGACCAAGCCGGTCCAATGACCAAAACGGTGCGCGATGCGGCGATCATGCTGGAAGCCATGTGCGGTCATGACGCGAAGGATTCGACAAGCGCCGATTTGCCCGTGCCGAATTTCGAGACGATGTTGACCGGTGATATTCGCGGCAAGACCATCGGCATTCCGCGTGAATACCGGATGGAGGGCATGCCCGAGGAGATTGGCGCGCTTTGGGACAAGGGCGCGGATATGCTGCGCGATGCGGGTGCCAAGATTGTCGAGATCACCCTGCCACATGCAAAATATGCGCTGCCCGCTTATTACGTGATTGCCCCTGCCGAAGCGTCTTCGAACCTGGCCCGCTATGATGGTGTGCGCTACGGCCACCGCGCGACGCTTGCGGCGGGCGATGGTATCACAGAGATGTATGAGAAAACCCGCGCCGAGGGCTTTGGCCCCGAAGTGCAGCGCCGCGTGATGATCGGCACCTATGTGCTGTCGGCTGGGTTCTATGACGCGTATTACAACCGCGCCCGCAAGGTGCGGACCCTGATCAAGCGTGATTTCGAATTGGCTTTTGCCGATGGGGTTGACGCGATCCTGACCCCGGCAACACCGTCTGCGGCCTTTGGGTTGGGCGAGATGGCGGATGCCGACCCGGTGCAGATGTATCTCAACGATGTGTTCACTGTCACGGTCAACTTGGCCGGTTTGCCGGGGATTGCGGTGCCTGCCGGGCTTGATAGCCAAGGCCTGCCCTTGGGGCTACAACTGATCGGGCGGCCTTGGGAAGAGGGCGAATTGCTCAAGACCGCGCATGTTTTGGAAACCGCTGCGGGCTTTGTGGCCAAACCCGCCAAATGGTGGTAATATCGGGCAAAACAATCGAGCTTTGAGATTAACCACATGCGTTTGCCCCTTACCCTTGTTGCGGTTGGCCTGGTGTCGGCCTGTGCTTCTGGCGCGCCCTATTCTAATGTGATTGACACTGCCGGAAGCGGCGTTGGGTTCAGCGACTACGCGCAATACATGCGAGCGCAGGAAGAATTGTCCCGCATCCGGCAGGCAGAAGCCGCGGCGGCGCGTCGGGCATTGGTGCCGCCTTCGGGTGCGCCCGGTCAGGTGGCGTTTCAGCCGCAGGGTTTTGGTTCGGCGCAAACCCAGATGCCACAGCAAGCGCCCCTTGGGCAGCCCATTGCGGCGACCCCGTTGCAAAGCCAACCCGCGCCGCAGCAAGTGGCACAGAGCTTCAATACCGGGCAAAGCGTTGCTGCCACGCCTGCCCCGGCAGAGCCGGCGGTGAGCGCGCAGAGCTTTGAGGCCCAGCCTTTCGGCACGCCCATCCAGAACCGCGTTGTGCGTCGGGATTACGTGCCTCAGGTGCGGGTGACAGAGGCCGATGCGCCTGCCGCTTCGGGGCCGAACTTGTTCATGTATGCGCTGTCCACGCAGCACAGCGTTGGGCAAGAGCGGTATTCCCGCCGCAACCCATTCCGTTGGAATCGTTGGGAGGCGGCTTGTTCGCGCTACCCGCACCAGGACTTGGCACAGGAAGCCTTCCTTGCGGCCGGTGGTCCAGAGCGTGATCCGGAACATATGGACCCTGATGGCGATGGGTTCGCCTGCTGGTGGGACCCGGCCCCGTTCCGGCAAGCGGCAAGCACGGTCAAAGCCCGCGAATAGCGTGATCTGGCACCCCTCGCCAAATTTTGGGTCGCGCCGCGACGGGCTGCGCCCGCATATGGTGGTCTTGCATTATACGGCAATGGGTTGTGCCAAGGCCGCGCTAGAGAAGCTTTGTGACCCGTTGGCAGAGGTTTCAGCGCATTACCTAATTGACCGGGATGGCAGCTGTATCCAGATGGTCGCGGAAGATATGCGTGCGTGGCATGCCGGGGCAGGGGCATGGGCGGGGCTGTCGGACATCAATTCACGCTCTATCGGGGTGGAATTGGTCAATACCGGGGCAGAGCCATTTCCCGCACCCCAAATGCGCGCCTTGGACGGGCTGCTTGCTGGGATCATGGAACGGTGGCAGATCGCGCCCGTGAATGTGATCGGCCATTCTGATATGTCGCCCGCGCGCAAGCAAGACCCCGGCCCCCGGTTTGACTGGCGCGGTTTGGCGCGCGCAGGCTATGCGCTTTGGCCGGATGGGCTGGGCGTGGTCGGGGAATTCGGGGCAAGCCTTGATCGTATCGGCTATCCGCCTGCTCGGTTGGAGGATAGGCTTGCGGCCTTTCGGGCACGGTTTCGGCCCGAAGGCGACGGGCCGCTTTGCGCGCGCGATCAGCGGCGTGCGTCCTATGTTGCGCAGGTGTTCGAGGACATCCGCCGCGCGCGGGGTTAGCGCAGGTGGCGCAATGCGCGCGATAATTCGTCATGCAGCGCTGCGCGCTCATCCGGGCTTAGGAATGCGCCCAATTCAACCGCGCGTCCGCCGCCGTCCAGCGTCAGGTAGTTTTCCACCGGACCGCCCTTTTGCAGAAGGGACAGGCGCACCCAATAGGGGTCGGCCTCCCAGCGTTGTGCGGGTTTGCGCGGGTTAGTGCGGGTGATCTCTATGCGCTCGCGTGTCAGGCGCAATTCTTCGCGCAGCGCAAGCTGTTCGCGGCTGTTGCGGGCCAGCGCATACCACAGGCCCCAAAGTGCCAAGCCCGCGAAAGGGATCAGCCCCCACAGAACCGGCGTGCCCAGAACCCCGATCAGGGGTAGCGCCAACAGGCCGGCGCTTAGGCTGATGATCGCGACGAAACCTTCTGCCCCCATGGAGAGGTGAGGTGACAGCACCAGCAGGTATTCCGCCCCATCCGATTGCGCGACGGCAAAGGCCCCGGGCGGGGTGCCCGAGGCCTTTGGTGATATGGTCCAGATTGCTGGCATGGTTGGCTAGGCAGCTTTAGTGAGCCGCTTGCTTGTCCCAGTCTTCGCGCTTTGGAAGCTGCTCGAACGTATGCTCGGGCGGCGGCGAGGGCAGGGTCCATTCCAGCGTGTCGGCATGCTCGTTCCAGTAATTGTTCTGGGTCACGCGGGCACCGCGCGTCAGGGTGTAGAAGATGACCCCGATGAAGAACAAGAAGGATGCGAAGCTGATGAAGGCGCCGATAGAGCTGATGTAGTTCCAGTAGGCAAAGGCTTCCGGATAGTCGATATAGCGGCGCGGCATGCCCTGACGACCCAGGAAATGCTGCGGGAAGAAGGTCAGGTTGGCGCCGATGAACATCATCCAGAAATGCAGCTTGCCAGCCCATTCAGGATATTGGCGGCCCGACATCTTGCCGATCCAGAAGTAGATACCCGCGAACAGCGCAAAGACAGCGCCCAACGACATCACATAGTGGAAATGTGCGACGACATAGTAAGTGTCATGATAGACCCGGTCGATGGGCGCTTGGCTTAGAACCACGCCGGTCACACCGCCCACGGTGAACAGGAACAGGAAGCCGAAAGCCCAGAGCATTGGGGTTTCAAAGCTGACAGAGCCCTTCCACATGGTCGCGATCCAAGAGAAGATCTTGATGCCTGTTGGCACCGCAATCGTCATCGTGGCCAGCATGAAATAGGTCTGTTGCGACAGGGACATGCCCACCGTATACATGTGGTGTGCCCAGACGATGAAGCCCAGAACACCGATCGCAATCATCGCCCAGACCATCGGCATGTAGCCAAAGACCGGCTTGCGCGAGAAGGTCGCAATCACGTGGCTGATGATGCCAAAGCCCGGCAGGATGATGATATACACTTCCGGATGGCCGAAGAACCACAAGATGTGCTGATAAAGCACCGGGTCGCCACCGCCCGACGGGTCGAAGAAAGTGGTGCCGAAGTTGCGGTCGGTCAGCAGCATGGTGATCGCGCCCGCCAGAACCGGCAGGGCCAGCAGGATCATCCACGCGGTGATGAAGATCGACCATGCAAACAGCGGCACTTTGAACAAGGTCATGCCGGGGGCACGCATGTTCAGGAAGGTCGTGATGATGTTGATCGCGCCCAAAATGGACGAGGCACCGGAAACGTGGACCGCGAAAATCGCCAAATCCATCGAGTAGCCCGCTTCATTGGTCGAGAGCGGCGGATACAGCACCCAGCCCACGCCAGAACCAAGCTGCCCATTTCCGCCCGGCGACAGGACCGAAGCCACGGCCAGCGCGGACCCGGCTACGAACAGCCAGTAGGACAGGTTGTTCAGACGCGGGAATGCCATGTCCGGCGCGCCGATCTGCAAGGGCATGAAATAATTGCCGAAGCCACCAAACAACGCGGGGATCAGGACGAAGAACATCATCAAGATGCCGTGCGCGGTAATCAACACGTTCCAGATATGCCCGTTCGGGGTGCAGTTTTCCTGTGCGGTAAAGCTGGCGCCTTCCATGCACATGTATTGCACGCCCGGTTCCATCAGTTCCATCCGCATGTAGACCGTGAAGGCTACTGCGATGAACCCGACAATCCCTGCGGTGAACAGGTAAAGGATACCGATATCCTTATGGTTGGTGGACATGAACCACCGGGTAAAGAACGAGCGGTTGTCCTCGTGCCCGTGGTCATGGGTGGCTGCGTCGGCCATTTGCTACTCCAGTTCCCGTTTCCTGCCGCTTTTTCTGCGGCTATTTGTAGCTGCGCCCAGCCGAAGCCGCGCGCCCGATTCCACTCCGCACATGCCTCTTCGGCATGGCACGGCATACCATGCTTTTAGAATGTCTCATTTCATGTGGCAACGAACGATGTGGCCTATATTCATATTTTTTGATCTAAATCATGGAACGGGTCTTGAATTTGCGGCTGCGCTGCCGTTCCGGGCGTTGCCAAATGCAAAACGGCACCCCGAAGGGTGCCGCAAAGCGTGTCAATGACCGTGGGCTTAGCCGACCATGGCACCATCGCTGCGCTTGACGGTGATGACCGACGAGAGCGGCAGGCCAGCGCCGTCGGGCCATGACCCGCCGGGGTGCTGGATGCCGACGAACATGGTGCGGCGATCCGCCGACCAGGTCAGGCCGGTCACTTCCGACCCGTTCGGGCCTGTCATGAAGCGCACGATCTCGCCCGTCACAGGGTCGCCCGCCAGCATCTGGTTGTTGCCCATGCCGGCGAAATCGCCTTCATTGTCGTCATCACCATCGGTCTGGATCCAGACCAGACCGGTGCTGTCAAAGGCCATGCCGTCGGGCGAATTGAACAGGTTGCCCGCATTCATGTTCTTCGACCCGGCATAGGGGCCTTCGGCATGCACGGCAGGGTTGCCGACCATGACATACAGATCCCACGTGAAGCGGTCCGATGCGTGGTCCGCATTCTCCGGACGCCAGCGCACGATCTGCCCGTAACGATTGGTTTCGCGTGGGTTCGGGGCATTGACGGCCATCTCGTCGCCACCGGCATTGGTGCGCGGGGTGCCGTCGTCGTTCATGGTGCCGCGACGCGAATTGTTGGTCAGGCAGCAATAGGCTTCGGCGGCATTGGGGTTGACCGAAATCCATTCCGGGCGGTCCATCGTGGTCGCGCCCACTTTCGAGGCTGCCATACGGGTAAAGACAAGGATTTCCGCCAGCGGCATGCCGGTGGTTTCCTCGGTCACAGCAACCCATTCGCCGGTCCCGTCCTCGGAGAAACGGGCGGCATACAGCGTGCCGTCATCCAGCAAGCCATCGGTCACGCCGCCTGGCGTATAGACGCCATTCGACACGAACTTATACATGAATTCGCCGCGCTCGTCATCGCCCATATAGACCACGACGCGACCGTCATTTGCGACGACCACTTCGGCGTTTTCATGCTTGAAGCGGCCCAAGCCGGTATGTTTGACCGGGGTCGAATTGGGGTCGGTTGGGTCGATTTCGACCACCCAGCCATGACGGTTCGGTTCATGCGGGTTCTTCGAGACGTCGAAACGTGCATCCCACTTGTGATAGTCGTAGCCCCAGCCCGCAACCGAAATGCCATACCGTTGGAACGACGGCGACATCTCGATTGGCTTTTGGTCCACGGATGCTTCGGTAGACCCGAAATAGCCGTTGAAGTTTTCCTCGCAGGTCAGGTAGGTGCCCCAAGGCGTTTTGCCGGAGCCACAGTTGTTCAGCGTGCCAAGAGCGGCGGTGCCGGTCGGGTCGGCCTCGGTTTTCAGCAGGTCATGGCCAGCCGCGGGGCCGACAAGCGTCATCGGTGTGTTGTGGTGGATGCGGCGGTTGAACGGGCTGTCCTTGACCACTTCCCAGCCATCGGCGCCTTCACGCACTTCCATAACCGTCACGCCTTGCAGGTTCTGCAATTTCAGCACATCGCCTGCATTTGCAGGGGTGCCGTCCTGCGCGGCGGGCAGGTTGGTGCGGCGGTTGGTGTATTCGTGGTTGATGGCGATCAGTTCATGGCCCTGAAAGCTGAAAGTCTCCATCCCGTCGGTGTTTTCCCCGAAAACGCGGTCGGACATTTCCACCGGGCCGCCCTCGGTTACGTCATAGCCATCGGCATCGGAAAACAGCGGGTCGCCCCAGCGCGCCAGCACTTTCCATTCGTAGCCCTCGGGCACATGAACAGCGAAATCGGTCTGGATGCCGATCGGCTTGAAAGGGAAGCGCGCGCCCGCAGCGGCTTGCGCCTGCGCAGAGGTGCTGGTCATCAGGCCCGTGCCCATCACGGCCGCGGCCGACCCGAAGGCTAGAACAGAGGTCAGGAACCCGCGGCGCGAAATGGCTTTTTCTACGATGCGGTCGAAATCCTGAACTTCGGGACGCGGAAAATTGCGCTCATCCCATTCGTCGGCGGACATGTTTGTGGTGTCGATGTCTTTCATGGCTAACCCCCAGGCTGGCAGATTCGTGGGGTCTTATAATGGGGCGCAGGACGTTTCAGACAGGTGACGAATTCGCAACGATTTGGTGACGGACAGGTGTGACAAACGCCTGCTCGAAGCTGCGGCGCAGGGCAAAATCCAGATCATCCATCGTCACCGGCAAGCCCAGATCTACAAGGCTGGTCACGCCATGCCCCCGTATGCCGCAAGGAACGATCCCGTCAAAATGCGACAGGTCCGGTTCGACATTGATCGAAATGCCGTGAAAGCTGACCCACCGGCGCAAGCGGATGCCGATTGCGGCGATCTTGTCTTCGCGCGGGCTGCCATCGGGCAGGGGGGCTTTGTCAGGACGCTCGACCCAGACACCCACACGGCCGGGGCGGATATGGCCTGTCAGGCCAAATTCGGCCAAAGCGGCGATGACCCACGCCTCTAGGTCGCGCACGAAGCAACGCAAATCGCGCCCGCGTTTGCCCACATCCAGCATGACATAGACCAC
>CAYNWX010000147.1:0-16549 GCA_964401005.1 uncultured Natronohydrobacter sp.
CTGATCACCGACATCTTCCGCAGCCATGTGACTAGCTACAAGGATTTGCCGCTGACGCTCTATCACATCCAGTGGAAATTCCGCGACGAGGTGCGCCCCCGTTTCGGAGTCATGCGGGGCCGCGAATTCCTTATGAAGGATGGCTACAATTTCGACATCGACAAAGAAGCGGCTTTGCACGCCTATAACCGCCACCTTGTCAGCTACCTGCGCAGCTATGAACGTATGGGCCTGCAAGCCATCCCCATGCGCGCCGATGGGGGCCCGATTGGCGGCGATTACACGCATGAATTCCTTGTGCTGGCCGAAACCGGCGAATCGGAAGTGTTCTATGACAGCGAGATCACCGATCTGAAATTCGGCGACCGCGCGGTGGATTACGATAACGTCGCCGAGTGCCAAGCGGTGCTGGAGGAATTCACCTCGCGCTATGCCCGCACAGACGAGACGCATGACGAAGCGCTGTTTAATGAACAGGTGCCCGAGGCGCGCCGCCGCAGCGCGCGCGGAATCGAGGTAGGGCAGATTTTCTATTTCGGCACCAAGTATTCTGAGGCGATGGGCGCCACTGTCGTCACCCCCGATGGCAGCCGCGCGCCAGTGCATATGGGCAGCCACGGGATTGGCGTGTCGCGCCTGCTGGGTGCGATTATCGAGGCGAGCCATGATGACAAAGGCATCATCTGGCCCGAAGGGGTCACGCCTTTCCAGTGCGGCATCGTGAACCTGAAACAGGGCGACGCGGCAGCCGATGCGGCCTGCGAGAGCCTGTATAAAGCTCTGACCGCCAAGGGGTTGGAACCACTTTATGACGACCGGTCCGAACGCGCAGGCGCGAAATTCGCGACGATGGACCTGATCGGCCTTCCGTGGCGCATTACCGTTGGCCCGCGCGGGGTGGAAAAGGGTGTGGTCGAACTGACCTCGCGCCGCACCGGCGAGAGTGAGGAGATGTCGCCAGAGGCGGCGGTAGATCGCCTCGCCCAGATCTACGCTGGCATCTAAAGCACAGAAAAACCCGCCACTTGGGCGGGTTTCTTAATGTCAACTTGTCGGGAAAACCTTAGCCCGCTTTGCGCGCGGCCATCGCATCGGCAAACCGCTCGAACAGATAGAAGCTGTCTTGCGGGCCGGGGCTGGCCTCTGGGTGATGCTGCACGGAAAACACCGGCTTGCCTTCGACCTGAATACCGCAATTCGACCCGTCGAACAGCGAGGTATGCGTTTCCACCACACCCGCAGGCAAGGTCTGCGCATCGACCGCGAAACCGTGGTTCATCGAGGTGATCTCGACCTTGCCGGTGGTGTGGTCCTTTACGGGATGGTTCGCGCCGTGATGGCCGTGATTCATCTTGATGGTCTTGGCCCCGAGCGCCAGCGCCAGCATCTGGTGACCAAGGCAGATGCCGAAGACCGGCAGATCGGCGCTCAAGACGCCCTGAATCATCGGCACGGCATAGTCGCCGGTGGCCGCCGGGTCGCCCGGCCCATTCGACAAGAACACGCCATCGGGGTTAAGCGCCAGCACATCCTCGGCTGTGGCGGTGGCGGGCAGCACGGTCACATCGCAGCCAGCCGAAGCAAGGCACCGAAGGATGTTGCGTTTTGCGCCATAGTCGATGGCGACGACCTTGTGCTTTGGGTCGGTCTGGCGGGAATACCCTTCTGGCCAAGCCCACCGCATTTCATCCCAGCGGTAGCTTTGCGCACAGGTCACATCGCGCGCCAGATCAAGGCCCACCAGCCCCTTCCACGCGCGCGCTTTCGCAACCAAGGCTTCCAAATCGAACACGCCATCGGGGTTATGCGCCAGCGCCACATGCGGCGCGCCTTGCTGGCGGATCGCGCGGGTCAGGCGGCGGGTATCGACCCCGCCCATGCAAATGCGCCCGCGCCGTTCCAGCCATGCCACAAGGTTTTCCTGCGCACGCCAATTAGAGGGCGCGGTCGGGTCCCATTTGACCACCATTCCCGCCGCTACAGGCTCGGCAGTCTCGTCGTCTTCTTCCGTCACACCGGTATTGCCGATATGCGGGAAGGTGAAGGTCACGATCTGGCCCGCATAGGACGGATCGGTCATGATTTCCTGATAACCCGTCATCGCGGTGTTGAAGCACAGCTCTGCCACCGTTTCGCCGGTTGCGCCAAAGCCGCGCCCGTAGAAGATAGTGCCATCGGCCAAGGCAAGGCATGCGGTGGGTTTGAGTGACTGGGCACACATTGCGACACGGACTCCGGGCTGGCTAGATTTCGGCGCAACCTATGGGGCCGGACGAAAAGAATCAAGCGAAACCCGCCCAGTGTAGAATGCGCCACAAGATATTGTATTTGTTGGCTTTAAATCGCGTTGCCGTGATCGTGCCGCGGGCCTAATATGCAAGGCTTGGCACGAACCACCAAAAAAAGGGGCCACGCATGTCGATGCGGGACAAAATCACCACCGCGCTCAAATCCGCGATGAAAGAACGCGACACCGACCGTCTGGCGGCATTGCGGCTGATCAATGCGGCCATCAAGGACCGTGATATAGCCGCACGGGGCGAAGGCGCGCCCGAAGTGTCGGATGCAGAAATCATCACGGTGCTGACCCGCATGGTCAAGCAGCGCCGCGAATCGGCTCGCGCCTATGAAGAAGCGGCACGGCTGGACTTGGCCGAGAAGGAGACTGCAGAAATTGGTGTGATTGAAGACTTTCTGCCCCGCCAAATGGATGATGCAGAGATAGAAACAGCCGTCGCAGCCGTTGTTGCCGAAACTGGAGCGGCCAGCGTGCGGGATATTGGCCGTGTGATGAACCTTTTGAAAACCCGTCATGCCGGCGCAATGGATTTCGCCAAGGCAGGCGCGGCAGTGAAGGCCCGTCTGGGCTAACAAAGCGAAAGCTACGCCCGAAACGGCGCCCAAACACGCCGTTTCGGGACTTTTACACGCAATAGTGTCGCGCGCGGGCCATTTCCCGCCGATGGTCCGGAAACGCCCCCTTTACCGCCTGCCCTACCCCGCCCTATAAGGCCGAAACGATCTGGTCCCGGTGGGCACTCAATATCTTGTGCTGCACCGGCGCAAACACGGAACTATCAGCATGAACCCATTTGCCAGCCTGTTCTCTTCCGACATGGCCATAGATCTCGGCACGGCGAATACGCTGGTTTATGTCAAGGGTCGCGGGATCATCCTGAACGAGCCATCGGTTGTGGCCTATCACATAAAGGACGGTCGCAAGGCGGTTCTGGCCGTGGGCGAAGATGCGAAACTGATGCTTGGGCGCACACCCGGCAGTATTGAAGCGATTCGTCCCATGCGCGACGGCGTGATCGCCGATTTCGATGTGGCCGAAGAGATGATCAAGCATTTCATCCGCAAAGTGCATCGCAATACGCTGTTTTCCAAACCCAAGGTCATCGTCTGCGTGCCCTATGGCGCAACCCCGGTGGAAAAGCGCGCAATTCGGCAGTCGGTTCTGTCGGCTGGCGCACGCCGCGCGGGACTAATTTCCGAACCCATCGCGGCAGCCATTGGCGCCGGCATGCCTATCACCGACCCCACCGGCAGCATGGTGGTCGATATTGGCGGCGGCACGACCGAAGTGGCGGTGCTGTCCTTGGGCGATATCGTCTATGCGCGCTCGGTCCGTGTGGGCGGCGACCGGATGGACGAAGCGATCGTAAACTTCCTGCGCCGCAACCAAAACCTGCTGATTGGCGAAGCAACTGCCGAAAAGATCAAATGCGCCATCGGCACGGCACGCATGCCCGATGATGGGCGCGGTAAATCCATGCTGGTGCGGGGCCGCGACCTGCTGAACGGCGTACCCAAAGAAACCGAGATTACGCAGGCCCAGGTGGCCGAGGCGCTGTCGGAAACCGTGACCACCATGTGCGAAGCCGTGATGATCGCGCTGGAAACCACGCCGCCCGATCTGGCCGCCGACATTGTGGACCGGGGCGTTATGCTGACCGGGGGTGGCGCGCTTCTGGGCGAGTTGGACCTGGCCTTGCGCGAACAGACGGGGCTAAGCATCTCGGTTGCCGACGAGGCGTTGAACTGCGTGGCCATCGGCACCGGCAAAGCGCTGGAATATGAAAAGCAATTGCGCCACGCAATTGACTATGAGAGCTGACAGGTAGGGCTTGGCCTTGGCCAGCGAACGCCAGATTGATGGTGACTATGTCCGCCCGCTCCGGCGTATACTGGTGGGGGTGCTCGCGGTTGGGCTGCTGCTGGTCTTTCTTGTCTGGCGCATAGACAGCCCACGTGTCGAGCGCTTTCGCATGGCCGTTATCGACCGGGTCGTGCCCTCTTTTGACTGGGCGTTGGCGCCAGTCACGCAGGTCGCGGCATTGGCCGACGATTTTCGGTCCTATGCGCGGATCATGGAACAAAACCAACAGCTTCGGCGCGAATTGCAACAGATGCGGGCGTGGCGCGAGGCGGCGCTTCAACTGGAACAGCGCAATGCCGAATTGCTGGACCTGAACCAGGTTCGGCTGGACCCGCAACTGACCCATGTCACGGGCGTGGTGATGGCCGATAGCGGATCGCCGTTTCGCAAATCGGTGCTGCTGAACGTCGGCACCCGCGACGGGGTGGTTGATGGCTGGGCGGTGATGGACGGGCTGGGGCTGGCCGGGCGGATTGCCGGTGTGGGCGAGCGCACCGCGCGCGTTGTGCTGCTGACCGACAGCGCCAGTGCCGTGCCGGTTCTCGTGCAACCCTCGGGCCAGCGCGCCATGCTGACGGGCGATAACAGCGCCTTCCCGATCCTTGATTTCGTCGAGGATCCGGACGATCTGCGCCCCGGCGACCGCGTGGTCAGTTCCGATGATGGCGGGGTCTTTCCGGCGGGGCTGCTGGTGGGCGAAGTTGTCATGACCCGCGACCGCCGTTTGCGCGTGCGGCTGGCCGCCGATTATGGGCGGCTGGAATTCCTGCGCGTCCTGCGGTCGCGTCCAATGGAAGAGATCACCTCGACCGGCGATCTGATCCTGCCACCGGAAATGACAGAAGCCGAAAGCACCGAGGCGGATATCTTGGAAGACATGCCTGTGCCCGACGCGACAGAGTCCCAAGGCGCGGCCCCTCTCCTTCCGCCCGTGGTGATCGACCCCGGGATTGCCCCCATCCCCGACGCGGCCCGCAGCGATGGCTGAGCGCAGCCTGTCCGGACGCGTCTGGTTCGCCGCGCTGTTTTTGGGCTTTGGCCTGTTGCTGTGGTTGTTTCGGCTTTTGCCGCTGCAAGGTTTGGGCGACCCGACCAGCATACCGGGCGAAACCGGGCTATCGCTGGCTATATGGCCCGCACCCGACATCATGCTGGCGCTGACGCTGGCCTGGGTCATACGCCGACCGGACCTGCTGCCCGCTCCCCTGATCGCGCTGTACTTCTTCTTGGAGGACATCTTGATGATGCGCCCCCCCGGCCTTTGGGCGCTGATCGTCTTGGGCATGACGGAATTCCTGCGTCGTCGCAACGCCACCTTGCGCGGCCTGACCTTCTGGATGGAATATGCGCTCATCGTACCCTTGGCCTTGGGCATGTTCGTGCTGAACCGCATGGTGCTCGCAATTGTGATGGTGCCTCAGGTTCCGCTTGCCTTGAGCCTTGCGCAATTTGTCGGCACTGTCGCCCTATATCCGTTAACGGTGGCGTGCCTGCATTACGGGATGGGCCTGCGCAAGCCTGCAACGGGCGAGGTCGATGAACTGGGGCAGAAACTTTGAAACGCTCGGACCGCGAGAAAGAACTTAGCCGCCGCATGATCACGCGCCGCGCCTTGGGTTTGGGTGCGGTGATGACGGCGGTCACCGGCACGCTGATGTGGCGGTTGCGCGACATGCAGTTGGAACAGGCCGACGCCTTTCGCCTGCTGGCCGAGGAAAACCGCATCAACCTGCGTCTGTTGCCACCCACGCGCGGGCTGATCCATGACCGCAATGGCGTGCTATTGGCGGGCAATGAACAAAATTACCGCGTGGTCATGACCCGCGATGATGCCGGCGATATCGACTTGGTGCTGGCACGCCTGCAAAAGCTGATCGCGCTGGATGACGAAGCCGTGGCGCGCGCCCGCGATGACATGATGCGCAACCGTCCCTTCGTGCCCGTGACCGTCGCCGAACGGCTAAGTTGGGAAGAAATCAGCCGCATTGCCGCTAATGCACCTGCCCTGCCCGGTGTGACGCCAGAAATGGGGCTGTCGCGGCTCTATCCGTTGCAGGCCGATCTGGCGCATGTGGTGGGCTATGTCGGCCCCGTGTCGGATCGTGATCTGGAAGGGCAAGACCGCCCCGACCCTGTGCTGATGATCCCGCGTTTCCAGATTGGCAAAAGCGGGGTCGAGCGCGCGCAGGAAGACCGGCTACGCGGCAAAGCAGGCTCGCAGCGGGTTGAAGTGAACTCGGTCGGGCGCGTGATGCGCGAATTGGACCGCGTCGAGGGCAAGCCGGGTGAGAACCTGCACCTGACGATTGACGCGCGTTTACAAAATTACGCGCTGGAGCGGTTGGACGGCCAATCTGCGGCAGCCGTGGTGATCGACGTGGCGTCGGGCGATATTCTGGCCGCGGCCAGTGCGCCCAGCTATGACGCCAACCTGTTCGTGCGGGGCATTTCCAGCAAGGACTACAACGGGTTGCTGGAAAACGACTACCGCCCGCTTGTGAATAAATGCGTGCAAGGCATGTATCCGCCGGGATCGACCTTTAAAATGGTCACAGCACTGGCTGCACTTGATGCGGGCGAAACCGATGGGCGCGAGCGCGTTTTCTGCCCTGGCCATATGGATGTGGCCGACAACCGCTTCCATTGCTGGAAACGCAGCGGCCACGGGCGGGTTGATCTGATCTCGGCACTGGCGGAAAGCTGCGACGTCTATTTCTACGAAATGTCGCAGCGCTGCGGGATCGAGCGGATCAACGCCATGTCCGAGCGGCTGGGCCTTGGTGTTCGCTATGACCTGCCGATGACCTCTGTCGCGTCGGGCCTGAACCCCTCGCGTGAGTGGAAGCTGCGCACCCGCGATGCCGATTGGCGCATTGGCGACACAGTGAATGTGTCGATCGGCCAAGGCTATGTGCTGACAACGCCCTTGCAACTGGCCGTGATGACTGCGCGCCTTGCCAGCAACCGCGCAGTGCTGCCGCGCCTGATCCGCGACCCGCTGGAGCGCGCGGCGCCGCAAGCCGCAAGCCTTGATCTGCGCCCCGAATGGCTGGAGATGATCCGCCGTGGCATGGCAGACGTGGTCAATGACCGGCGTGGCACGGCCTATTCTTCGCGCGTGGTAGACCCGACCATGGTGATGGCGGGCAAGACCGGCACCAGCCAGGTGTTCCGAATTACCCAAGCAGAGCGCGACTCTGGCATCCGCCGGCAGGAAGACCTGCCCTGGAACCGCCGCAACCACGCGCTGTTCGTGAATTTCGCGCCGCTCGATAACCCGAAAGTGGCGGTGGCGGTGATCGTGGAACATGGCGGTGGCGGATCGACTGCCGCCGCCCCCATTGGCCGCGATATTCTGCTTGCCGCACTGAATGACGGGCGTCCACCGCTCGCGGCCTATCCCACATCGCAGCGCAACCGCATCAGCGCCGAGCAAGAAGCATTGGCCGAACGCCTGCGCGATCTGGGATCGTTCCGGGTTACCCGCGCATGAGCTATTTGGAATACAATACCCAACGCATGCCCAAGGGCGCGGCCAAGATGCTGCACCTGAATTGGGCGCTGGTGGTGCTGCTGATCGCGGTTGCCTGCTACGGCTTTGTCATGCTCTATTCCGTTGCAGGCGGCAGCACGCGGCCTTGGATGGAACTGCAATTGCAACGGTTCACCATTGGTCTGGCGGTCATGTTCATCGTGGCCATGATTCCCATCTGGTTTTGGCGCTCGGTCTCTGGGTTGGCCTATGGCCTGTCGACCTTGCTGCTACTCGGGGTCGAATTCTTCGGCGCTGTCGGTATGGGCGCGCAGCGCTGGCTGGAGATTGGCCCTTTGCGCCTGCAACCCTCGGAATTGGCCAAGATCACCACCATCATGGCGCTGGCGGCTTATTACGACTGGGTCGACATCAAGAAAATCTCGCGCCCCGTCTTCGTTCTGGGCGCGGCTGTGATCGTGTTGTTCCCGGTGTTTTTGGTCGTGCGCCAGCCCGACCTTGGCACCTCGCTGCTGATCGCGGCGGCAGGCGGGGCGGTCATTTTCGCGGCCGGCGTGCATTGGGCTTATTTCGCAGGCGTGATCGGATCTTTCGTGGGGTTGGTTTTCGCGGTTTTCGCCTCTCGCGGGACGGATTGGCAATTGTTGAAAGACTACCAATACCGCCGGATTGACGCCTTTCTGGACCCCACGCTTGACCCGCTGGGTGCGGGCTATCACATCAATCAAGCAATGATTGCGCTGGGGTCGGGCGGCTGGTCGGGGCGCGGCTTCATGGAAGGCACGCAATCGCGGCTGAACTTCTTGCCCGAAAAACATACCGATTTCATTTTTACCACGCTGGCCGAGGAATTCGGCTTCATCGGTGCCGGGTCACTGTTGGTGCTGTATATGTTGATCCTTGGCTTTTGCCTTGTGACGGTGCTGCGCTCGTCGAACCGATACGCGGCGCTGTTGGCCGTGGGGGTGACGGCGAATTTCTTCCTCTATTTCGCGGTCAACACAGCCATGGTGATGGGGCTTGCGCCGGTCGTGGGCGTGCCTTTGCCGCTGATCAGCTATGGCGGGTCGGCCATGATGGTGCTGATGGTGGGCTTTGGCCTGCTGCAATCAGCGCATGTGCACCGCCCAAGGCTACCAACATGACGCGGACAGCCCTTTTTGCCGCAGGCGAAGGTGATTTCGCAGAGTATGAAGCGCCGCTGCACGCAGCATTTGCCCGCGCGGGGCTTGATGTGGCGGTGGTAACAGAGGCCGCCCCCGATACGGTCGATTACATCATCTACGCGCCTGCAAGCCCGTTACAGGATTTCACCCCGTTCACCCGCTGCCGCGCGGTGCTTAGCCTGTGGGCCGGGGTCGAGCGCATTGTCGTAAACCCGACACTAACACAGCCCTTGGCACGCATGGTTGATCCCAGCCTGACGCAAGGCATGGTCGAATACGTCACCGGCCATGTGCTGCGCTATCATCTGGGGTTGGACTGCAGGGCAACAACATGGGACCCTGTGGTGCCACCCTTGGCGCAAGACCGCCGCGTGGGTTTTCTGGGCCTTGGCGAGTTGGGGCGCGCTTGCGCGCAAGCGCTGGCAGGTTTGGGCTTTCAGGTATCGGGCTGGTCGCGCTCTGCGCGCGATTTTGCGGGTCTTGCCTGCCACCATGGGGCCGAAGGGTTGCGCGACGTGCTGAGAAGCTCCGACATCCTTGTCACGCTGCTGCCCGATACGCCCGCCACTGCCAACATCTTGAACGCGGACACACTGGCGCAATTGCCCCACGGCGCGCGGATCATCAATCCGGGGCGCGGCACGCTGATTGAGGATGCAGCCCTTCTGGCGGCGCTGGATAGCGGCCAGATCGGGGCGGCCACGCTTGATGTATTCCGCACCGAACCCCTACCCGCCGACCACCCATATTGGGCGCATCCACGGGTAACAGTCACGCCACATATTGCCGCCGCCACCCGGCCCGACACCGCGTCAGAGGTGATTGCGCAAAATATTGCGCGGGTCGAAGCGGGCCAGCCGCTGTTGCACGAAGTATCGCGCATGGCCGGATATTGAGCCGCGTCAAGGATTCGTAACCTTTCTGGGCTAGGGATCTGCTAGGCGCAGTTCCGCGTTTTGCGCTATGTTTCCCAGTATGAGAGCGCGCCGCCCCATGCGAGAACCACCGCCCCATTTGCCCGAGCATCTGCGCCCGGTGCCGCCCGCGCCACCCACGCGCGGCTGGCTATGGCAAGTGCCGCTTGGGGTGGTCCTGACACTCGGCGTGCTTTACCTGCTGTCTGGATTTGTCGACCATTGCACAGAGGGCAGCACGTTCTGCCCCCGCCCCGAACCAATTGACGAAAACGCGCAAACAGCGCCGGTTGCGACCTTATCTCCACCAGATGCCCCGCCCAAGCCCAAGCGTTCGGTAATGGCCTATGCGCTGGCACCCCTGCCACTAAGCTTGGGCGATGCGCCAGAGGCAGCTAGCTATGTTCTGCCGCCCGGCCAAACACTGGCCGAGGCCGCAACACAAACAGCCGCGATTGCACTCGACGAGATGAACCTGATCGCCGTGGTCGAAGCCGAGGGGGTGCGCCATGCACTGGTGCGCTTGGCCAATGGGCGTATTCTACGGGTGCGCGAAGGCGACCGGCTGCAAGATGCCACCGTCGCCGCCATTGGGGCGCGCACGCTTTATATCCTGCGCCCTGACAACACCCCTCGCGCGCTCGTGTTGGGGGGTTAGCCCTCGCCCCCACCTGCAACCGTCAAGCCCAACATGCGCCAACCCTGCATGCCCCAACGGTAATAGGAAATCTTCTCGACCGGGTAACCTGCCTCGATAATGCGCCGAATCGCGGCGGGCGACTGGCCGCACCATGGGCCGTTGCAGAACATCACCAAATTGGGCACCACATCGGCATCGCAAATGAAGCCTTCGAAATCGGGCGTGCACCCCAATTCGTGCAGTTCATCGGCCATTTCCGTGTAGGGCATGTTGATCGCGCCGGGGATGGTGCCGGTCTGCCAGTCGGGGCGCACGCGGCCATCCACCACCAGCGTGTTTGGGTCTTGAAGTGCTGCGATCACCTCCAACTCGCCCACGTTGCGCACGCCTTCAGCCGGGGTCATGGGCTGAATGCAGAATTCCGGGCAAGGCCGCGCGATGCGGGCGAATTCGCCCTCGATCACGGCGGCTTCGTCCTGAATGCGCGAGATTTCGACCTGTCCGCCCGGAACAGGAACGGTCACGCTGGCCATATCGGGCGTGATATTGACGGTATCGGCAAAGGCTGGCGCGGCCAACAGGGCCAAAAGCGCGGTCATTGTGGCAAAGCGGGTCATGGTCTCTCCTCCGTTAAAACTCCCACGAAGCCTAGCGCAAAACGCCCCAACCGCAAAACCCTGCCATTTCACATGCCCGACCGCTTGACAGCACGCGCCCTCTGGTGCATCAGGCGGCTTCCGTTCTGGCATTCGGCCCGCGCGGATATATGGCTATGCCCCAAGCGGGGCACGCAGCCCGACGGCACCAAACGCCTGCGCCAGCCGCGGGGGCCACAGGGCGCGGCAAAGAAACAAGGAATGACCGAAATGTTCGCGGTCCTGAAAACAGGTGGCAAGCAATACCGGGTGCAGGCGGGTGACGTCCTGCGCGTGGAACGCATTGCCGCACAAGCTGGCGAGAAAGTCCAGTTCAACGAGATTCTGATGATCGGCGGCGACGCCCCCGTGATCGGCACCCCCAATGTGGATGGGGCCGGTGTGCAGGCCGAAGTGATTGACCAGATCAAGGCCGACAAGGTTATCCATTACGTCAAACGCCGCCGCAAGCACAGCTCGCAGCGCACAAAGGGCCACCGCCAGAAGCTGACGCTGCTGCGCGTGACCGACATTCTGGCCTCTGGCGCGGATGCGTCGGGCGTGAAGGCCGCAATCGGCACCGGGTCGGTGTCGGGCTTTGCGGTTGAAGCTGCCGCACCCGCCGCGAAACCCGCGAAGAAGGCCGCCGCGCCTGCTGCGGAAGCGGTTGAAGGCAGCCGCCCGGCCAACCTGTTGACCGAAGCGCGCGATGGCAAAGCCGATGATCTGAAAAAGATCTCTGGCGTTGGTCCCAAGCTGGAAGGCCTGCTGCACAACAACGGCGTCTTCCATTTTGACCAAATCGCTGCTTGGGGTCCGGCCGAGATTGCCTATATGGACGACAAGCTGTCGTTCAAAGGTCGCATCGAGCGCGACGGTTGGATCGACCAAGCCAAGCAATTCGCATCTGAACAGGAGTAACAGCTCATGGCACACAAGAAAGCAGGCGGTTCCTCCCGCAACGGTCGCGACTCTGCCGGACGCCGCCTTGGCGTCAAGCTTTACGGCGGTCAGCTCGCGATCCCCGGCAACATCATCGTGCGTCAGCGCGGCACCAAGCATTTCGCAGGCGAAGGCGTCGGCATGGGCCGCGACCACACCCTGTTTGCCCTCTCCGAAGGCCGCGTGACCTTCACCAAGGGCCTGAAAGGGCGCAGCTTCGTATCGATCCAGCCGATCGCGGACGCCGCGGAGTAAGCCGAACTGTCACATATGGCATGTTAAGACAGGGTCGGCAGAAATGCCGGCCCTGTTTGCATATCGGGCCCTTGTTCGCGCCTGTGGAGGAGCATCGCGGCAGTGCAAGGCACGGAACTATCGGGTGAGGGCCCGATTGGAGGAAAAATGACTTTGGACGCCACTTTCAGCGCCGCCTTACCGGTTCTGACCACCCCGCGCCTTGTATTGCGGCCTTTGCAGGCTGCTGACGAAGGTTTGTTGGAGTTTTATACCAGCGACGCGCGCGTGGCCGAAGGCACGCGCTCCATTCCCCATCCATTGCCACCGGGGGCGACCGCACAATTCATCGCGCGGGCCCTGTCGGATAAGCGCGAAGAGGATGTCTGGGTCATGGATGGTGCAGGCCACGATAAGGCGTCGGTGCTGGGTCTAATCTCGCTCAAGCCGCTGGACCGTCAGCAAAGCCAGATCGGCTATTGGGTGGCACCCGCCTTTTGGAATGCGGGCTACGCATCGGAAGCGGTAGCCTGCATCATCAAGACCAACCCCCACAAGGCGCGCACGCTTTTTGCCGAAGTATTCCAAGACAATGCGGCCTCGGCCCATGTGCTGACCAATGCGGGGTTCGATTATCTGGGTGATGCCGAAGCCTATTCGGTCGCCCGCCGTGCCAATGTGCCGACATGGACCTATATCCGCCGCATGTAAGGGCAGCAAAAAGCCCGGCAACATTTGCCGGGCTTTCATAAGACCAAAGCCAAAGTTTCAGCGCGGCGCGATCATCATGATCATCTGCCGCCCTTCCATCTTGGGCATGTTCTCGACCTTGCCGACGTCGCCCACATCAGTGGCGACCCGGTTCAGCAGGTCCGCGCCAAGGTTCTGGTGCGCCATCTCTCGGCCACGAAAGCGCAGGGTGACCTTCACCTTGTCGCCACCTTCCAGAAACCGCATCACGTTGCGCATTTTGACTTCGTAGTCATGCGTATCGGTGTTGGGCCGGAACTTGACTTCCTTGATCTCGATAATGTGCTGCTTCTTGCGGGCCTCTGCCTCGCGCTTCTGCTGCTCATATTTGAACTTGCCGAAATCCATGATCTTGCACACGGGCGGTGCGGCATTCGGCGAAATTTCAACCAGATCAAGACCGGCCTCTTCGGCCAGCATCATGGCTTGAGACGGTTTTACCACGCCCAGGTTTTCCCCTTCAGCCCCGATCAATCGAATTTCTGGCGCACGGATGCGCTCATTGACTCGGGGGCCGGTGTCGCGCGGGGGCGGGGCATTGTGCGGTCTGCGGGCTATGGCTGAATTCCTTGTATAATGGATATGGTGGCGCGCAATTTAAGGCCGGGGCCAATATGTTTCAAGCGGCAAATACATGCGCGTTTCCGCCAGTTCACACGGGCTTGCCTTTGCAAGCGCAGCAAAACCTGTCATATGCAGCGCCAGCGTAGTATTGGTGAAAGAGGACCATAAAATGAACAAGATGGTATTGACCCTGATCGCCGTGGCCGTAGCCGCGGTTGGGATTTGGCTGGGCGTGCAGTCGCGCACCCCGACCGAGGTAAGCGCACCGGTGGAGGCCCCTACCCCCGAAGCAGAGGCTGTCGAAGAGGCCGCCACTGAAGCAGAAACCGCCGTGGAAGAGGCGACTGAAGAGGCGGTAACCGAGGTCGATGAAACGGCTGCGGAAGAAGCGGAGACCGTGACGGACGCGCAAGACTCTGTCGAAACCGCGGTGGAAGATGCCACCGCCGCCGTGGAAGAGGCCGCCGAAGAGGCGACTGACGCCGTCGAAGGCGCTGTGGAAGAGGCCGTGACCGAAGCCGAAACCATGGTGAACGACGCCATGGAATCGGATGCGGCAGACACGGCAGCAGAAGCGACTGAAGGCGCGGCAGATGCTGCCACAGAAGCCGCAGATTCCGCCGTTGAGGCGACCGAAGCTGCAACGGATGCCACCGCAGACGCGGCTTCGGATGCGACCGAAGGCGCAGCGCAAGCCACAGATGCGGTCACAGATGCAGCGAATGCCGCCGCCGATGCCGCCGCAGAGGCAATTGAAGGCGCGGTTGAAGAGGGCGCTCGTATCCTGCAAGACGCCGTGCCGGGCTCTCAAGCCCAATAAGCCGGCGACAAGCCAACAAAAACCCCCGGCGTGCAATGCGCGCCGGGGGTTTTCTTTTGACATTCTGCCGTTTTCTAACGCCGCAAAAACGCGTCGCGGAACCCCATGCTGCGAACTTGCGATAGCGCACCATGCGCTTCTGCGCCACTGCCGAAGGGGCCTACCGTGACCACGCTCAGCCCGCGCGCGCTGTAGCTGCCTGCGGGCAAGCCCGCCGCGCGCAGTCGCGCCACCAGCCGTTGGGCATTGCTGTGCACGGCAAAGCTGCCAACCTGAACCCGCGCACCATGGCCGACCGCCGCGCGCGGCGCATGCGCCACTTGCTGCTGCCGGGGTGTGTTGACATACTCATCCAAGAACAACGCAGGGCTGGTGACACATCGCACCATTTTCCGGCCCAGTTCGGTATCTACCAGCTGGCCATAGGGCGACGTATCCGGGCAAGACGGATGGCGCCCCGATGCATCTGCCTGCGGCAGACGTGGCTTTGGCGCCGCGGGCGGGGTCGAGCGACGCGGCGCGACACTGGCAACTTGCGGCTCTTTGCCCAGAAAGCTGGGGGCTGGGCGGCGCACCGGGTCTGCCACCGCGCCCACCACTTCTATGCGCCCACTTGGTACATCGGGTGCGGCGGCGGGTTGGGCGTCAGGTGCGGCCGCGATTGCGGCTGGTTCGGATTCTGTGGAATCACCTTCGGGCAAAGCCGAGCCTACCGCCGGTGCAGACGCCGCGACGGTTGTGAAATCGGTCGGGCTTTGGCCACAGATCGGGTTACGGTCGGGGCCATAGCGCGGCACCCAAGTAACTTCGCCCCCAAAGGTCGAGCGCAGGAAGGAACATCCCGCGCTGTCGACGAACTCACGCCCGTCGAATCCTTCGGGCGGAAGATTGGCGGGGTCCAGCCCATTGGTCTGGGCAACTGCCGAGCCGCCAGCACAGAGCGCCGCAATGCCTGCGGCCATCCAGAAACGCTTCATCCTAACCCCCCGGTTAACTGGCTTTAGAATGGCGCTGCAAGCCTTGGAAAGTAAACCCGATTCGCCACAATTAGCCCTATACCGTGCCGAAAATGCGGTCGCCTGCATCGCCCAAGCCGGGCACGATATAACCCTTTTCGTTCAAATGGCTGTCAAGCGAGGCCGTTACAATGCGCACATCGGGGTGCTTTTCGGCCATCACCGCCACGCCTTCGGGTGCGGCCAACAGACAGATGAAGCATATCTGCGCGGCACCTGCCCGTTTGAGCAAATCGATCGCCGCCGCCGCTGAATGGCCGGTGGCCAGCATCGGGTCAACCGCGATGGTAAAGCGGCCCGGCATATCCGATGGCAGCTTGTTGTAATATTCGATCGGGCGCAGCGTTTCCTCATCGCGGTATAGGCCGACAAACCCCACTTTCGCAGTCGGCACCACGTCCAGCACGCCATCCAGCAAGCCATTGCCCGCACGCAGGATCGACACCACCGCAGGGTCCGGCCCGGCCAGCATAGGCGCGTCCATTACGGTCAGGGGCGTTTCTATCCGTTGGGGGACCACAGGCAGATCGCGTGTTGCCTCATAGGTCAGCAGCAGCGCTATCTCGCGCAGCAAGCGGCGAAATTCGGGGCTGGGCGTGCGGCTATCGCGCATCAGGCTCAGCTTATGCTGCACCAGCGGGTGGGCAATCACGGTCAGGTCGGGATGGGTCATGCTTTCTCCAGTCTTTCGGACAGGGTTTTGCGGGTGGCCGCGTCACAAAAGGCGGCGCGCAGCGCGGTCTGGGCAAGCGCGTCGAATTCCGGTTGCTCCCAGCCGAAGGCT
This sequence comes from uncultured Natronohydrobacter sp., assembly GCA_964401005.1. Taxonomy (GTDB): domain Bacteria; phylum Pseudomonadota; class Alphaproteobacteria; order Rhodobacterales; family Rhodobacteraceae; genus Roseinatronobacter. The sequence continues at coordinate 16,121 of CAYNWX010000147.1, forward strand.
CGTTGCAGCGCGGCATATTCCGCGCTCATATCGGTGTGGAAAAACGGCGGATCGTCGGTCGACACGGTGATCGCAACACCCGCCGCGCGCAAACGCTCGACAGGATGGGCGCGCAACTCGGGATAGACGCCAAGCGCCACGTTGGAGCCGGGGCATACTTCCAGCACGGTGCCGACCTCCGCCAGATGATCAACCAGCGCCGGGTCCTCAATTGCCCGCACTCCGTGACCAATGCGCGAGACGCGGAGGTGTTCCAGCGCGGCGCGCAACTCGTTCGGCCCGCGCCATTCGCCCGCATGAGCAGTCAAGCCCAGCCCCGCTTCGCGCGCAGCATCGAAAGTGTAGATGAAATCTGAAAGCTCGCCCGCATTCTCGTCGCCTGCAATTCCAAACCCCCCGCCGGATAATGCCTTGTTAAAGGCGCTGAAT
>CAYNWX010000148.1:0-8518 GCA_964401005.1 uncultured Natronohydrobacter sp.
ATGGCGCACCCGAAAGGATTCGAACCTCTGACCCCTTGATTCGTAGTCAAGTGCTCTATCCAGCTGAGCTACGGGTGCGTTGGCGGGTAGTTACCCCCCCGGCCCGTGGTTTGCAAGGGGGGATGGGCGCGGTTTTTTCGGGTTTTTGTTAAAAACCTGTCATGTACTTTCGGGCAGCCAGATGCGGAATTCCGTGCCTTCGGAATCAGAGCGCACCAGCTCCAGACGCCCGCCATGGCCGCGCACCAACTCTGCCGCAATTGCAAGACCAAGGCCCACGCCGCCTTTGCGCACGCCGCCTTGAAACGCCTCGAACAAGTGTTCGCGTGCCTTGGGTGGCAGGCCCGGACCGCTATCGCCAATTCGGATTAGAACGCCGGATTGCCCTTCAATCACAGCTTCTGCTGCGGTCAGTTCAATCACACCGGGGTTGCGTGCGGCTTCCAGCGCTTGGCGCGCATTGCGCACAAGGTTGTCCAACACGCGGAACAATTGCTCGCCATCCGCACGCAAGTGCAAGGTAGGGCTGACATCGGTCACAAAGGTGATCTCGCCATTGCTGGCCAGCTTTTCGCTTTCGACGACGTCTTCTATCAATGGCGCAAGGCGCAGACGTTCCAACCGGGGTGGGGGTTCTTCGGCTTTACCGAATGCCAGCGTCGATTCGCACAGGTTGATTGCGCGCGACAGCGACCCGACCAGCTTGGGCGCGGCACGCTTCACGCTGGGGTCTTCGCTCATCTCCATACGGTCCGCCAGCATGGACGCCGTGGTCAGCATATTGCGCAAATCATGGCTGATGCGCGCGACTGAACCGCCAAGTTGGGCCAGCCGCTCTTTCTGGCGCAGCAGGCCAGTCAGGTCCTTTTGCATCTTTTGCAAGGCTTCTTCGGCCTCGCGCAGTTCCGCGATGTTGGATTTGGGTGTGATGATCCGGGTCGCGTCTTGCGGAGCTTCGGCGTAATCCGACATTGACCGGATCACGCGGCTCATGGGGGCGACCACGAACATTCTGACTGATAGATAGAGCAACAAAGCCGTGAAAAGGGAAATTGCTAGCGAAAGCGCCAGAATCCGCGCGCCGTATTCCCAAAGCTCGCGCTGTAATTGCGCAGTGTCGAGCGTGATTTCAATCAGCAGCCCGCCGCGCTGAACCGGGTTGCCGATGACGCGGATGATGCGCGGCTCGGCGCGCGCCATTTCCTGAAGCGCATCACGGGTCAGGCCCAGAAGTGTAGCGTCGCGCAGGTCATAGCTTGCATCGACCGGGCCGGGTAGGGGAGAGGCGAGCACCAGCTCGCGGATTTCATCGCGGCGCAACACCACGTTGAATACGCCGGCATTATCCAGCAATTCCGCTGCCAATTCGCCCGCGATGGACCCGTCAGAAGCCAGCAGCGCCAGAGAGGCGATCTGCGCGCGCTCCAGCCGCGCTTCCAGATAGTCGGCGCGGTAGCGCGCGACCGAGGGGCCGAAAATCAGCACCTCGGCCACCATCACGAAGATGACCACCAACCACAGAAACCGTCCTGACAGCGTATTTGCAAACATATCCGCCCAAATGGCCCGCAGGTCGGGTCAGGGCAGCCATTTCTGCACCAGCCGCACCACGCGCTTCACGTTAGGATTATCAAACAGTTTGCCAGAGAAATAGGCCCCCGCGCCGCGTTTGCCGATTTCCGCCAATGTCGGGTAGGGAAGGACGGTATTGGCAATAGCTGACAGCTTCATTTTGTTGGCAATCGCCAGAGCGTAGGGTGCGATCAACTCGCCTGCCTGACGGCCAACGATGGTGCAGCCCACAGGTCGGCCACCTACGACCATCAGTTTCAGAAAACCGGTGGTTGCGCCTTCGGCCTGTGCGCGGTCGATTTGGTCGTAGCCGATCTTGTACACCGATAATTTCGGGCCAAAGGCTTTACGCGCCTCGGCCTCTGTCAGGCCGATATGCGCCAGTTCCGGGTCGGTATAGGTGACATGCGGGATATGGTCTGTTCGCGCTTTCGCAGGCAGGCCAAACAACATGGACCGAATGATAACCCCGGCATGATAGCCCGCGACATGGGTGAACTGCCCTTTGCCCGCCACGTCGCCAATGGCGTAGATGCGCTTGTTGGTGGTGCGCAGGTCCGCGCCGACCTTCACGCCCGCGCGGTCGGTCTTCACGCCCGCGCGGTCCAAATCCAGCTTGTCGATACTGGGTTTGCGCCCGACCGCGATCAGCAGATGCGTGCCGGTGAAAATGGTGCCGCCGTTGACCTGCACCTCTATCGCGCCCGCGCGGCCCGACAGCTTTTCGACCTGCGCGCCCTCGACAATGTCGATGCCTTCGTCCCGCAGGCTGGCCAGCACCACGGCAGCGGCGTCGGGGTCGTCGCGGCCCATGGCCTTGGCGCCTTCGATCACTGTCACCTCTGACCCAAGCCGCCGATGCGCCAGCGCCATTTCCAGCCCGATGGGGCCGCCGCCTATGACCAGCAAATGACCGGGCCGTGCCTGTTGGTCGAACACGGTTTCATTTGTCATGTAGGGGACGTTGTCGATCCCCTCTATCGGTGGCACGAAGGCGGTCGATCCGGTGGCGATCACGAAGCGCCGCGCTTTGATCTTGGTGCCGTTCACCTCAACTGAATCCCGCCCGATAAAGCGCCCGTAGCCTCGCAGCACCTGAACGCCCAAGCCCTCGAACCGCTCAACCGAATCGTGCGGTTCAATCGCAGCAATCGTGGCTTTCACATGCGCCATCGCGGCGGTGAAATCGTCTGGCTTGGGCTTGGTGGCCCGCGCCTTGGCCTCGCGCGCCTTGGCCAGCAGTGCCTTCGAGGGAACGCAGCCGTAATTCAGGCAATCGCCGCCCATTTTGTGCCCTTCGATCAGCACCACCTTTGCCCCCATTTGCACAGCACCCGCCGCCACCGACAAACCGCCAGAGCCACCCCCGATAACGCAGATATCCGTTGTGATCGTGGTCATGCTTTCGGCTCCTTACGGATGGATTTCAGAATGGTGGGCAGGAAGGACAACGCCGCCAGCCCCAGAAGCGGGCCGATGATATGCGGCTCGAATATAATGCCAAGGTTGGGGGTTTCGCCGCGAGCGAACACCTCTCCCAAGCCGACGCCAACCCATGTGTAGACAATTCCGCCGGGGATGATGCCAAAAAAGGTGGTCAACGCGAAAATCGATGTGCGCACCCCGATCAGGGCGGGAATGATATTGGCAACGAAAAACGGCAGCACCGGCACCAGCCGCATGGAAAACAGCACCGATGCGCCATTGTCGCGGATGGCTTGGGTCATGCGCTTCACGCGACCGTCACTGGCATCGATCTTTGCGGCCAGACCTTTGCCAAGGCCCGTGCGCACGGCCAGAAAGATCAGCACCGCGCCGATGGTTGCCCCCAGCACGTTGAACAATGCGCCGGGAAACAGGCCGAACAGAAAGCCGCCAGTTAATGTGGCAGGGGTGGCACCGGGCAGCGAAAAGGCGACGATGGTGATATAGGCCAGCACGAAGGCCAGCGCGGTCAGGGTGTAATTCGCATCACGAAAGGCCAGCAGCGCCTCCCGGTTGTCGCGCAGCGATTCGAAGCTCAGGTAATCGCGCAGGGCAAATGCGCCGATAGCGGCCACCACCACCACGGCAATCAAGGGCAGCTTTGCGCGCCATGTGGAAGGGTTGGATTGGGTCACGGAAACGTCCTTTGGTTCTTGTCACTGCCTGCACTTCGTTCTGAATGCCGCATGCGTTGCGAATGTGACAGCCCTATCACGCTCGCTTGACAGGACGTGACCGTATCGGGCGAATTGTTTCAATTCCGCACCGATTGCGGGTCGGACGCCAGATTTCCGAATTGACTTGGCGGCGCGGCCCTTGTAACCCGCGCATCTGAGATTGAGTGGCCGCCGATTCCGGCAGGAATGTTGCGTGCCCTAACGACCGTATCATACTGACAAGGACGCCAAGCGATGAAACGCACATTCCAGCCCAGCAATCTGGTTCGCAAGCACCGTCACGGGTTCCGCGCGCGCATGGCCACCAAGGCTGGCCGCAAGATCATCAATGCGCGCCGCCGCATGGGCCGCAAGAAGCTGACGGCCTAAGCCGTCCGGCCCTGCGGGGCCGTACCATGGGTGACAGCATGAATGCGCCGGGTTCAGATAGGGTGAGGAACAATGCCTCGCCCGCCTTTGGCCCGGCTTCGTCATGCGTGAGTGTCGAAACCCTGAAGCAACGCGCCGATTTCCTGCGCGCGGCCAAGGCCAAGCGTGCGCCGTGCCCGGCATTTCTGCTGCAAGCGCGCTTGCGCGACGATGCGGCCCTGATCCGCGTGGGTTACACCTGCTCCAAGAAAATCGGCAACGCCGTGATCCGAAACCGGGCCAAGCGCCGCCTGCGGGCCGTGGCGCGGCAGGTCATGGCGCAGCATGGCCGCCCCGGCTGGGATTATGTTCTGGTCGGCCGCCCCGGCGCGACGGTCAGCCACGATTTCGCTGCCATGGTCGCTGATCTGGAAGGCGCGCTGGCCAAGATGCACGGGGGTAAAGCATGACCCCGATGGCGTGGATCATGTCGCTTCCCGTGCGGATCTACCGTGTTGCGTTCAGTCCGTGGGTGGGGCATGGGTGCCGCTTCCAACCCACCTGCTCGGCCTATTCGATGGAGGCTCTAGAGCGTCACGGAGCGATTAAAGGCACGTGGCTGACCATCCGCCGCCTTGGCCGCTGTCACCCTTTGGGCAGTTCGGGCTATGACCCAGTTCCGGGCGCTGACCCCGCCCATGATGCCTGCCAATCTCATACGGGCCAGCACGGAAAGGACTGACATGTTCGACGATACCGACCTGCCGCCGCTGCTGCAAAACGCGCCTGACAGCACCGAGTTTCGCAAACTACGCAAGCGCATCATCCGCGAAACCCGTGCCGCGATTGACCAATATGGCATGATAGAGCCGGGCGCGCGTTGGCTGGTCTGCCTGTCGGGCGGCAAGGACAGCTACACGCTTCTGGCGGCGTTGGTGGAACTGCAATGGCGCGGCTTGTTGCCGGTCGAGTTGCTGGCCTGCAATCTGGATCAGGGCCAGCCGGGCTTTCCCGCAACCGTGCTGCCGGATTTCCTGACAAAAATGCAGGTCCCGCACCGCATCGAATACCAAGACACCTATTCCATCGTCATGGACAAAGTGCCCGCGGGCCGCACCTATTGCGCGCTGTGCTCGCGGCTGCGGCGCGGCAACCTGTATCGGATCGCGCGGGAAGAGGGGTGCTCTGCGGTCGTGCTGGGCCACCACCGCGACGACCTGCTGGAAACCTTCTTCATGAATCTGTTCCATGGCGGGCGCGTGGCGACAATGCCGCCCAAGCTGGTGAACGAGGAAGGCGATCTGTTCCTCTATCGTCCGCTGGCCTTTGTCGCAGAGGAAGATTGCGACCGCTTCGCCCGCGCCATGAATTACCCGATCATCCCCTGTGATCTTTGCGGGTCGCAGGATGGGCTACAGCGCATGCAGGTCAAGGCGTTGCTGAACGAGTGGGAAAAGCGCACGCCCGGACGCCGCAACAAGATGTTCCGCGCGCTTTTGAACGTGCGCCCTTCGCACATGCCCGACCCGGAATTGTTCGACTTCCTTGGTTTGGAGCGCGGCACCGCCGGACAGGATGATCCGCTCTGACCCGGATGTGACGCCGCATTTCCGGGAAAACCGCTTGACCTTTGCGCGCCCCTTCTGTTGAACCGGGCGCGAGTGCTGTAACCACAGGAACGCCCTTTCCATGGACGATCAGAATCGCAATCTTCTCTTGGCCTTCGCGCTGTCCTTGCTGGTTCTTGTCGGCTGGATGTACATGTTTCCGCCGCCCGAACCCACGGCCCCCACCGCGCAAGAGGCGGCGGAACTGAGCCTGCCGCCTGCCGAGGGCGCGCAGGCCATGGCAGAGGCAGAGGCCCCCGTGGCCCAAGACCTGCCCCGCGTGACCATCGAGACACCACGCCTGAAAGGGTCGATCAACATGTTGGGCGGGCTGATCGACGATCTGTCCATGAAGGATTATTTCGAAACGACGCAGCCGGGATCTGACATTGTCCACCTGCTGACGCCTGAAGGCCAGAACGAAGCGTTCTATGCGCTGCAAGGCTGGCGTCCGGGCCGCGACATGTCTTGGGATGACGTGCCGGGCGCGAATACGCCATGGCAGGTTTTGGAAGGCACCACGCTTTCCCCAGACAGCCCTGTGACGATCGCTTGGGAGAATGGCGCGGGCCTGCGCTTCACGCGCCGTTTCGCGGTGGACGAGAACTATATGTTCACCATCACGCAAGCGGTGGAAAACACCGGATCGGACACCGTCCGCATGGCCCCCTACAGCCTGTTGTCGCGGCATGGCGAACCGGCTGATTTGGAAAACTTTTTCATCAGCCACGAAGGCTTCATCGAAGTTGCTGATGGCACATTGACCGAAGAAGATTATGGCGCGGTGCGCGATTTCCGCGTGGATGAGCGCGAAGGCACCCATGCCCGCGTGGTCGAGGTGCAGGAAAACGGCTGGCTGGGCATTGCCGACAAATACTGGATGGCCATGATCGTGCCGGTGCCGGGTGAAAGCTTCACGGCCGTGTCGCGCTACATTCCCGCGCGCGACGTGTATCAGACCCGCGCCGATCTACCGACCGTTGCCATTGGGCCGGGCGAACGCGCCGAGGCGCAGACCATGCTGTTCGCGGGCGCGAAGGAATGGACCACCCTGCGCACCTACGAGGCCGAGTTGGGGATCGAGCGCTTCATCGATGCGATCGACTGGGGCTGGTTCTTCTTCCTGACGAAACCAATCTTCGCCACGCTCTATTTCATCGAAGGTCTGCTGGGCAATATGGGCTGGTCGATCATCGCATTGACGCTTCTGATCAAGGCGGTGCTGCTGCCGCTGGCGTGGAAATCCTATGTCAGCATGGCCCGCATGAAAGAACTTCAGCCCGAAATGCTGGCGCTGAAAGAACGCGCGGGCGACGACCGTCAGAAGCTTCAGATGGAAATGATGAAGCTTTACAAGGAAAAGAAGGTCAATCCGGCGGCGGGTTGTCTGCCGATCCTGTTGCAAATCCCGATCTTCTTCTCGTTGTATAAGGTGATCTTTGTCACCATCGACCTGCGTCATGCCGAATGGTTCGGGGTGTTCAACGACCTGTCGGCCCCCGACCCCACCTCCATTTTCAATTTCTTCGGCCTGCTGCCTTGGGCGGCACCGGGGCCGGAAAGCTTCTTGTCGCTCATCTTCATCGGAATCCTGCCCATCTTCCTTGGCATTTCGATGTTCTTCCAGATGCGGCTGAACCCGGCGCCCACGGAACCCATCCAACAAGCCGTGATGACGTGGATGCCGTGGATTTTCATGTTCATGCTGGGCTGGTTCGCGTCGGGTCTGGTGCTTTACTGGATTGCCAACAACACGATCACGTTCATCCAGCAATATTCGATCATGACCATGCATGGCGCGCGACCGGATTTGTTGGGGAATATCGGCGTGAAGAAAAAGAAGAAGACCTAGGGCCGTGGGGTGGCGGCTGGCGCATATCTTCCGCCATCCCATCAAGGCGCATGGGCGGGAAGAATTGGCTTCGGTTGATTTGACCGAGTGCCAGTGCCTGCCCATGGACCGGCATTGGGCCGTCGCGCATGACGCGGCCATGTTGATGCCGGGCTGGAACCCATGCATGAATTTCACGCGTGGGGCCAAGACATCGGCCCTGCAAGCGATCAACGCCACGTGGGACGGGGCGCGCCTGACGCTGACCCATCCCGACCTTGCGCCGCTGACTTTCGACCCCGACACGCCTGAGGGCGAGGCCGCGTTTCTGGCATGGCTGCGCCCGCTGCACGACGACAGCCGCGCCGGGCCTGCCAAACTGGTCAAAGCCGGGCGCGGTATGACCGACACCGATTTCGAATCGATCTCTATTCTGAACCTTGCGTCCAACGCTGTTTTGGGCACGCAGCTTGGGGCCAATCTGGGGCTGGACCGCTGGCGCGCGAACCTGTGGCTGGACGGGATGGAGGCTTGGGCCGAATGTGACCTGATTGGGCGCGAACTGACCATCGGCGGCGCGCGCCTGCGCGTGGTGGAACCGATTGGCCGGTGCCGCGCGACCATGGTCGATTGCGCCACAGGACAGATCGACCATGATACGCTCAAAGCCCTGCGTATTGCGCGCGGCGACACGAATTTCGGCGTTTATGCCTCGGTTATCCAATCCGGCCCCATCCGCGCGGGCGATAATGTAGAGTTGGCGGCATGAACGGACTTCCCTTCCCCTTGGCACCCGAAGCGGATGAGCTAAGCATAGAGGCTGGCCGCAAGCTGATGACGGGGCAGGTCGAGTTCCTCAAAGGCGTGGTCGCCATGGATGGCCTGCCCCCCGATGACCGGATGGAGGTTTGCTTTGCAGGCCGCTCGAATGTCGGCAAGTCCAGCTTGATCAACGCTTTGACCGCGCGCCGCGCTCTGGCCCGCACGTCGAACACGCC
>CAYNWX010000149.1:0-14855 GCA_964401005.1 uncultured Natronohydrobacter sp.
GACGACCGGCCAAGACCGCGCTGATTCCGTAAGCCAGTGTAGGGTCCAGTTCAGCCATGACCTCTCCGGCGAATTGCGGGTTCAGACGGGCTATGAAACCTGCGGCAAACTCCGTATCCATGGTCGAAAACAAAGCTGCGGCTTGCGGTGCTTTCATATGCTCAAAGACGGTCGTCAGCCGTGTCAGGTCGGTTTCGGCGGCTGATTCCGTGATGGCAAGTGTGGCGCTAAGCCGCTCCTCGGCGGCTTGAAGATCGGCGATTTGTTTGCGGAGATTCTCCTCTGCCAAGAGCAGGGCGTCTTTTCGCTCAGCCAAGGCTTGTTCTTGCTCGACCAATCGTGCCTCGCGTGCACGCAGGGCTTCAAACAACGCGCCGACGTCCGGACTTTCCGGTTGCGGTGCCGTTGTTGGCGTTCGCTCGCCATCAGCGGCAACGGCCGTGACCACGCCAAGGCTGAACCTGGAAAGCCCGGCCACGAAGAAAAGCCCGGCCAATAAAATTAGCACAAACCCTAAACCACTGCCCCTGGGCCTACGAGGGGCCGTCATAAGCGGCCTCCGGAGCGAACCCGCGTCGAGCGTAGCCGCTGTTCAGTGCCTTGTGGGCGACCAATTGGTTCAAACGCGTCGTCACTCTCTGCCCAGAGGGTTTTGGGCGCAACGGCAGATGGTAAATCGGTTGCGCGCGGCGATTTCTCTGCACGATCGGCGGCCATGAGTAATTCCAAACGCCGTGCCGCTTGCTCCGCCGCAGAAATTTGCACGCTCAAAGTTTTTTCACGCGCCGCTGCGCCTGTTTCGGCAGCAGAAAGTGCGCTTGTCAACTGGTCGACTTGTTTTGACAAAAGCGCTATCGCACGCCCGACTTCGCCATCCAGCTGGGTAAAAGCACGCAGGCGGCGCGATAAAAGAAGGCAGTACGCCGCCGCCAGAAGTGCGCCTGAACCGATTACAATATCTGTAAGAATTTCCATGGTGGCACTCCTTAATTGAGGATGAATTCGGTAATCAGGAAATCGTCAATCAGGTCTTCGCCAGCGACCAATTGCAAACGCCGTAAGATCTGCGCCCGCAATTGGATCAGCGCTGTTGTTTCTTGAAGGTCGCGCGGTTCAATTGCCCGCAAATACGTGTTGATGACGGCAAGGAATCGCGGGCGCAAGGCCTCTGCCTCTGCCAACCGTCCATCGGCAACCTCTATATGGGCCGAGAGCCGCAAATGCCGCGCGCCCTCTGGATTGGCTAAGGATAGGTTAAGCTGTTCTATTTGCAGATAGCTGGGCAGGGCTTGCGTTTTATCGGGCTTTTCTTGCGCTGTGCTTTGGGTGTCAGAGGCGAGAACCCAGCCTGAATAGACAGCGTAGAACCCGCCGCCACCGAGTGCGATCGCACCTGCAAGACCAATGACGATGGGTCGCAAACCCTTCTTTTTCGGAACGTCTAATTGGGCAGGGGCGGCTGCGTCTGCGGTCTGTGACATGTTTCCTCGCAAGTCGTCTGAAATTTTCTCCTTTGTGACACAAGGACACTAACCGAATCTTAAGCCATCACCGCGATGTTGCACCTGTCGACCGGGCAGAAGGCCCGCTGGAATGGAGCATCGCGGTGCAGCAGATACAGGCATTGTGGACAACACTCGACATGCGCAGCAGGCTGATGGCGGGCGCCATCGGTTTGGGCGCGGTCGTGGCAATCCTGCTGATTGTGCAGCAAGGGCTGAAGCCCGGACAGGCGCTGCTTTATGCGGGCCTAGAACAAGCCGCCGCGGGCGATGTGATCCAGGCACTTGAAGCCCGCGGCGTGGCCTATGAAGTTCGCGGCGACGCTATCTATGTTCCCATGCCGGAGCGTGATGAACTGCGCTTGATGCTAGCCTCGGCCGGGTTGCCTGCCAATTCGCACACTGGCTATGAGCTGCTTGATTCGCTAACCGGGTTTGGCACCACGTCGCAGATGTTCGATGCCGCATATTGGCGTGCGAAAGAGGGCGAATTGGCGCGCACGATCGTTGCCAGTCCACATCTGCGCAGCGCTCGGGTGCATATTTCGCAAGGGGTCAGCGGCACATTCCGACGCGACATTGCGCCTTCGGCGTCAGTCTCTGTCACGACGAGTGGTGCGCAAATTTCACCAGAGCAGGCCCGCGCCCTGCGCTTCTTGGTGGCCTCTGCCGTGCCGGGGATGACCCCGCAAGACGTGTCGATTATCGATGGCACCAGCGGAATGGTGCTGGACTCGGATGACGCCCAGCAACCTGCCGCGCAAAGTGCTGACCGCGTGCGCGAGTTGCGGCGCAATGTTGAACGTTTGCTGGAAGCGCATGTCGGCCCTGGTCGTTCCGTGGTTGAATTGTCCATCGACACGGTCACGGACATGGAAACCATAACGGGGCGGCGCATTGACCCCGAAAGCCGCGTTGCGATCCGAGCCGAAACAGAAGAATCGCGCAGCAGCAGCACGGAGCCAATGGCGCAAAGTGTCACCGTTGCATCCAATCTGCCTGATGGCGACGCAGCGTCAGAGGCGGGCGCGGTCGAGAACTTGGAAACTGTCACCCGTCAGAACACAAACTACGACATGTCAGAGACGCGGCGCGAAATTCAGCGCGGGCCGGGGGCAATCCGGCGCATGACCGTTGCGGTACTGGTTGATGGGGTTGAAGAGGTCCAGTCCGATGGCACGCGCACGTGGCGCCCGCGTAGCTCTGAAGAACTGCAAACCCTGCGCGGGCTTGTCGCTTCCGCCGTGGGGTATGACGAGGGACGCGGGGATATCATCACGCTCGAATCCCTGCGTTTTGAACCGATTGCTGCACTGGGTACAGAAGCGCGCGCAGGTCTTTTCGCGAATGCAGAGCTCGACTTGATGACCCTGTTGCGCTGGGCTTTCCTGTTGGTCATGCTAACGATTTTCGTGTTGTTCGTGCTGCGTCCGATTTTGCGGGTCGCGCGGCAAGACGCTGCAAAAAGGTCCAATGATCTGCTTGCGCTTGATGCATCCTTTCCCGGAGCCGAGGGTGTTCAGCGCTACGAGGCGGACGCCTTGGGCGCGCCGGGCACTGATCGCGAAGATCCTGTCGCACGGTTGCGTCGCATGATCGAAGAACGCCAAGAGGACTCAACACAACTTCTTCGGCACTGGTTGGAAGACCGTAAGGAGCGCTCATGAAAAACGCAGTTCTTAGGCTAGAGAGTTTCGACAGCGATTCTGTCGCACACGATGATTTTCCGTCAACACCGCATCAGATTGAGAACCTGCGCAGCCGTGCATTTGAAGAGGGCTATGGCGCAGGCTGGTCTGATGCGCTGGAGCAAATGCGCAACGAAGATGCCTTACGCCGCAGTGCCGCCGAAGAGGCATTGCAGGCGATTTCTTTCAGCTATCACGAAGCGCGCGCGGCGATGGAAGTCAGCTTTGTCGACCTTGCTGCGCAGATAATTTACGTGATCCTTCCGGAATTGGCCCGTGCAGCCCTTCCACGGCATGTGGAGCGTGACTTGCGCGCCCTTGCGTCAAGGAATTTCGCGCGGCGGTTAGAGTTGATCTGCGCGCCTGCCGTGAAACATATTTTGGCCGAACGCGCCGCCGCAATCGCGGGGCTAGAGATTGCCTTGGTTGAAGAGCCGAGCTTTTCGGAAGCGCAGGTCTTGCTGCGCTGGGATCAGACGACGCGAATGATCGACCTTGATGCTGTCATCGTTGCCTTGAAAACGGCAGTAGATTTCGCGTCTGACCAGAAGGATGCTTTACATGGATGATACAAGCCGATCTGCTCCGCTGCCCGTGCACGATGGGTCCGCCATTTTGGGGCAGGTGCCGATCGAGATAACGGTCTCTGTCGGGTTTGCACGACCGATGGTACGTGATTTGATGGGTCTGCGCCGCGATGCGGTTTTGCCGCTGGACCGCAGGATAGATGACCCGGTGGAATTGTATATCGGCGACAAGCTGATCGCGCGCGGCGAATTGCAGGAACTGGAAGGCGAACAGGCGGGCTATTTGGGCGTACGCCTGACTGAACTCGTCAAACTGGACGAGATGCTTTAGCTCATGCGCTGGCATGTTCTTGGTCTGGCTCTGGCTATCTGGCTTGCGACGCTGACGCCGGGCTTGGCGCAGGAATTTAGCCTGCAACTGGGCGAGGACGGCTCGCTTGCGGTGCGTAGCGCACAACTCTTGGTGCTGCTGACCCTGCTGAGCCTTGTGCCGGGCATTTTGGTGATGATCACCTGTTTTCCGTTTATCGTGACGGTTTTGGCCATCTTGCGGCAGGCGCTAGGGCTGATGCAGTCGCCACCGAACATGCTGATGATCTCGCTGGCGCTGTTCCTGACCTATTTCGTGATGGAGCCGGTGCTGGTCGCCGCATGGCAAAACGGGATCGTTCCGCTGAACGAGGGACGTATCTCTGTGGAAGAGGGGTTCATGCGTACTGCAGAGCCGTTTCGGCTGTTCATGGCAGCGCGGATTGAACCTGAAACCTTCGAAAGCCTTGCTAGCCTTCGACCAGAGCCGCAACCTGTGCTTGGTCCGGATGCGCCGCTCTCCGTGCTCGTGCCGTCCTTCATGCTCAGCGAGATTGCGCGCGCGTTCCAGATCGGCTTTCTGATCTTCCTGCCGTTTCTGATCATTGACCTTGTTGTGGCTGCGGTCTTGATGTCGATGGGCATGATGATGGTGCCGCCCGCGATCGTGTCGCTGCCGTTCAAGCTATCGTTTTTCGTGATTGCGGATGGCTGGCGGCTGATTTCGGAAGCGCTGGTGCGCAGCTACTTTTAACGCCATGTCTCGCAAAGCAAAAAGCGGCAGTCCCAGGGAGGAGGAGGGGACTGCCGCCGATTATGCACGACCCCAGGGAGGAGGAGGGGGCCGCCACAATGTCATGGGCCGAAGCCCGTATCTTAAGGAAGCCGGCAGGGAGGAGGAGGCCGGTTTTCCTTACGAACGCCCTCGGGAGGAGGATAAGGGCGGTCGTCTCGTGCCGCTTGCAGGCTGTTACACCGAAGCGGTATTTCTGGCGGCGGCCAAGGGAGGAGGAAATAGCCGCCGCCGTAATCAAGCCCTGGGAGGAGGATAGGGCCTGAAAACTTACTTCTGGAACGCGGCCTCATAGGCAAGGCGCGAAATCATGGAGCGGCTGATGCCCAAATCGTCTAACTCACGCGTAGACAAAGCATTCAGCTCCGCATATGTTCTGTTATACACGCGGCGACGCGCAAACGCGTCAACCAAGTGATTTAACATTCCCACAAAGGGTATGCGAACGCTGCGTGTGCCGATATTTTCTGCGATATGTTCCATTTTCGTGCACCTTTTAATTCACTTCTGGCCATGTTTGGCTTCGTTACCCCAAAGATAGGCAAATGCTGCATCTGCGCAATGGAAATTTCTGCAATGCAGCTATGCGCTAGAGGCATGGTTACGCTAGGTAAATTTCAAATTGCGTTAAGGCTGGGCATTTAAGGTATATCGCAGACCCTTTTTTGGGCGCTTGGCGTAGTTCCCAACACTCGCACTGCGATCCGGGCCGAAACTGCGTGGCCATGATCGCAGCATTTGGTCGGGCAGACCTAGAAATTGGCCCTTGCCGCCCGAAACCCCATGCCCATGTAATGCGGATACCCTGAATGGAGCTCCCCCCATGACCCCCACGCGCGACGCGATTCTGACAGCCCTCGACACAGTACAATTGCCCGATGGCGGCACCTTGGTCGCGCGCGATCTGGTGCGGGCCTTGGTGATTGACGGTAACTCCGTCCGCTTCGTGATCGAAACACCCACTGCAGAGATTGCGAAAATATACGGAGAGGTGCGCATACAAGCAGAGAAGGTCGTGAGCGCCTTGCCGGATGTTCAAACCGTCTCTGTGGCGCTGACGGCGCATTCGGCCCCCAAACCTGCGCCCAACCTGAAGATCGGGCGTCATCCCACCCAGCAAGAGGGGCGTCAGGCAGTGCCGGGCGTGGCCAATCTGATCGCGGTCGGGTCTGGCAAGGGCGGGGTCGGCAAATCGACCGTGGCGTCGAACCTTGCGGTGGCCTTGGCGCGCAAGGGCCTGCGTGTTGGCTTGCTGGACGCCGATATCTACGGCCCCAGTCAGCCCAAGATGATGGGGGTCGACAAGCGCCCAGCCTCGCCCGATGGTAAGCGCATCCTGCCCTTGGAAGCGCATGGCGTGCGCATGATCTCTATCGGGCTGATGTTGAAGGGCGACGAGGCGGTCATCTGGCGCGGCCCCATGCTGATGGGCGCGTTGCAGCAATTGCTGACACAGGTGGAGTGGGGCGCGCTGGATGTGCTCATCGTCGACATGCCGCCGGGCACGGGTGATATTCAGCTGACCCTGTGTAGCAAGTTCGATGTACGCGGCGCGGTTGTCGTATCGACCCCGCAGGACGTGGCGCTTTTGGATGCGCGCAAGGCGTTGCGGGCATTCGAGACGCTGAAAACCCCGATCTTGGGCTTGATCGAAAACATGTCGACCTTCATCTGCCCGCAATGCGGCCATGAGGAGCATATCTTTGGCGAAGGCGGCGTGCGGCGCGAAGCGACGAAGCAAGGGTTGCCCTTCTTGGGCGAATTGCCGCTGAGCGTGGAAGTGCGCTTGTCCGGGGATGGCGGTGTGCCGGTCGCGGCGACGGATAGCCCTGTTGCAGGGGCCTATGCGCGCATAGCCGATAAGCTTATCGCGCAACTCTGACATCTGGGTTCCGTTCTGGGACTTTATGGAACCAGCCAAGTAGATGGCCGCAGACAAACACGCACGAATCACTGAGCCGTGATTCGTGCGTGTTTTTTGTTGTGTTTGAGTGTGAATTCTCTGAATCCTGTGTCTGCCGAGCCACATTTTTGGGCTGATGGAATACTTTCGGGAATTTATGGGAAATTCGAAATTCAGCGTGATTTCCTATCAGTGTTTCGCATATCTCGGCTTGATCTATCTTTGTTCTCACAACATGTAGATATAAATGCAGAGACGGATCGCTACATCCTGCATATAGTGGCATCAATACAGTCAGGATTTCTGCACGCCAAGCCAAGATGACAATTGATTACCATGAATTCCCATGGCAATCATTATTCCAAGATAAACGGGCATCACAGGGGCACCAAGACCCCGCAGAGGCAGAGTTCATACAGGCACCCGCTTTATCTACAAAAACACAGATCCGGCGCGCTCGCGAGCAGCATCCCCTCCCCCCAAGGAAGCGAGCGCCAACCGGGCACCCAGCGATGGGACAGTCGGCGGATCGGGCAGTGGCAGCAGCTCGATCCGCCGTTTTCATTTTTGGCGCCTGACCGGCGTCGCGCATGGACGAAGGACCGCCCAAAGTGGCACGCAGGTTCAGAGGCTCTTTCCACCAGAAGGTGGACAGTAAAGGACGGGTCTCTATCCCGGCCAGCTTCCGGCGCGTGATCGAAGAGGGCGACCCCGACTGGACCGAAGGCCTGCGCCCGAATCTTGTTCTGGTTTATGGGATGGACAACCAGAAGCGTCTGGATTGCTATACCATCACCGCGATAGAGGATATCGAGGATCGCATCGACATGATGCAACCCGGCAGCCCGCAACGCGAAACCTTGGAATTTACCTTTCATGGTCACGCGTCCGATGTTCAGATTGATGAGGATGGCCGGATCGTCCTACCCCAACGCCTGCGCGATAAGCTGGAGCTGGAGCCGAACGAGGCCGCGTTTTTCATTGCCAAGGGCGATCATTTCCAGATCTGGAAGGAAGACACCTTCGTCGCGGTCAAATCACAGCGCACAGAGGTATTCCTTGCCGATCAGGCCCCCGATTTCGACCCGCGCATTCACTTGCCGCCGCGCCGCGAGCGCGCGCGCGACGTTGACGATGTGATGCGCGATCTGTCCTCTCGCCGTCGCTGAGTGTGATGTCAGACGCAAGCCCGCATATCCCCGTTCTTCTACAGCCTATCCTGACGCATTTTGCCCCGATTTCGGGGGTTTGGCTGGATGGCACGCTGGGCGCGGGCGGCTATGCTCGCGCGCTCTTGCAGGCCGGGGCTGCACGGGTGATTGGCGTTGATCGCGACCCATTGGCGCTGGACATGGCACGCGATTGGGGCGCTGATTATGGCGACCGACTGCGCTTGGTGCAGGGCAATTTCGCGCAATTGGATGACCATGCGGGCGGGGTGTTGGACGGTGTTGTGCTGGATCTGGGCGTGTCGAGCATGCAGTTAGATTTGCCCGAACGCGGGTTTTCCTTTTCCAAAGATGGCCCGCTGGACATGCGGATGTCGCAATCCGGGCCATCGGCGCGCGACATTGTCAACGGCGCATCGGAAGAGACATTGGCCGATATCCTGTTTCATTACGGCGAAGAACGCGCTAGCCGCCGCATTGCCCGCGCTATCATCAAGGCGCGGACCGATGCTCCGATCGAGCGCACGGGCCAGCTGGCGCAGATTGTTGCCGCGTGCCTGCCGCGCCCGAAGCCGGGCCAAAGTCACGCCGCAACGCGGTCTTTTCAAGGCCTGCGGATTGCCGTGAATGCCGAGTTTGACGCGCTGGTCGACGGGCTGGAAGCCGCAGAGCGGGCACTGAAACCGGGTGGCAAGCTGGCCGTGGTCAGCTTTCATTCGTTGGAAGACCGGATCGTGAAGCGTTTTCTGGCGCAGCGCGCGGGGCAGGGGGGCGGGGGCAACCGCTTTGCCCCGGAAGCGCCGCAGACCGCGGCCCGGTTCACCCTGCTGGAAAAAAAGGGCCTTGCCGCAGACGATGCAGAGCTGGCCGCGAACCCGCGCGCGCGCTCTGCCCGGTTGCGGCTGGCGCTGCGCACGGACGCTCCGGCTGGCCCTGCCGACAGCAGCGCGCTTGGCCTGCCACGCATTACAGAGGTGTAACGCATGCGAAGCATTCTTTACCTTGTTACCGCGCTGGCCGTAATCGGGCTTGCAACATGGGCGTATCGTGAAAACCATCTGACCCAACAGGCCATGAACACCCGTGCCAGCCTGGAGCGTGAGATCGCAGCACTTGAAGCCGAAATCTCGGTTCAACGGGTGGAATGGGCCTATCTGAACCGTCCTGACCGCTTGCGGGCTCTGGTGGACGTCAATTTCACCGAACTGAAACTTATCCCCATCACTGCCGATCATTTCGGAGAGATTGGCGAGATTGCTTATCCCACGCCCGAAGTGCGGCTGGACCTTGGCGACGGGATAGAGGTGTTCGGCACCCTCGATCAGCTATCGGGCACGCGAGAGGCCATGACAGAGGAGCAGCCATGACCCGCACGCCCTTGCGCCCTTTGGCGCGCATCCTAAATGCCCGCGAGCGCGGCGAGAACCCAGATTATATCGAACAGGAAAACCTGCGCCTGCGCCGCCAAGAACTGCGCGATACCGGCCGTATACGCGCCGAAGTGCGCTTGCTGGTCCTGGCGCTGATGTTTCTGTCCGGCTTCGTGCTTTTGGGCGCGCGCATGGGCCTTCTGGCCGCGACCGAACCGTTGGAAATGCGCGTCGGCCTGCTGGAAGATATTTCCGGCGCGCGGGCCGATATCACCGACCGCAGCGGGCGCGTCTTGGCCACCAACCTTGCCACACATGCGCTTTATGCCGAAACCCGCCGCATGGTCGACCCGGTGCGCGCCGCGCAACAGCTTGGCCGCATCTTTCCCGATCTGGATGTGGGTCGGCTGACCGCGCGCTTTACCGACCCCGACCGCCGTTTCGTCTGGGTGCGGACGCGGCTTTCGCCGGAACAAAAACAGGCGGTGCATGACATAGGCGAACCGGGGTTGATGTTTGGCCCGCGCAAGATGCGCGTGTATCCCAACGGCCGGATTGCCGCGCATCTGCTGGGCGGCTCGCGCTACGGCGAACAAGGCGTGCGCGCGGCAGAATTGCTGGGTGTCGCGGGCGCAGAGCTTTATTTCGAAGATCGTCTGCGCGACCCGGCCCAAGCCAACCAACCCCTGCGCTTATCCATCGACCTGCCACTTCAGGCTACGGTGACAGAGGTGTTGTCGGGCGGCTTGTTGGCGCTGAATGCCCGCGGGGCCAGCGCGGTGTTGATGGATGCATTTTCGGGCGAAGTGCTTAGCCTTGTGTCACTGCCCGATTTCGACCCCAACGACCGCCCCGCGCCGCCCATAACGGGCGAACCTGCCGACAGCCCGCTGTTTAACCGCGCCGTGCAGGGCTATTACGAACTTGGCTCTGTGATGAAGGCCTTTGCCGTGGCCCAAGCGCTTGATGAAGGCTCTGTCACCCCCGACACGATCATCGACACGCGCGGACCGATCCGCTGGGGCCGGTTCGAGATTGACGATTTCCGCGATTATGGCGACCAGATGTCGGTGACCAAGGTCATGGTCAAATCCTCGAATATCGGGACTGCGCGGATGGTGCAGGCGATGGGCGCAGAGCGTCAGCAAGCGTTCCTGCGCCGCTTTGGCTTGCTCGATTCGGCCAAGATCGAACTGGCCGAAGCCGCGCGCGCGCGGCCTTTGCTGCCCGATCCGTGGACGGACCTGTCAGCGATGACCATTTCCTACGGGCATGGCATGACCACAAGCCCGCTGGCCTTGGCGGCGAGCTATGCCACGCTTGTCAATGGCGGTCGAGAGGTTACGCCCACGCTGCTGCGCCGCGACGCACCGCAAGAGGGCGCGCAGATCATCAGCCCGCGCACCTCTGCCCAGATGCGCAAGATCCTGCATGATGTGGTCTTTGAAGGCACAGCCTCTTTCGCGCGCATTCCGGGCTATCCGGTGGGCGGCAAGACCGGCTCTGCCGACAAGCCCGCACCCAATGGCGGCTATAAGGAAGATGCTGTTTTGGCGACCTTCGCCTCTGTCTTTCCGTCGCATGACCCGAAATATGTTCTGATCGTCACGCTGGACGAAGCCGTGGACACGACCGGGCCAGAACCGCGCCGCACTGCGGGCTGGACGGCGGTGCCGTTATCGGCAGAAATTACCCGTCGCGTGGCCCCGCTTTTGGGCCTGCGACCTGTGTCCATTGCAGAGGCAGAGGCCGGGTTTCAGATGGATATGAGCGCGCAATGACCGCCGCGCCATGCGGGCCATTGAACCCGCGCGGCAAAACGGGGTAACAGAACGGCGATCCGTTCCATGCCCCGGCTTTTTGGCCTCGGCCTTTTTATTCGGCCTTTCTACTTGGCCTTTCTGAAGGAACCCGCGCGTGTCCGACCTGCCTGCCCGCCCTTTGTCAGAGCTTGGCCTGAACCCTGTGCGTGGGGGCAAAGTGGCAGTGACGGGCATCAGCCTTGACAGTCGCGCTGTGCCGAAAGGGGCCTTGTTCGCGGCCTTACCCGGCAGTCGCGTGCATGGGGCAGAGTTCATCGCCACCGCATTGGCGCGCGGCGCGCAGGCCATCCTGACAGACCGGGTGGGAGCGGAAATCGCCGCAGACGCCCTGGCCGCCTCGGACGCCGCCCTTGTGCTGGCGGAAGACCCGCGCGCGGCCCTGTCTGGTGCGGCGGCGCTCTGGTTTGGCGCGCAACCGGCGGTTATGGCAGCGGTTACGGGCACCAATGGCAAAACCTCTGTCGCCAGTTTTACCCGCCAGCTATGGGCTGCGTTGGGGCACGAGGCGGCGAACCTTGGCACCACCGGGGTGGAGGGCGCCTATAGCGCGCCCTTGGGCCACACGACACCCGATAGCGTTACCCTGCACCGGCTTTTGGCCGATATGGCGCGCGAGGGGGTGACCCATTGCGCGATGGAAGCATCCTCGCACGGGTTGGACCAGCGCCGCTTGGACGGCGTGACTTTGCGCGCAGCAGGATTTACCAATTTCACGCAGGATCATCTGGATTACCACCAGACGATGGGCGCCTATTTCAAAGCGAAAGCTTTGTTGTTCGAGCGCGTGCTGCCAGATGATGGCGTTGCGGTGCTGAATATGGACGACCCGCGCGGGGCGGACCTGCTGGCGATTGCCGAAGCGCGCGGCATCGGCACATTGACCGTTGGGCGCGATGCCGATGCCGATATTCGCTTGCTTGGTCAACGCTTTGACGCTTCTGGCCAAGTGCTGCGCTTTTCTTACGATGGCACGATTTACCAGCAAACCCTGCCACTGATTGGCGGGTTTCAGGCGGAAAACGTGCTGATCGCCTATGGATTGGTGCTGGCCTGCGGGTCAGAGCCTGCCGAAGCCGCTGCGCAACTGCCCCGGCTGGATGGGGTGCGCGGGCGCATGCAGCTTGCTGGAACGCGCAAGAACGGCGCCACTGTTTTCGTGGATTATGCCCATACACCAGACGCGCTGGCATTGGCCCTGCAAGCCCTGCGCCCGCACGTTATGGGGCGCCTGATAGTGGTGTTCGGCGCGGGCGGTGACCGTGACCGCAGTAAACGCCCGCTTATGGGCGAAGCTGCCGCCAAACACGCGGATGTTGCATTTGTGACAGACGACAACCCCAGATCCGAAGACCCCGCCGCAATCCGTGCAGAGATTTTGCAAGCCTGTCCCGATGCCATCGAAATTGCCGACCGCGCCGAAGCGATCCTGCGCGGGGTTGATGCGCTTGAACCGGGTGATGCCCTGTTGATCGCGGGTAAGGGGCATGAAACCGGGCAGATCGTGGGCGACACGGTTTACCCCTTCGACGATTTGGAGCAAGCTTCGTTGGCCATCGCCGCATTGGAGGAACGGGCATGACGCTTTGGACCGCCCAAGATGCGGCCCTTGCCACTGGAGGGCAAGCGACAGTCGATTGGCATGCGCAGGGCATTTCTATCGACACGCGCAATCTGCAACCGGGCGATTTGTTCGTGGCCCTGACCGCCGCGCGCGATGGACATGATTTCGTGTCTGACGCGCTGGCCAAGGGCGCAGCTGCCGCGATGGTGTCGCACATACCCGACGGGGTGACCCCCGATGCGCCGCTTCTGATCGTGCCAGATGTGTTGCAAGCCCTGCGCGATCTGGGCGCGGCAGGGCGTGCGCGTAGCAAAGCGCAGGTCATCGGCATAACCGGGTCGGTGGGCAAGACCTCGACCAAGGACATGGCGCGCGAAATGCTTGCGGAATTCGGCAAGGTTCATGCTGCAGAGGCCAGTTTCAACAACCATTGGGGTGTGCCGATCACGCTGGCGCGCCTGCCACAAGACGCCAATTTCGCTGTGATCGAGATGGGTATGAGCAATGCCGGCGAGATTGCGCCCCTGACCAGCCTTACGCGGCCAAATGTTGCAATTGTGACAGCAATCGCGCCTGCGCACCTTGAATCGTTGGGTAGCCTGGAGGCGATAGCGCAGGAAAAGGCAAGTATCTTTACCGGGCTGGAACCCGGCGGCACAGCGATTTACCCCGCCGATCTGCCCACCAGCCCGATCCTCGACGCGGTTGCGCAGCACCATGCCGCCACCTGCCTGCCCTTTGGCACGGGTGATGTGCCCTTGCATCTGCACGATGTCCGCCAGACCGAAACGGCGCTGGTCCTGCGCGCCAAGATTGGTCGCATGGCGCTGGCCGTGCGGTTGGTCAATTCCGGGGTTCATGCCGCAACCAACGCGGTTGCGTGTCTGGGTGTAGCCCATGCGCTTAAGCTGGACCTTGCGCGCGCCGCGCATGCGCTGGGGCGTTGGCAGCCACCGGCGGGTCGGGGCCTGCGCCAAGATATTCTGCTCGACCCGGTCGAAGAGGCGCGTTTCACCCTGATCGACGATGCGTTCAATGCCAACCCCGCCTCTATGGCAGCGGCACTTGCGCTATTGGCCCAAACCATACCTCCGCCGGGCGGGCGCCGCATTGCCATTCTTGGCGACATGCTGGAACTTGGCCCGGAAGAGCTTGCCATGCACGAAGCCCTTGCGCGCGATCCGTCTATGGCGCAGGTGCGGATTGTGCATTGTGTTGGGCCGCGCATGGCCAGTCTGCACGCGGCCTTGCCAGCCCGTCAGCGTGGCAAACGGGTTGAAACTGCCGAAGCCTTGGTCAATCACATCCATGCTTTGGTCGCGCCGGGCGATGTGGTCTTGGTCAAAGGGTCCAAAGGCAGCCGCGTGTCGCGCGTGGTCGATGCGCTGCGCGGTCTAGATGTCTCCCCCTCGCAGGAAAAGGGTCTGTAATGTTCTTTTGGTTGACCGAGTTTGCCGATACCCTGCCGGGGTTTAACCTGTTTCGCTACATCACCTTCCGGGCAGGAGCGGCGTTTTTTACCGCGCTGGTCTTCGGCTTTTTCTTCGGGCGACCGCTGATCAACCTGCTCAAGCGCCGGCAGTCGAATGGGCAGCCCATCCGTGCCGACGGGCCGGAAAGCCATTTGCTGACCAAGACCGGCACGCCCACGATGGGTGGTTTGCTGATTCTGTCGGCTTTGACTGTGTCGACCCTGCTTTGGGCGCGGCTGGATAACCCGTATGTCTGGATCGTTTTGCTTGTGACCATCGGCTTTGGCCTGATCGGTTTTGCCGATGACCTCGCCAAGGTTTCCAAGGGCAATGTCAAGGGCGTGCCCGGTCGCGTGCGGCTGGCCTTGGGCACGCTGATCGGCGTGCTGGCCAGTGCCGCGGCTATGTATGTCCATCCAGCAGAGCTTCAGGGCCAGCTTGCCGTGCCGGTCTTTTCGGACGTGCTGATCACATTGGGGTGGTTTTTCATCCCTGTGGGGGCGTTTGTCATCGTGGGGGCCGCCAATTCTGTGAACCTGACCGATGGTTTGGACGGGTTGGCCATCATGCCCGTCATGATCGCCGGGGCCACTCTGGGCGTGATCGCCTATACCGTGGGCCGGGTCGATTTCACCGCCTATCTGGATGTGCATTACGTGCCCGGCGTGGGCGAGTTGCTGATCTTCACGGCGGCCTTGGCAGGGGGCGGTTTGGGGTTTCTGTGGTATAACGCGCCGC